>NZ_JCAQAV010000027.1:0-74286 GCF_059617925.1 Janthinobacterium sp. JF4 | reverse complement strand
GAAGGAAGAGTATGAAGCGTTTGCAGCATTTCGTCAACCTTCTTTTTCACCCTGCTTTACTCGACATTTGCATGCGTCGTTCAGCGAGGGGGCGAATTATAGCCTTGGGCCGCATGCCCCGCAAGCGCTAATTTACAGTTGGGCAAATATTGCTGTGTGATATCGTAGCGCCGACAATCACCTGCCTCACCCACCCTGATTCCCATGCCTATCCCACACATATCTCCCACCGCCAACGCAGCACTGGCCAGCGCCCTCGAACACGCCATCAACAGCAAGACCAAGCCACTGGGCAGCCTGGGGCTACTGGAAACCCTGGCCCGTCAGATCGGCCTGATCCAGCAAAGCACGCGGCTGGCCTTGCAGCAGCCTGCCATCATCGTTTTCGCGGCCGACCATGGCGTCGTCGCCGAAGGCATTTCCGCTTATCCACAAAGCGTGACGTGGCAAATGGTGGAAAACTTCCTGGGCAACGGCGCCGCCATCAATGTCTTTGCCCGTCAGAACGATTGTGCCCTCTATATAGTAGACGCCGGCGTGAACCATGACTTCGGACCGCGCGACGGCTTGCTTGACCGTAAGCACGGTCCCGGCACGCGCAACTTTGCCAAAGAACCCGCCATGAGCCTGGAGCAATGCCTGGCCGCCATGCAGGCAGGGATGGACCTGGTCGCCACCTTGGACGGCAATGTGCTGGGCTTTGGCGAAATGGGCATCGGCAACACGACCGCTGCCGCCGCGCTGATGCACAAGCTGACGCAAACACCGGTCGCCGACTGCGTGGGCGCCGGCACCGGCCTGTCAAAGGAAGGCATATTGCACAAACAGCAGGTGATCGAAGCGGCAGTCGCCCATCATGCGGCAGCCCATGAACCACTCGACGTGCTGGCCACCTTTGGCGGCTTCGAAATCGCCATGATGGCCGGCGCCATGCTCAAAGCGGCCGAACGGCGCATGATTTTGCTGATCGACGGCTTCATCGTCAGCAGCGCCCTGCTGGTGGCGGCGCGCCTGCAGCCGGCCATCCTCGATTATTGTGTGTTTTCGCACTGCTCCGATGAAAACGGCCACCGCCAACTGCTGACCAGCCTGGGGGCGCGTCCGCTGCTGCACCTCGATTTGCGCCTCGGCGAAGGCACGGGTTCGGCATTGGCCTTGCCGCTGCTGCATGCGGCCGTCAACTTCATGCGCGAGATGGCGACCTTCGCCTCGGCCCAGGTCAGCGAAAAGTCCACGCCAGACTAAGACCATGACCAATCCCGTTTCCGCCGCAGCCCACCAGTGCCGCCTCTTCTTCATTGCGCTGAAGTTCTTCACGCGCCTGCCGATCCCGCGCTGGGTGGGTTTCGAGCCGGCCTGGCTGCAGCACGCCTCGCGCTACTTTCCGCTGGTCGGCGTGGTGGTGGCGGTCATTTCCGGCGCGGTGTATCTGCTGGCCAGCTGGCTCCTGCCTTCGGCGGTGGCCGTGCTGCTGGCCGTCGCCGCCGGCATTTACCTGACGGGCGCCTTCCATGAAGACGGCTTCGCCGACATGTGCGATGGCTTTGGCGGTGGACTGACGCGCGAGCGGGTGCTGGAAATCATGAAGGATTCGCGCATCGGCGCATATGGCGCCATCGGCATCGTCTGCCTGCTCGCCATCAAATGCGCGGCGCTCGCTTCGCTGCCGCCACACATCGTCGTGGCGACACTGTTCATCGCCCACCCGCTTTCGCGCCTGGCCGCCGTTTCGCTGATCTGGCTCATGGACTACGCGCGCGACGAAGGCAAAGCCAAGCCGATGGCGCAGGAGATGACTACGAAAGAATTCATCATCGCCACCGTCTGCGGCCTGCTGCCTGCCATCGCCTGCGGCGTGCTGGGAATATTTCACTGGGCCGCGCTGGTCTTTGCCATCGTGGTGGCGGCAGCTGCCGCATTCTGGCTGGGCCGCAAATGCCAGCGCCGCCTGCAAGGCTACACAGGCGACTGCCTGGGCGCAGTACAGCAAGTGGCGGAAGTGGCGATTTACCTGGCCATCCTGTCCAGCTTCCAGCCCCCCATACGCTTCTATTAGCATGCGACTGATTTTAGTACGCCACCCCGCGCCGCAGGTGACCAGCGGCACCTGCTATGGCCGCAGCAACGTGGCGGTGGCGCCGCATGAAATGGCCTCGGCGCGCGCCAGCCTGCAAGCAACGCTGCCTGCCGGCGTGCCACTCTACGCCAGTCCGCTGCGCCGCTGCGCCGGCCTGGCGACAACATTGGCGCAGGACTTGCCTTCCAGCGGCTTGCGCTTCGACGCGCGGCTGGCGGAGATGGATTTCGGCGCGTGGGAAATGCAACCCTGGCACGCGATTGCACGCGCGGAAATCGATGCCTGGGCCGCCGACCTGGCCTGGTACCGCCCCGGCGGGGGTGAGAATGTGCTGGCGATGGCCGCCCGCGTCGATGCGTTTTTGGGCGACCTGTTGCGCGAACAACACGAAACGGCAGTCATCATCTGCCACGCGGGCACCATCCGCCTGCTGTCGGCATTGCAAGCCCGGCTGCCATTGGAAGAAACGGCCCTGCTGGCCGCGCGTTCCGCCCATAAAATCGCCTACGGTGCGACGGTCGTCGTCGATTTCTGATATCGAATCGTCCAGCCAGCCATTTCAGTCCACGCCCAGTGCACGTATAATGACGGGGTTTTGGTGCCCGCACTCATGTCCATGAGCGCAGTTAAACGGGAAACACGATGCCGCGCCTGCGGCGAACGTGTGCTGCCCCCGCAACGGTAAGCAAGTGTCGCCCCTCCCGACAGGAAGCGGGCGACAAGCTATCTCTGACAACCACTGTGCTTGCAATCATCGAGCATGGGAAGGTGGGATAGCCACACTTGCCAGCCCGGATACCGGCCAGGACAGGTGGAAGTGTGCGAACGGGGATGTTCGCGATCCGAATGGCCCATGGCCATCTTCGATCGTCATCTTCAGTTCCCACTTCTGTTCAATCTGGCCTACGGGGACGTCGGCTGGTTGCATATTACTTACTGAAAATTATCATGACCCATGCTGTTTCCCGCCACGCGGCGCTCACGTCGCTCGCGCTAGCCATTGCCGCGCCTGCCGCTTTCGCCCAAGCCACGCCAGATACCTTCGATCCCGTCGTCGTCACCGCCAGCCGCTACCCGCAGCACCTGAGCGAAGTGTTGAGCGATACGCAGACCATCAGTTCGGAAGACATCGCACGCTCGGGCGCCGGTACGCTGATCGACCTGCTGCAAAAGCAGCGCGGCATTGAAGTCAATCGCAGTGGCGGCCCAGGCACCAATTCGAGCGTATTCATTCGCGGCGCGAACAGCAACCAGAATATCGTGCTGGTCGACGGCGTGCGCATTGGTTCCGCCACATCGGGTGCTGCCAACTGGAGCGCCCTGCCCCTGTCGAGCATCGACCACGTTGAAATCGTCTACGGTCCTCTGAGCACCATGTATGGTGCCGATGCCGTCGGCGGCGTGATCCAGATCTTTACCAAGAAAGGCGACGGCGCGACGCGCTTTTCCGCCTTCGCCGGCTACGGCCGCGACAACACCCGCCAGGTTGAAGCCAGCGTTGCCGGCTCTACCGGTGGCAACAACAGTTTCAGCTACGCGCTGACCGCGGGCAAGGAAAAATCGGATGGCTATTCCGCCACCAAACCTGGTAATTTTTCCTATAACGGTGATAAAGACGGCTACGACAAGGAAAGCGTCAGCGGCCAGTTTGGCTATCAGATGGCCAAGGGACATGACGTCGGCCTGGTTTTCCTGAACAGCAAACTCAATGCACAATACGATGCGGGCTTGAACTTCGACGCGCGCAACGACAATAAGCAGGAAAGCATTTCGGTCTTCACGAAGAACCAGTTCTTGCCGAACTGGAACAGCGAGCTACGCTACGCAGAATCGAAGGATAAACTGACGTCGGTATCCGCCGCAGGCGCCTTCGGCAGAAGCCAGTTCGACACCAAGCAAACCGACATCAGCTGGCAAAACGATATTCTCATTGGCCGCGACACACTGCAACTTCTGGGTGAATACCGTGACGAAGACGTCGTGAGCTCGGCCAAAGGCCTGTCCGGCGGACGCAATACAAAGTCTTTCGCGGCATCGTACAATCTGGTGCGCGGCGCCCATCTGGCCAGCATCAGCGGCCGTCGCGACGACAGCTCGGCGTACGGTACGCACAACACGGGCAGCGTCGCCTATGGCTATCGTTTCAGCAATGCCTTGCGCGCCAACGCCAGCTATGGCACCAGTTTCCGCGCCCCGACCTTCAACGATCTGTACTACCCTGGTTCCGGCATCCCGACGAACAAGCCGGAAAAAGGCCGCAATGCTGAAGTTGGCTTGCAATACAACGACGGTCAATCGCAACTGAGCGCAAGCTACTACCACAACAAGATTACCGACATGCTTGCCTACGTATGGCCTTGCACGGTGATCGGCTGGAAACCAGGCGATGGCTGCAGCATGAATGTCGACAAAGCATTGCTCAAAGGCCTGACGCTGGCTGGCGCGCACAAGTTCGGCGCCTTCAACGTCAGTGGCAATATCGACCTGCAAGATCCGCGCAATGAAACGACGGACAAACAACTGGCACTCCGCGCGAAAAAGCACGCCAATTTCGCTGTCGATTACACGACCGGTCCTTTGACCACCGGTGCGGAATGGCAGTTGTCGGGCAAACGTTTTGGAGATATCGCCAACACGACCACCCTCGGTGGCTATGGCTTGCTGAACCTGTACACCACGTACCAGTTCGCACGCGACTGGTCGGTGCTGGCACGCTGGAACAACATCACCAACAAGGAATATGAACTGGGCCGCTTCTACGCGACGCCACGCTCGAACCTCTTCGTTGGCGTACGCTACGGCATGAAATAACCCCGTCGCAATGATGTAAGCTGCGGGCGATGGCATGCCGTCGCCCGCAGCTGCAGTTCCGCAGGTCCCGTTTTAAAGGTATGCATGCACCCATTTTTCCGCAACATGCGCCACCGCGCCACCGTGATCCTCATGGTGCTGATCGCGTGCGCGGTTGCCAGCCTGATTTTCTCCGGCATGATCGGTTCGATCGCGATTCCGCTCGCCGACCTGCCTTCCGCCCTGTTCCATGTTGTGCAGGG
Organism: Janthinobacterium sp. JF4; assembly: GCF_059617925.1. Classification (NCBI taxonomy): domain Bacteria; kingdom Pseudomonadati; phylum Pseudomonadota; class Betaproteobacteria; order Burkholderiales; family Oxalobacteraceae; genus Janthinobacterium; species Janthinobacterium sp. JF4. Next base: position 69,156 of record NZ_JCAQAV010000027.1, on the reverse strand, counting down.
CAAAACCGATACCCTAGCCGCCACCCTGCTCGACCTGCGCCTGGGCCGCGCGCTGACCGCGTTTGTCACCGGCGCGGCGCTGTCGCTGGCCGGCGTCATGATGCAGGCGCTGCTGCGCAATCCCCTGGCCGACCCGTACGTGCTGGGCATTTCCGCCGGCGCTTCCGTTGGCGCCCTGGCCGCACTGCTGTTCATGTGCGCGCTGTGGGTGGTCGACGCGGCCGCCTTTGCTGGCGCCGTCGGCGTGTCCACGCTGCTGTACTTCTTTGCCCGCCGCGACCTGCGCGGCGGCACGGCGGCCGAAGGCGGCGCCTCGCTGTTGCTGCTGACGGGCGTGATCCTGGCCTCGGCCTGCATGGCCATCGTTACCCTGATGCTCTCGATTGCCCCGGAAAGCCGCTTGCGCAGCATGGTGTTCTGGATGATCGGCGACCTGTCCGGCGCACCCGCGCGGCTGATGCCGTGGCTGGTCCTGGCCGGCGCCATGGTCTTTGCACTGCGCTGTGCGCGCTCGCTCAACGTCATGGCGCTGCACGCGGAAGCGGCCAGCACCCTGGGCGTGCGCGTGGGCGCGCTGCGCAAGGGCCTGTTCTTCTGTTCCGGCCTGCTCACGGCCAGCGCCGTCACCAGCGCCGGCAGCGTGGGTTTTGTCGGCCTGATCGTGCCGCATGCGCTGCGCTTTGCCTGCGGCCCCGATCATCGCTTGCTGATACCAGCTGCCGCGCTGGCCGGCGGCACCTTCCTGGTACTGGCCGATACCCTGGCGCGCACCGTGCTGGCGCCGTTGCAGCTGCCCGTCGGCGTGGTGACCGCCATGATAGGCGCGCCCGTCTTCCTGTACCAATTGCACCGGCTGCGCAGGAGATGAAAAAAGCATGATCCGCACCTACCAACTCGGCCTGAAGGCAGGCACGCGCTCCCTCGTGGAAAACCTCATCTGGCACATCAAGGATGGCGAATGCTGGAGCGTGATCGGCCGCAATGGCGCCGGCAAGAGCACCTTGCTGCGCGCCTTGGCCGGCTTGCGCGAACCGGATGCGGGCCACGTGACGATACAGGGCCGCGCCCTGATCGACTGGCCGCTCGAAGAACTGGCGCGCGAACGGGCCTTCCTGGCGCAAGCGCGCCACGATGCGTTCTCGTACCGCGTGATCGAGACGGTGCTGTCGGCGCGCCATCCGTATCACGACAACCATTACTGGGAAGGCAGTGACGACCAGCGCATCGCCCTGGCGGCGCTGGCCTCGATGGAAGTGGAGCACCTGGCCGAACGCGACGTGCGCAGCCTGTCCGGCGGCGAACGCCAGCGCGTGGCGATTGCTGCCATGCTGGCGCAGGACACACCGCTGCTGCTGCTGGACGAACCGGCCAATGCGCTGGACCTGGCGCACCAGGTCAGCGTCATGGGCCTGCTGTCAAAACTGTGCCGCGAGCAAAATAAAACCGTGGTGATGGTGGGGCATGACCTGAACCTGGCGCACAGCGTCTCGACCCATGCGCTGCTGCTGATGGGCGACGGCGGCTGGCTGGCCGGTCCCGTGGCCGACGTGATGCAGGCGTCCATCCTGGGCGAGTACCTGGGCCACCCGATCGACATCATCGATCACGGAAAACGCAAGATATTCATACCGAAAGAGGACTGACATGAGCGACAAGAAGACAATCGATGCGGACACCGCGGCCATCAACGAACGCCACCGCGTGCGCATGGAACGCAAGAAGGCCATCATCGACGCGGCCATCGCCAAGGCAGACAAGGAAATCGGCATCATCATCGTCAACACGGGCAACGGCAAGGGCAAGAGTTCGAGCGGCTTCGGCATGGCCATCCGCGCCATGGGCCACGGCATGAAAGTGGGCGTGGTGCAGTTCATCAAGGGCGCCATGTCGACGGGCGAAGAAAAATTCCTGCGCCGCTTCCCCGACGAAATCAGTTTTCATGCGATGGGCGAAGGCTATACCTGGGAAACGCAGAACCGCGAACGCGACATCGAAAAAGCCGAACTGGCATGGGAACAGGCGAAATCCTTCCTGGCCGACCCCAGCTACGGCCTGGTGCTGTTCGACGAACTCAATATCGCCCTCAAGTACAACTACCTCGACGTGCACAAGGTCATCGCCGACCTGCTGGAACGCCCGGCCATGCAGCACGTGGTCATCACGGGCCGCGGCGCGCCGGACGAACTGATCGCCATCGCCGACACCGTCACCGAAATGGCCGTCGTCAAACATGCGTACGCGGCCGGCATCGGCGCACAAATCGGCACCGAGTGGTAACAGCGCCATGACGCGCACCCTGGTCTTCGGCGGCGCCCGTTCCGGCAAGAGCGCCTATGCCGAGCAACTGGCCCGCGAGTCGGGCAAGGAAGTGGTCTACATCGCCACCGCACAGGCGGGCGATGAGGAAATGGCCACGCGCGTCAGGCATCACCGTGCGCAGCGCCCGGCCGAATGGACCACGCTGGAAGAACCGCTGCGCCTGGGCGACGCCATCCTGCGCGAAGCACGGCCCGGCCGGCTGCTGCTGGTCGACTGCCTGACCTTGTGGCTGACGAATCTGATGTTTTCCACTGGCGAGACTTATCCGGACGTGGGCGACATCGCCCTGCCCGAACTGTTCCACAGCGAGCGCGCGCACCTGCTGTACGCGCTGGCCGAAATCGGGGACACCGATTGCGACCTCGTTCTCGTATCGAACGAAGTGGGCATGGGCATCGTGCCCTACGGCGCCATCTCGCGCTGCTTCACCGATGAAGCGGGCCGTCTGAACCAGGCCGTGGCGGCCGTGTGCGACAAAGCTGTCTTTGTCGCTGCCGGCTTGCCGCTGTACCTGAAAGGCACCCCATGCTGAGCGGCTTGTCGCTGCCCATGCTGGCCGCCTTGATGGCGGCCGGCGTGCTGCTCGACATGCTGCTGGGCGAAACGCGCCGCTGGCATCCGCTGGTGGGCTTTGGCCGCCTCGCCAGCGCGCTGGAACGCCTGCTGAACCGGGGCCGCGGACGCTTCCTGCGCGGCGCGCTGGCATGGTCGCTGGCCGTGCTGCCCATCAGCTATGCCGCCTACTGGCTGTGCGGCCTGGCGGGCGCCGCCGTCCACGTCTTCCTGCTGTATCTGTGCCTGGGTCTGCGCAGCCTGCGCGACCACAATCAACCGATCGCCGATGCCCTGGCCATCGATGACCTGGAGAACGCGCGCCTGCTGACGGCGCGCATCGTCAGCCGCGACACGGCCAACGCCGATGCGGCCAGCCTGGCCAAGGCCAGCACGGAATCCCTGCTGGAAAACGGCAACGACGCCGTCTTTGGCACCCTGTTCTGGTTTGCCGTGGCGGGTGGCCCCGGCGCCGTGCTATTCAGGCTGGCCAATACCCTCGATGCCATGTGGGGCTACCGCAACGCACGCTACGACTGGTTCGGCTGCTGCGCCGCGCGCATTGACGACATCCTGAATTACCTGCCGGCGCGCCTGACGGCCCTGTCCTATGTCTTGCTGGGCAAGAGCATGGCGGACAAACAGCGCGCGTGGCACTGCTGGCGCACGCAGGCCCCGAACTGGGGCAGCCCGAACGCGGGTCCCGTGATGGCCAGCGGCGCCGGCGCCCTGGGCCTGGCCCTCGGCGGCGACGCCATCTACGACGGCGAACTGGAATGCCGTCCGCCGCTGGGCGCCGGCCGTCCCGCCGAAGCGCGCGACATCGACCGCGCCTGGCGCCTGGTGGCTGAGACGGCCGTGCTGTGGCTGATCTGGATGGCGCTGCTGGCGGGCCTGTCCTACCTTCGGGAGAGCTATCTTGCTTGAACATGGCGGCAACCTGCGCGACGCCGCGCGCGAGTATGGACGACCCATCACCGACTGGATCGACCTGTCGACCGGCATCAATCCGCACTGGTATGCAGCGCCAGCGCCTGACGCCAACGCCTGGCACCGGCTGCCGGAAGCCGATCCCGCGCTGGCGGCGGCCGCCTGCGCGTATTACGGTGCAGCGGCCATGCTACCCGTCGCCGGCACGCAGGCCGCCATCCAGGCCCTGCCCCGGCTGCGCGCGCCGTCGCGCGTGGTGGTGGCCGCGCCGTCGTATGCGGAACATGCGCACCACTGGGGCCAGCACGGCCACCAATTGCGCCAAGTGCCGTATGCGCAGCTGACCGATGCCGTCGACCACTGCGACGTACTGGTCATCTGCAACCCGAACAACCCCACCGGCGAGCGCATCGCGCCCGAGATATTGCTGGAATGGGCCGGCAAGCTGGCCGCGCGCGGCGGCTGGCTGGTGGTCGATGAAGCGTTTGGCGACACGGAAGTGCAAGCCAGCCTCGGTGCGCATACGCATCGACCGGGCCTCATCGTGCTGCGCTCCATCGGCAAATTCTTTGGCCTGGCGGGACTGCGCCTGGGCTTTGTCGCCGCCCATCCCCCGCTGCTGGCGCAGCTGGCCGACATGCTGGGCCCATGGACCGTCAGCGGCCCGGCGCAACACGTGGCGCTGGCTGCGCTCACCGACACGCACTGGCAGGAGGTGATGCGCGAGCGCCTGCGCGGCGAAGGCGCCCGCCTGCACCGGTTATTGGCCGCGCACGGCTTCGCCAGCAGCGGCACGGCGCTGTTCCAGTGGTGGCCGGAGCCACGCGCCGAAGCATTCTGGCAGCACATGGCAGAATCAGGCATCTGGGTGCGCCTGTTCCGCCACGCGGCCCACGGCATCCGCCTGGGCTTGCCCCCCGACGAACACGCCTGGCTGCGCCTGCAGCAGGCCCTCACCACATGGAAGTGCACATGAAAACCCTGAAAATATCGCTGCTGCTGGCCGGACTGGTCTCGCTGCAAACACACGCCGCCATCACCGTGCGCGACGACGACGGCAATAGCGTCACCATGGAAAAACCGGCGCAGCGCATCCTGGCGCTGGCGCCGCACGTGACGGAACTGCTGTTCGCAGCCGGCGGTGGCGAGAAGATCGCCGGCGTCGTCAGCTATAGCGACTACCCGGAAGCGGCAAAGAAGATCACGCAAGTGGGCGACAACCGCCAGTACGACATGGAGCGCATCATCGCCATGAAGCCGGACCTGATCGTCGTGTGGATGCATGGCAGCGCCGAGCGCCAGATCGCCATGCTGCGCCAGCTGAAGGTGCCGATCTATCACAGCGAACCGCGCAAGCTGGCCGATATCCCCGACAGCATGGAACGCCTGGGCCAGCTGATGGGCACGGAAAAAACCGCCAAAGCAGCCGCCGCCCAGCTGCGCGCCAGACTGGCCAGCCTGACGGCCCAGTACGCGCAGCGCCCGCCCGTGCGCGTGTTTTACCAGGTGTGGGATAAGCCCCTGTACACCTTGAGCGGCGCGAGCATCATCAGCGACTCCATGCGCGTGTGTGGCGGCCAGAATGTGTTTGCCGCGATGAAGGTGGTGGCGCCCGTCGTCACGCCGGAAGGGGTGCTGCAGGAAGACCCGGAAGTCATCTTCGGCACCAGCGAAAAAAGCGATCCGCGCAGTGAAGGCGGCCTGGCCATGTGGCGCGCCTTCCCGTCGATGACGGCCGTGCGCCGGAATAATCTGTTCCGCCTGAATGGCGACCTGCTCAACCGCGCCGGCCCGCGCATGATCGAAGGCACGGCCGCCATGTGCGAACAGCTGGAAGTGGCCCGCCAGCGCCGCACGAAAGCCGTCCCATGAGGCTACCGGCGCCGTTTCCAGCGTTGATGGTGCAGGGCACGACGTCCGACGCGGGCAAGAGCACCGTCGTCGCAGCCCTGTGCCGATTGTTGAAACGGCGTGGCGTGACGGTGGCGCCGTTCAAGCCGCAAAACATGGCCTTGAATAGCGCCGTGACGAGCGACGGCGGCGAGATTGGCCGCGCGCAAGCCTTGCAGGCGCTGGCCTGCGGCATCGCGCCGCACACGGACATGAACCCGGTGCTGCTGAAACCTTCGTCGAACACGGGCGCGCAAGTGATCATCCACGGCAAGGTGCGCGCCGAGATGGATGCGCGCGACTACCAGCAATACAAGACCATCGCCATGGGCGCCGTGCTGGAGTCCTACGCGCGCTTGCGCCAGCAGTACGATGCCGTCGTCGTCGAAGGTGCGGGCAGCCCCGCCGAAGTCAACCTGCGCGCGCGCGACATCGCCAACATGGGCTTTGCCGAAGCCGTCAACTGCCCCGTGATCCTGGTGGCCGACATCGACCGGGGCGGCGTCTTCGCGCACATCATCGGCACCCTGGCGTGCCTGTCCGACAGCGAGCGGGCGCGCATCCTCGGCTTCGTCATCAACCGCTTCCGCGGCGACATCGCGCTGCTACAACCGGGCATCGAGTGGCTGGAACAGCAGACGGGCAAACCCGTGCTGGCCGTGCTGCCCTACCTGCAAGGCCTGTTCCTCGACGCGGAAGACGCCGTCGAAGCGATGCAGGCCGAACGCGGCGCTTTCAAGGTGGTGGTGCCGCAACTGCCGCGCATCAGCAACCACACGGATGTCGATGCGCTGCGCGCCCACCCCGATATCGACCTCCAATTCGTCAAACAGGGGCAGCCTATTCCAGCGGCCGACCTGGTGATCCTGCCCGGCAGCAAGAACACGCGCGGCGACCTGGCCTGGCTGCGGCAGCAGGGCTGGCCTGCCTATCTGGCCAAGCACCTGCGCTACGGCGGCAAGGTGCTCGGCATCTGCGGCGGCTTCCAGATGCTGGGGCAAAGCGTGCGCGATCCGCTGGGCGTGGAAGGCGCGGCGGGAGAGTCAACGGCACTGGGCCTGCTCGACATGGCGACTGAATTGACGGCGGAAAAACGCCTGCGGCAGGTCACCGGCCACTGCGTTTTTGCCGGCGCGGCCGCTGCGCGCGTGGCAGGCTATGAAATCCACATGGGGGTCTCGCATGGCGCGGCGCTGGCAAAGCCGGCCTTTGTCATCGATGGCCGGCCGGAAGGGGCGGTATCGGGCGACGGACAAATCCTCGGCAGCTATTTGCACGGCATGTTCGACACACCCGCCGCGTGTTCGGCGCTGCTGCGCTGGGCCGGGCTGGACTGCGGGCACTCGGTCGATACCGCCGCCCTGCGCGAAGCGAGCCTGGAGCGCATTGCCGATGCGGCGCTGCCATTGATGGAAGCGCTGGACGCATTGGACGGGCTGGGACGCTGATCGAGATTTCCTTGTTGCGACAATGGCGCGGTGCGGCGGTGACGCAGCGCGCCTATTTATGTGACAATTGCTGGCATACCACAGGCGCAGCATCCCTTACCAGGCCCCGCATCCATGACCAGTTCCCCGATTAAAAGCTACCTTCCCTGGGTGGTCGCCACCGCCCTGTTCATGGAGCAACTCGACTCCACCATCGTCAACACCGCCATCCCCGCCATGGCCGCCAGCCTCAACGTGACGCCACTGAGCCTGAAGGCCGTCGTCACCAGCTACATCCTGAGCCTGGCCGTGTGCATTCCCATCAGCGGCTGGATGGCCGACCGCTTCGGCACGCGGCGCGTGTTTTCCGCCGCCGTCGCCATCTTTACCATCGCCTCCATCCTGTGCGGCCTGTCCGTGAATGCGCCCATGCTGGTGGCCGCGCGCCTGCTGCAAGGGGTGGGCGCGGCCATGATGATGCCGGTGGGCAGGCTCACCATCATCCGCACCTTTCCCAAGTCGCAATTGCTGGCGGCCATGAATTTCGTCATCATCCCCGCCCTGATCGGCCCCCTGCTGGGGCCCACGGTGGGCGGGCTGATCGTGCACTGGCTGTCGTGGCGCGAGATTTTCTTCGTCAACGTGCCCGTCGGCCTGGTGGCGCTGTACCTGGCGCACCGCTACATGCCTGACTACTACGGCGACAAGCCCCGTCCGCTGGATCTGATCGGCCTGGTGCTGTTCGGCACGGGCATCGCGCTGCTGTCGTGGCTGCTGGAAATCTTCGGCGAACACCGCATCGACGGCACCTCGTTTGCCGTGCTGCTGTTCATTTCCATCAGCCTGCTGGCCGCGTATGCCTGGCATTCGAGCGAAGTGCTGCACCCGCTGCTGCGCCTGACCCTGTTCAAGATCCGCACCTTCCGCGTCTCCGTCGTGGGCGGCTTCGTCACGCGCCTGGGCGTGGGCGGCTTGCCCTTCCTGTTGCCGCTGCTATACCAGCTGGGCCTCGGCTTGCCTGCCTGGCAATCGGGCTTGCTGATGATGCCGTCGGCCGCGGCCGCCATGGGCATGAAGTTCATTTCCGCGCGCGTGCTGGCCCGCTTCGGCTACCGCCAGGTGTTGATCGTCAACACCGTGCTGATCGGCGTTACCATCGCTATGTTTTCGCTGGTGGGCGTGGGCACGCCCCTGTACGTGATCGTCGCCATCAGCCTGTGCATGGGCTTTTTCAATTCGCTGCAGTTTTCCAGCATGAACACCATCGCGTATGCCGACGTCGACAAGAGCGATTCGAGCATGGCCAGCACCATCGCCAGTTCGATGCAGCAACTGTCGATGAGCTTTGGCCTCGCCTTCGGCTCGCTGATCACGGGCTGGTACCTGGGCGACATGCCGCAGTCGGATCGCGCCATGCTCAGCACCGCCCTGCACCATACCTTCCTGACCCTGGCCGCCCTGACGGTGCTGTCCTCGCTGACCTTCTGGACCCTGCGCCGCGACGATGGCGAAAGCATCAGCAAGGGCACGGACAGCGACGAGGATGATGCGGCCGACGTGAAGGCCCAGGCCGTTGTGCAGACGGAAATACAAACCACGAAAAGCTGAGCCAGATCAAGCTTGCCGCCAGCGCCGCTGGTGCTTTTGCCCGACGCTGCTACCGTGACGGCAGGAGGTACACATCGTGGCCAAGCGGCGCTTTGCGTGGAAGGGCACGGATCGCCATGGCAAGGCGGCCGAGGGCGTCTTGCGCGCGGCCGACGCCAGCGCGGCCATGGCCGCGCTGAGACGCGAAGGCATCCTGGCCAGCCGGGTGCAGGCTGCGCGCGCCGCACCGGGCAAGGCCATCATGCGCAAGGATATCGCCTTGTTTACGCGCCAGCTGTCGACCATGATGGCGGCCGGCGTGCCGCTGCTGCACGCCTTCGACATCGCCGGCAAGGGCCATGCCAAACCCGCGATCACGGAGCTGATGCGCGACTTGCGCCACGATATCGAAGCGGGCAGCAGCCTGCAGCAGGCATTCCGCCAATTTCCCCTGCTGTTTGACGAGCTGTATTGCAACCTGCTGGCGGCAGGCGAACAGGCCGGCATCGTGCAGGAATTGCTGGCACGCCTGGCCACGCACCAGGAAAAGGCCATCGCCCTGCGGCGGCAGGTGCGCGGCGCGCTGATGTATCCATTGGCCATCGTGCTCGTCGCCATCGTCGTCACGGCCATCATCATGAGCGTGGTCGTGCCCGCCTTTCGCCAGGTCTTCGACAGCTTCGGCGCGCCATTGCCGCTGCCCACCCTGGTCGTCATGGGCGTGTCCGACCTTGTTGTCCGCTACTGGCTGGCCATGCTGGCGGCGCTCGTGCTCGCTTGCCTGCTGCTGCACCTGGCCTGGCGCCGCTGGCCCGCCTGGCGGCGCAACACGCAACTGCGGGCCCTGCGCCTGCCCGTGTTCGGCCCCCTCTTGCGCAAGGCGGCGATCGCCCGCTGGACGCGCACCCTGGCCGCCATGTTCGCCGCCGGCGTGCCGCTGCTCGACTCGCTCGGCCTGGTGGGCGCCGCCTCCGGCCACGCGCTGTACCAGGAAGCGACGGCGCGCATCGAACGTGAAATCCGCGCCGGCGGCAGCCTGGCCCTGGCCATGGAGCACAGCGGCGTATTTCCCCCGCTGCTGACGCAACTGGCCCTGATCGGCGAGGAATCGGGCGCCCTCGACGCCATGCTGTCGCGCGCGGCCGATATCATCGAGGCCGACATCGATGCCACGGTGGCCACCCTTTCCACGCTGCTGGAACCGGCGCTGATGGTGGTGCTGGGCGTGCTGGTCGGCTCGCTCGTGATCGCCCTGTATTTGCCGATTTTCAAGCTGGGGGCCGTGATTTGATGGTGCCATCGCGCAAAACGCCCCCCATGCGCCGGCAGATGTTTTACACTGCGGCAGTGCCAGGCAATGTTTGCGCGGCAACATGCATCCCCTCAGACAAGTTCACCATGCTGCAAGATACCCTGCTGTTCGCCGCGCCCGGCAATTTGCCTGTCGCCCTCGCCGCCGCCCTGTTCGGCCTGATCGTCGGCAGCTTCCTCAACGTGGTGATCCACCGCGTGCCGAAAATGATGCTGCGCGAATCCGATAATTACGTGGCGGAAGAAAGCGGCTTGCCCTTGCCGCACACGGACCGCTACAACCTGATGCTGCCGCACTCGAACTGCACCGCCTGCGGCCACCGCATCACGGCCATGGAAAACATCCCTGTCATCAGCTACCTGCTGCTGCGCGGCAAGTGCAGCGCCTGCAAGGCCCCCATCTCCGTGCGCTATCCGCTGGTGGAACTGCTGACGGGCGCGCTGTCGGCCCTCTTGATCTGGCACTTCGGCAGCGGCTGGACGGGCCTGGCCACGCTCGTGTTTGCCTGGCTGCTGATCGCCATGACCTTCATCGACGCCGATACGCAAATGCTGCCCGACGACCTCACCTTCCCCCTGCTGTGGGCGGGACTGCTGGTCAACATCAATGGCACCTTCGTGCCGCTGCAAGACGCCGTCATCGGCGCGGCCGCCGGCTACCTGGCCCTGTGGGCCGTGTACTGGGCCTTCAAGCTGGCGACAGGCAAGGAGGGAATGGGCTATGGTGACTTCAAATTGCTGGCGGCGCTCGGTGCGTGGCTGGGCTGGGCCATGCTGCCGACGATCATATTGTTGTCGTCGCTGGTGGGCGCCGTGGTCGGCATCGGCCTGATCGTGTTTGCCAAGCGGGGGCGCGACAAACCGATTCCGTTCGGCCCCTATCTGGCGGCGGCCGGCCTGATCGCGCTGCTGTACGGCACGCCCCTGTCGCGCCTCACGCTGGGTCTGACCGGCTGACCGGCGCGGCGCTGCACACCCTATGGATAAATACATGCAACGACACAACGCTCCCTATTTCAGCGTGGGCCTCACCGGCGGCATCGGTTGCGGCAAGAGCACGGTGGCCGACCTGTTCGCCGCGCGCGGCGCCGCCATCGTCGACACCGACCAGATCGCCCACAGCCTGACGGCGCCCAATGGCGCGGCCATGCCCGCCCTGGTGGCGGAATTTGGTCCCGACTACGCCGATGCGCGCGGCGCCCTCGACCGCACCAAGATGCGCAAGCTCGTGTTTTCCGACGCCGCCGCCAAGGCCAGGCTGGAAGCCATCCTGCACCCGCGCATCCGCCAGGCCACCCTGGCGGCGGCCGCCGCAGCGACGGGCAGCTACGTGATCTTTGCCGTGCCCCTGCTCGTCGAGTCCGGCGGATGGGTGGAGCGGGTCAACCGGGTTCTCGTCATCGATTGCCTGGAGAGTTTGCAAATATCACGCGTGATGGCGCGCAATGGCTTATCGGAAGAACAAGTCAGAGCCATCATGGCCACCCAAGCGACGCGGGCCATGCGCCTGGCGGCGGCGGACGATGTGATCGACAATAACGGCGATTTGGCCGCCCTGGCGCCGCAGATTGCCCAGTTGCACGATTTATATCTGGCATTTTCAAAAAGAATGGCTGGAATCGGGCCGCAACGTTTGTAATTTGTCGACGCTTGGTTCAAAATCACGGGATTGTTTGCAGGTCCTTACTTAAGGGAATTATTTTGATTGTCTACGAATACCCTTTCAACGAACGCATACGTACCTTGTTGCGGCTGGAAGACCTGTACGACAAATTCAAGTTCTTCATCCAGCAAGAGCATGCAATGCAACACCATGTCGCCTTGGCAACTATTTTCGACATGCTCGAAGTGGCTGGCCGCGCCGACCTGAAGTCCGACCTGCTGCAGGAACTCGAGCGCCAGCGCCAGAGCCTGCTAGGCTACCGCAGCAATCCGAATGTGGAGCCGGAAACGCTCGATGCCATCCTCGGCGAACTCGACAGTGTCAGCGGCGCCCTGGTAGCGGCGCAAGGCAAGACGGGCCAGAATATCCGCGACAATGAATGGCTGATGAGCATTCGCGGCCGCACCATCATCCCCGGCGGCGCCTGCGAATTCGACTTGCCGTCCTACTTTGCCTGGCAAAAACGCAGCTCCGAGCAGCGCCTGGCCGATATCCACGCCTGGTTCGCCCCGCTCGCGCCCCTGTTCGACGCGCTGGCCCTCGTATTGCGCCTGCTGCGCGATTCCGGCGGATCCGTCAAACTGATCGCCAATGGCGGCAGCTACCAGCAAATGCTGCAAGGCAAGGTGTACCAGATGCTGCGCCTGAGCCTGGATGAAAACAGCGGCGCCATCCCGGAAATCTCCGCCAACAAATACATGCTGTGGGTGCGCTTCACTACCCAGGGTGGCGACTTGAAACCCAAGCCGCTGGAAGAAGATGTTCCGTTCGAGCTCACGCTCTGTAATTTTTAACTGTTACTTATTTGCCCCATCATGACCGTCGTTAACTGCCCTACCTGTGCCGCCAAAGTCGAATGGACTGAAGCCAACAAATTCCGCCCCTTCTGCTCGGAACGCTGCAAGCAGATCGACCTGGGCGCCTGGGCCGAAGAGAAATACACAATCCCCGCCGCCGACCCGTTCGAAGATCCCCTCGCGGACGAAGACAACAAACCGCAGTAAGCCGCAATTAGCCTCAAATAAACGGATTTTCCAGGCGCAGCCCCTGTGCCGCGAAACTGTCGAGTCTGCCACTGACCACCGTCACGCCATACGCGATGCCCATCGCCGCGATCTGCCCATCGGCGCCATGCCCATGGCCGCAGGCATGCAGGCGCGCACACACGAGCGCGCAATCGAGGTCGAATTCCAGCAGCCGCGGCGCATACTCTGCCAGCACGGCCTCCAGCCAGCCTTCCAGCGCCAGTGCTTCCAGCGCCGCTTCGCGCCGCCAGCTGCGCTGTATGCCAACGCGCAATTGCGCGATCACCTGCACCGGTACATAGCGCATCTCCGGCGCCACCCGTTCGAAAAAATCCGCGACACCAGGCGGCGCAGCGGCGCCCTTGCGCGCCGCAACGATCACATCCGCATCGACCAGATAGGCGGGCATAGGCATGGCGGGTCAGGAGCGGCGCTCGAAATCCGTGTCCAGTCCCACGTCGGGCATGGCGCGCAGAATATCGTCGAGCGGGCGCTTCGGCAGCGGCCGCAAGGCGCTGCGCAAGATATCGCGGTGCTCCTCTTCGATGCTGCGTCCATGCGCGCGGGCACGCTTGTGCAGCGCGGCGATCAGCAGTTCATCGGTATCGGTAAAGGTCAGTGTCAGCGGCATGCGAGACTCCCCGGTGCGTGATGCAAGCACTGTAGCGCAAAGCGCGCGCGATACAAGGGAAGTCACAGGAAAGCTTGCGCCAGCGCGCAGCATGGCGCTGTCCGCTGGCACAAGTGGAACTCAGGCAGGCGCCAGCGATGCGCGGCGCACCTCGTCGAGCCATGCCAGCAGGGGAATGGTGGCCGGCAGCAAGGGTTCCACGCCGACCGTGCCCTGCCAGGCGAATGCCTGTCCTTCCAGGCTTTGCGGCTCGCCCCGCCATTCGCGGCTGATATAGAAATGCAGGCGCACATGGGCGTGCGGATACACATATTCGATGCCGCACCAGGCCTCGGCGCTGTCGATATGCAGCCCCAGTTCCTCGACAAACTCGCGTTTCAAGGCGTCAAAGATGGCTTCGCCCGGTTCGACTTTGCCACCAGGAAACTCCCAATAGCCGTCATACGGCTTGCCGGCCGGGCGCTGGCCCAGCAGCACGTCGCCATTCGGCTTCATCAGGATGCCGACGGCGACGTCCACCGGTTTGATTTTCACGTCGCTCATTGCGGCAGCTTTCCCGCAGGTAGTTTCCCAGCATAATCGCGCGCGAATTGCCAGGCCACCCGGCCAGAGCGCGAACCGCGCTGCAAGGCCCAGCGCAGGGCATCGCCGCGCGCTGCGGCGATCTGCTCCGGCGTGCAGCCGAACGAGGCGAGCCAGTGCGCCGCAATATCGAGGTAATCGTCCTGCTTGAACGGATAGAACGACAGCCACAGGCCGAAGCGCTCGGACAGCGAGATTTTCTCTTCCACCGTCTCGCCCGGATGCAAATCGCCATCGTCGTCCGTCTTGTAGCTGCTGTTGTCGGACATGCGTTCCGGCATCAGGTGACGCCGGTTCGAGGTGGCATAGATCAGCACATTGTCCGATTGCGCGGCGATGCTGCCGTCGAGCGCCACCTTCAGCGCCTTGTAGCCGCTCTCGCCCTCTTCGAACGACAGGTCGTCGCAAAAGATGATGAAGCGCTCGGGGCGCGCCGCCACCAGATCGACTATGTCGGGCAAGTCGGCAAGATCCGCTTTATCCACTTCGATCAGGCGCAGGCCCTGGCCGGCGAACTGGTTCAGACAGGCCTTGATCAAGGAAGACTTGCCCGTGCCGCGCGCGCCCGTCAGCAGCACGTTGTTGGCCGGACGGCCGCTCACGAACTGGCGCGTGTTCTGTTCAATTTGCGCTTTTTGCGTGCCGATATTGTGCAAGTCATCCAGGGCGATGTTCGACACGTGGGCCACGGCCTGCAAATAAGCTGCCGCGCCCTGGCGCCGGCGCCAGCGGAAGGCAAAGCTGCTCCAGTCCGGCGCGGGCATCGGCTGCGGCAGGATCGCTTCCACCCTCGCCAGCAAGGCCTCGGCACGGATCAGGAATTGATCGAGGCCGGTCATGAGCGGTAGTCGGCGTTGATCGACACGTAGTCGTGCGACAAGTCGCACGTCCACAGGGTGGCCGTGGCATCGCCGCGCGCCAGCTTCACGCGGATAGTGATTTCGCTTTGCTGCATCACGCGCTGGCCATCCTGTTCCTGGTAGTCCGGGTTACGGCCGCCATTCTTGGCCACCCACACGTCGTCCAGGTACAGATTCAACTGGCCCACGTCCAGGTCGTCCACGCCAGCATAGCCGATGGCGGCCAGGATGCGGCCCAGGTTCGGGTCGGAGGCGAAGAACGCAGTTTTCACCAGCGGCGAATGGGCGATGGAATAGGCGATCTTGCGGCATTCTTCCACGTTGCGGCCGTCTTCCACGGTCACGGTCATGAACTTGGTCGCGCCTTCGCCGTCGCGCACGATCGCTTGCGCGAGAAAAGTAGACAGTTCGGTGACGGCGGCGGCCAGTTCAGCATAGTGCGGCGAGTCGATGGAATCGATCACCAGGCTGCCGGCGCCCGTGGCTACCAGCATGAACGAGTCATTGGTGGAGGTGTCGCCGTCGATGGTGATGCAGTTGAACGATTTGTCGGCCGCCTGCTTCACCAGCTGGTCCAGCACCGCTTGCGCCACGGTGGCGTCAAACGCGAGGAAGCCCAGCATGGTGGCCATGTTCGGCTTGATCATGCCGGCGCCCTTGCTGATGCCCGTCAGGGTGACTGCGTGGCCACCGATGGTGACGGTGCGCGAACCGGCTTTCGGCTGCGTGTCGGTGGTCATGATGGCTTCGGCGGCCGAGAACCAGTTGTCCGATGTCAATGCCGATACGGCTTGCGGCAAGCCGGCCATCAGGCGCTGCACGGGCAAGGGTTCGAGGATCACGCCGGTGGAAAACGGTAAAATTTGCTGCGGCGTGCAGCCCAGCAGCTCGGCCAGCGCGGCGCAGCTGGCCTGCGCGTCGGCCAAGCCCGATTCGCCTGTGCCCGCATTCGCGTTGCCCGTATTGACCAGCAGCGCGCGGATCGGCGCGGCGCCGGCCGTCACGGCGGCCAGGTTGGCTTTCGCAATTTGCACGGGCGCGGCGCAGAAGCGGTTCAAGGTGAACACGCCGGCCACGGTGGCCGTCGGCGCCAGTTTCAATACCAGCAAATCCTTGCGATTGGGTTTCTTGATGCCAGCTTCGGCAACACCGATTTCAATGCCAGCGACGGCTTTCAGGTCGGCGGCGACGGGCTTGGGAGAATTGACGGCCATAGGAGTTCTTCTGCAAGGGAAAAGGGAAGCGCTATTGTAGCGCCTTCGCGGCCCCGGTGAACATGCGGCAAGGGAATAGTCGCAGCGACACGGACAGCGCCGAAGCGGACCGGCAGCATGGCCAGGCTTGCGATTTATCAGAACCATGCCGCATGGCGACGCTAAGATACAGGAACAGACGATAGCGAGTCTGGCAAGCGCGCCGCCCAGGGAGGACGTCATGGCGCATGGTCAGTCAAACCGAAAACAGCACAGCGATGCGGGTCTGTCATGCCTGTTGCGTGTGTTATGCCTGCTGGCCTGGTTGACGGCCTGTACGGTGCAGGATCAAGCGGCGCACCGTACGGGCGGTGACTCTGCCGGACAGGCATCCGCAGCGCCGCCTGCCGAGGTAGCGCGGCCACCGCCAACCTTGCCATGGAGCAGTTCATGGTCGGGCATCGGTGGCTTGCTCGGCAACCTGGCCGGCAGCATCGGCAGCGGCGGCACGCTGAAGTCCGACAAAGAGCGGCCGCCGGCTGGCGCCTTGCACGTCACCGTGTATTACGCCACCGACAGGCAATATCAGGCCAGCAGCCGCAACTATGGCTGGCAGCCCAACCGCGCGGTGCCCTACCTGAGCTACGGCAGCGTCCTCGTGAGCATCCCTGAAAAACGAGCGCCGGGCGAACTGCCGCTGCCGCCCTGGTACGACATCGTGTCGAGCGACGATGCGCAACAATACGTGCTGATCAAGGGAGCCACGCGCCTGTCGCACGCGGATTTCCTCGCCACCGTCAAGGCCAGGATACTAGCCGCCCCGGAACGCCGCGCCGCCTTCATCTATATCCATGGCTATAGCAACTCGTTTGACGACGCCGCCCGGCGCACGGCCCAGATGGCGGTCGACCTCGATATCGGCGCCCTGCCCGTGTTCTACAGCTGGCCGTCGAAAGGCACGCTGACCGGCTATGAATACGACCAGAATTCAGCCGAATGGACGCAAGCGCACCTGCAGGCCTTCCTGGCCGACTTCGCGGAGAACTCGTCCGCCACGGATATCTACCTCATCGCCCACAGCATGGGCAACCGTCCGATGACGCTGGCCCTGGCCAACTTGCTGGAAAAGCGCCCCGACCTGCTGCCCCTGTTCAAGCAGGTGGTGCTGGCGGCGCCGGACATCAATGCCGATGTCTTCCGCGCACAGATCGCCCCCCGCTTTGCCAGTCTCAAGCTCCCCGCCACCCTGTACGCTTCCGCGAACGACAAGGCGATCCGCGCTTCCTACAATTTTGCCGACTGGGACAGGATAGGCGATATCCGCGGCCCCGTCGTCGGCATACCCGGCATGGAACTCGTCGACGCCTCGGCCGTCATCATGAATTTCATGGGGCACGATTACTTTGCCAGCAACCGCGTCTTGCTGACCGATATCGCCACCATGATCAAGACGGGGCAACGCGCAAAGAACCGTGGCGGATTGAAAGGCATTCCGGCGCAGGCACCGCAATACTGGGCCTTTCCCTGAATAGGGACAGGGCAGGACATGCTGGGCATAAAAAAACGGAGACCGCGGTCTCCGTTTTTGTTCAAGCTGTCAAACCGGCTTTACGCCAATTTTCCATGACAGGCTTTGTACTTCTTGCCGCTGCCGCATGGGCAAGGGTCATTGCGGCCCACTTTGACGCCCATGCTCACGCTCATGTCGTCGACGTTGTCCATGTTGCCGCCGGCAGCGGGCGCCAGCAGTTCTTCCGGCGCAGCGTTCGGGTCGAACTCGGCGTGCTGGTAGTGCACGTTTTCCACGTGCGACTGCTGCATCGCCTGTTCTGCCGCGTCGACTTCTTCGCGCGACTGGATGCGTACCGTCATCACGTGTTTCGTGACGTCGTTCTTGATCATGTCGAGCATCTGGCCAAACAGTTCAAACGCTTCGCGCTTGTATTCCTGTTTCGGGTTCTTCTGCGCATAACCGCGCAGGTGAATACCCTGGCGCAGGTGATCGAGCGCCGCCAGGTGTTCGCGCCAGTGGCTGTCCACGCTTTGCAGCATGACGTTGCGTTCGAAGCCGCCAAACGATTCCTTGCCGACGATATCGATCTTCGACTGGTACACGGCATCGGCAGCGACCAGCACTTTATCCAGGATCTCTTCGTCCGTCAGGGTCGCATCGGCTTCCAGCAACTGCTGCAGCGGCAAGTCGAGCTGCCATTCGCTCGACAGGGTACTTTCCAGGCCCTTGATATCCCACTGTTCTTCCACCGATTCATGCGGCACGTACTCGTGCACCAGGTCGGTGAACACGCCATGGCGCAGCGAGCCGATCATGTCAGAAATATCGGTCGTTTCCAGCAACTCGTTACGCTGCTGGTAGATGACTTTACGCTGGTCGTTGGCAACGTCATCGTATTCCAGCAATTGCTTGCGGATGTCGAAGTTGCGCGCTTCCACCTTGCGCTGGGCCGATTCGATCGAACGCGAGACGATGCCCGCCTCGATCGGTTCGCCCTCCGGCATTTTCAGGCGGTCCATCACGGCACGTACGCGGTCACCGGCGAAGATGCGCAGCAGCGCGTCGTCGAGCGACAGGTAGAAGCGCGACGAACCCGGATCGCCCTGGCGGCCGGCACGGCCACGCAGCTGATTGTCGACGCGGCGCGATTCATGGCGTTCGGTGCCGATGATGTGCAAGCCGCCCGCATTGACCACGTGGTCATGCAAGGATTGCCATTCATCGCGCAGGGTCTGCGACTGGGCTGCCTTGTCGGCGTCGCTCAGTTCAGCATTGGCTTCGATGAACTTGATCTGGTTTTCGACGTTACCGCCCAACACGATGTCGGTACCGCGACCGGCCATGTTGGTGGCGATGGTGATGGCTTTCGGACGGCCTGCCTGGGCGATGATTTCCGCTTCGCGGGCATGCTGCTTCGCGTTCAGCACGTTGTGCGGCAAGCCGGCCTTGGTCAGGATGCCCGACAGCAGTTCCGAGTTCTCGATCGAGGTCGTGCCGACCAGCACGGGCTGGCCGCGCTCGTAGCAGTCGCGGATGTCGTTCAACATCGCGTTGTATTTTTCCGCCGACGATTTGTAGACCTGATCCTGGCGGTCCTTGCGCTGCAGCGGACGGTTTTGCGGGATCACGACCGTTTCCAGGCCGTAGATTTCCTGGAATTCGTACGCTTCGGTATCGGCCGTACCGGTCATGCCGGCCAGCTTGGCGTACATGCGGAAGTAGTTCTGGAAGGTGATCGAGGCCAGGGTCTGGTTCTCGTTCTGGATCTTGACGCCTTCTTTCGCTTCGACGGCCTGGTGCAAGCCATCGGACCAGCGGCGGCCCGTCATCAGACGGCCCGTGAATTCATCGACGATCACCACTTCATTGTTCTGCACCACATAGTGCTGATCCTTGAAGTACAGCGCATGCGCGCGCAGGGCCGCATACAGGTGATGCACGAGGGTGATGTTGGCCGAATCGTACAGCGAAGCGCCTTCCGGCAGCAGGCCCATTTCCATCAGGATGCCTTCCGCCTTTTCGTGGCCGGCTTCCGTCAGCAGCACCTGGTGCGCCTTTTCATCCTTGGTGTAGTCGCCCGGCACGTCAACCTTGCCCTTGCCGTCCGGCGTTTCTTCGCCGATCTGCAAGGTCAGCAATGCAGGCACTTCATTGATCTTGTAATACAGGTCGGTATGGTTCTCGGCCTGGCCCGAAATGATCAACGGCGTACGCGCTTCATCGATCAGGATCGAGTCGACTTCATCGACGATGCCGAAGTTCAGGCTGCGCTGCACGCGCTCGCGCGCTTCGTAGACCATGTTGTCGCGCAAGAAGTCGAAACCGAATTCATTGTTGGTGCCATACGTGATGTCGGAGTTGTACGCCTGCTGCTTGGCGCTGTGCTCCATCTGCGACATGTTGACGCCAGTCGACAGGCCCAGCCACGCATACAGGCGGCCCATGGTCTCGGCATCGCGCTGCGCCAGGTAATCATTGACGGTGACGATATGCACGCCCTTGCCCGACAAGGCATTCAGGTAGGCTGGCAAGGTTGCCATCAGGGTCTTGCCCTCGCCCGTGCCCATCTCCGCGATCTTACCGAAATGCAAGACCATGCCGCCGATCATCTGCACATCGAAGTGGCGCATGCGCAGGACGCGCTTGCTGGCCTCGCGGCAGACGGCAAAGGCTTCCGGCAACAAGGCATCGAGCGATTCGCCGGCGGCGATGCGTTCCTTGAAGGCAGGCGTCTTCGCTTGCAGCTCGGCATCCGACAGCTTTTCGATGGCCGGCTCGAGCGCATTGATCTCGCGTACCGTTTTTTGGTATTGCTTGAGCAGCCGCTGGTTGCGGCTACCGAAAATCTGGGTCAGTAATGACATGCTTGAATTCTTGAAAAAACGCCGTTAAAAAAAGCTCGGTAGGGAACAACGAGGGAGTAATCGCGTCACCGCACGGAGTTCGACTATGGCAAAAGACGATGATTTTATCATGCGTTCCCGACATGGTTGGGGTAATGCGCCATATAACAATAGCTTAATGACAAACAAATGGCAGAAATTGGGGACATTTCCCATACTGTAAGGCAATACGACCGGGCCGCTTGCGCGGCACCCGTCGCCGCACTCGTCATGCGCGGGCGAGTGTGCTATGTTTCGGCCATGCGAACTCCCACTTATTCTCCGGCACCGCGCCGCGGCTACGGCTTTGCCCGTTCCGGCCCGGCCGCGACGGGCGCAACCGATTTTCTACGCGGCAACGCGACGATGGCCTCCCTGATGCCCACCGTCACGCGCCTGGCAGCCCTGCAAAAAGATTGCGCCAAGGCTTTGCCGGCCATGTTCGAGCATTGCGACATCCTGCAATTCGAGAGCGGCCAGCTGGTGCTGGCCACGCCGAACGCGGCGCTGGCGGCCAAGCTCAAGCAGCAATTGCCGAAACTGCAAGGGGAACTGGAAAGAAAGGGCTGGCAGATTTCAGGCATCAAGCTGAAAGTGCAAGTCATCAAGAGCATCGCGCCCATCGTGCATACGCGGGCGCTGGTCTTGCCGGAAAAAGCCATGTCGGCCCTGGAAGAGCTGAGCACAGCCCTGCCGGCGTCGAAGCAGAACGAACAATTGATCGCGGCGCTGCGCAACATGGTCCGCCACCACCGCGAACCTAAAGATTAAGACTGCCCGACAACATCTTGACACCTCAGAAAACCGTAGCGAGCGGAAGGAAGAGGTGGCTAAGAAGCGCAACCGTACGAAGGTGCGGTGAGCATCGCAGGTCGCCTATACCGACGCGCAGTAGGTTTAAAGAGGTGTCCCTCAGATCAGGTCAACGACCACTCGCGCTCCATCTGGCGCAGGTAGGATTGCGGCGCCGCCTCGTTGGTGGCGAACGAGACGATTTCATACGCTTCCGGCTGTTCCAGCAGCGCCAGCAGCAACTGGTTGTTCAGCGCATGGCCCGACTTGTGCGCCGTGTAGTAGG
This sequence comes from Janthinobacterium sp. JF4, assembly GCF_059617925.1. Taxonomy (NCBI): domain Bacteria; kingdom Pseudomonadati; phylum Pseudomonadota; class Betaproteobacteria; order Burkholderiales; family Oxalobacteraceae; genus Janthinobacterium; species Janthinobacterium sp. JF4. Next base: position 47,713 of record NZ_JCAQAV010000027.1, on the reverse strand, counting down.
CCAGCAAGGGGTGGCCCACCAGGTACAGATCGCCGATGGCGTCGAGGATCTTGTGGCGCACGAACTCATCTTCATAGCGCAAGCCATCGGCATTGAGGATGCGGTACTCGTCCATGACGATGGCGTTTTCCAGCGAACCGCCACGCGCCAGGCCCATGCCACGCAAGCTTTCCACGTCCTGCATGAAACCGAAGGTGCGGGCGCGCGCCACGTCGTGCACGTACGACACGTCGCCAAAGTCGACGGAGGCGCGCTGCATCGTGCCATCGACGGCCGGGTGATTGAATTCGATGAAGAAATCGAGCTTGAAGCCGTCATACGGCGACAGCCGCGCCCATTTCTCGGCGTCGCCCTTGCCGTGACGCACTTCCACGGGCTTGACGACCTTGATGAACTTCTTCGCCGCCTGCTGCTCTTCCACGCCCGCCTGCTGCAGCAGGTAGACGAAGGACGAGGCGGAACCGTCCATGATGGGAATTTCTTCCGCATTCACGTCGATGACCATATTGTCGATGCCCAGGCCGGCCGCCGCCGACATCAGGTGCTCCACCGTAGAAACGCGCGCGCCATCCTTGATCAGCACGGAAGCCATGCGCGTATCGCCCACCGCCATGGCGCTGGCAGGAAATTCCACTATGGGATCGAGGTCGGTGCGGCGAAACACGATGCCCGTGTCGATCGCGGCAGGACGCAAGATCAGCTCCACCTTGGTGCCAGAGTGCAAACCGACACCGATGGTGCGGACCTGTTGTTTGATAGTGCGTTGTTTTAACATTTCACGATTATATCCAGTTGCGGCCCGGCATGCCTGCCGCCGAAAAAAGCACCAGGCGGCATCAGGGGTGCTCGCTCTCGGCGTGCACAGCCTCCCTGCGCACCAGGTAAATGCCACTGCCGATGATGATGGCCGCGCCAATCAAAGTGTATTCGTCGGGCAAGGCGCGCCACAGCATCCAGTCCAGGGCCATGCCCCAGGCCAGGGCCGAGTACTCGAACGGCGCCACGCTGGACGCCTTGCCATGGCGAAACGCTTCCGTAATGGCCAGCTGACCCAGGAAGCCGCTCAATGACAAGCCCGCCAGCAACCACCAGTCTTCGCGGCGGATGCTCACCCACTCGTGCGCCGACAGGGCCACGCCGCCGAGGGCCATCATCACCATCAGCCAGAAGACCATGCTTTCGCTGGCGTCCGTGCGGCTCAGGATGCGGCCCGTGACGGCGGAAATGGCGTAACAGGCGGCCGAGCCCAGCACGGCCAGCCCGGCCAGCGAAAAGAATCCGGAACCGTCGGGGCGCAGCGCCACCAGCACGCCCAGCAGGCCCACGGCGATGGCGCACCAGCGCGCCAGATCGACTCTTTCCTTCAGGATAAACACCGACAGGATCGTGATCAGCAAGGGGGCGACGAAAAACAGCGAATACGCCTCGGCCAGCGACATGCGCTTCAAGCCGTAGGCGAACAGGGTGATCATCGACACGCCGAGCGCGCCGCGCAGCAAGTGCAGCGGCCAGCGCACCCGCATCACATGCTTGAAGGCGCCACGGTACAGCAGGTACAGGCACACGAGCGGCAAGGACGACAGCGCGCGCAAGGCCGTCACCTGCATGGGCGGATAATGGGCGGACAGCAGCTTCATGGCCGTGTCCATCAGGGAAAACATGGCGACGGCGACCAGCATCACGTAGATGCTGCGCAGGTTGGGATTGCGGGGTAGCAGGACAGACTCCTGGCGAAAGAGCGGGGCCGTCATCATGGCGACGGCCGGAGCCAGGACAGCATGGTCTGGAGAGGCAGGGCCAGGCGGTCAGCCCGATTATAGCAAGCGCGGCCGTTTTACCTTATGCCACCGGCAACAGCATCACCAGTTTCAGCTCATGCTGCCGCGCCAGGTGCAGGGTCACCTGATTGAACGCCAGCAGCCCCTGTTGCGCGTGCCGGAACTGGCGCAAGCCGCCATCACGGCCCTGCACCTGCTGCGCGCCCCACCACTGGCGAAACTCAAGGCTGGCCCCGGCCAGTTCGGCGATCAGGCCGGCCAGCGGCGCCTGGTCCGCCTGCCGGCCGATGTCGGCACGAAACTCCGCCACCAGGCGCTGCGCCCGCTCGGGCCAGCCGACGACCAGCTCGCGCGCGCGCGCGTCCAGGAACATGAAGCGCAACTGGTTCGGCGCTGCCGCGTCGTCCTGCAGCCAGCCGGCAAACAAGGTCGATGCCGCCCCGTTCCACGCCACGGCATTCCATTCCCCGTCGAGGATATACGCGGGCGCATCGATGGCAGTAACGATGACGGCCAGCTCGGCGGCGGCCGGCCCCTCGCCCTCGCCTGTGCCATGGCTGGGGTCATGCTTGTCGGCCACCTCGAACAGATAGGCGCGCTCGGCAGCGCTCAGCTGCAGTACTTGCGCCAGGCGGGCCAGCATCTTGGCCGACGCCGACACGGGCCGCCCCTGCTCCAGCCACGTCAGCCAGGTGGGACTGACATCGCACAGCTGCGCCAGCTCTTCGCGCCGCAAGCCCGGCGTGCGCCGCCGCCCGCCACCGGGCAAGCCGGCCATGGCGGGCGTGACGGCTTCGCGCCGCGCGCGGATGAATTCAGCGAGCTTATTCGACATGAGATGCCTGCATGGTAGTGAATATACCAGTATAAGTTATGGTCTTGTTACAGGATAATTTTATCCTTATTCTGCAGGAACTCACCCATCCACAGGAGAAAACCATGCAGCAGCACGATGTCGTTACCGAACAGTTTGGCAAGACGGCGAATGCCTACCTGAGCAGCGCGGTACACGCGCAAGGCGCCGACCTGGTGCTGATGCAGGAATGCGCGCGCCGCCACGGCAAGCAAGGCAAACCACATGTGCTGGACCTGGGCTGCGGCGCCGGCCACGCCAGCTTCGCCGTCGCCCCCGTGGCGCAATCGGTGGTCGCCTACGACCTGGCGCAGCCGATGCTCGACGTCGTCGACTGCGCCAGGGTGCAGCGCGGCTTGCACAACATCCGCACGCAACAGGGCGACGTGGCCCGCCTGCCGTTTGCCGACGCCAGCTTCGACATGGTCGTCACGCGCTTTTCCGCCCACCACTGGAACGACGTGGCGGGAGCCCTGGCCGAAGCGTGGCGCGTGCTGCGCCCGAACGGCACCTTGCTGGTGGTCGATATCGTCGCGCCGAAGACGGCCCTGTACGACAGCACCCTGCAGGCGGTGGAAATGCTGCGCGACGCTTCCCACGTGCGCGACTACCGCACGTGCGAATGGGGCGCCAAGTTAGACAAGGCGGGTTTTAGCCACAGCTTGCGCAGCGTGTGGAAACTGACGATGCAGTTCGACGAGTGGGTGGCGCGCATGCGCACGCCAGGCGAAAGAGTAGCGGCCATCCGCAACCTGTTCGATGGCGCGCCCGAGGAAGCGCGCCAGTATTTCGCGCTGCAGGACGATTATTCGTTCAGCATCGACGCGGCCATGTTCGAAGCGACCAAGCCGCAGGTGCAATAAAGAAACGGCGCCGATGGCGCCGTTTTTATTGCGTAGGTTGGATTAGCGCGTAGCGCGTAATCCAACAATGCTGAAGCAAACGCGGTGCGAACGCAGCTCGTCGGCTTACGCTGCGCTAAGCCGACCTACGCCGACCTGCACAGGTCCACCCAAGCTACACTCTGCTTAGGCCAGTTGGCCCAGCAGCGTCTCGGCATTCGACACTTCAAACTTGCCGCCCTGCTCGACGTTCAATTGCGTCACGACGCCATTGTCGACCAGCATCGAGTAGCGCTGCGAGCGCGTGCCCATGCCGAACTTGCTAAAGTCGGCGTCCAGGCCCAGGGCCTTGCTGTAGGCAGCATTGCCATCAGCCATCATGCGCACGACGCCGGTGGCTTTCTGGTCGCGGCCCCAGGCGCCCATCACGAACGCATCGTTGACGGAGATGCACCAGATTTCATCGACACCCTTGGCCTTCAGGTCGGCAGCGTGCTGCACGTAGCCTGGCACGTGCTGTGCGGAGCAGGTCGGGGTGTAGGCGCCTGGCAGGCCGAAGATGGCGATCTTCTTGCCCTTGACCAGGTCTTGCACGTTGAACGTGTTCGGGCCCAGTGCGCAGCCTTCGGTTTCGCTTTCGATGAATTCGGCCAGGGTGCCTTCTGGCAGGGTGTCGCCGATCTTGATGGTCATGTTGACTCCTTGTGTGCTGTCGGTTGAGGACGCCGCCCGTTCCGTGGAGCGGACAGCGCCCGTGATCTGGTTCTGCCGGCATCATGCCGACACTGCGCGATAGTATGCCTGACTTGCCGTATTTGTGCAGAAAGTGGCCGCAAAGGCAAAGTCAAAAGTCAAAAACCGGACAAAAAAAACGGCGACCCTCAGGCCGCCGTCATGCGTGCATACATCAAACCACCTTAGTCGGCTTGCTTGCGCAGGAAGGCTGGAATGTCATACGTTTCCATGCCATTCTTTTCCATCGCGCGCACCTGCTCGGAAGCCGATTCGCGGCGCCATACTGCCGGCGCCTTCATGCCGTCGAAACCGGCAGCCGGCGTAGCCACGCCAACCGTCGTCGTCGCCGCTTGCGCGCTACCCATGGCAGCCGATGGGGTCAGCGGACTGTTGTGGGTGCCGGTGCGCAGCACTTGCTGCGGTACCAGCTGGATGTTTTTCTTCGCGCGGCCCAGGCCCGTGGCCACCACGGTCACGCGGATGTCGTCGCCCATGGCGTCGTCATAGGCGATACCTTGCGCGATCGACGCGTCCGGCGCGGCAAACGCGCGCACGGCAGCCATGACTTCCTTGATCTCTTTACCTTTCAAGCCACGGCTGGCCGTGACGTTGACCAGCACGCCGCGCGCGCCGGACAGGTCGATGCCATCCAACAGCGGCGAAGCGACAGCCTGTTCGGCGGCGATGCGCGCGCGGTCGACGCCGGAAGCGGTCGCCGTGCCCATCATGGCCTTGCCCTGCTCGCCCATGATGGTTTTCACGTCGTTGAAGTCGACGTTGATATGGCCCGGCACGTTGATGATCTCGGCAATGCCGGCCACCGCGTTGTTGAGCACATCATCGGCGTGCTGCATCCATTCCAGCATGCTTTCGTCTTCGTAGATCTCTTCCAGCTTTTCATTGAGGATGATGATCAGCGAATCGACGTGCAGGGACAGCTGCTCCAGGCCTTCGTCGGCGATGTCCATGCACTTCTGGCCTTCGTACGAAAATGGCTTGGAGACCACGGCAACCGTCAGCGCGCCCAGTTCCTTGGCCACTTCGGCCACGATAGGAGCGGCGCCCGTGCCCGTGCCGCCGCCCATGCCGGCAGCGATGAAGACCATGTGCGCGCCGCGCAGCGAATCGGCGATGCGCGCGCGCGATTCTTCGGCCAGCTGGCGGCCGACGGCAGGCTTCATGCCGGCGCCCAGACCGGTATCACCGATCTGGATGATGTTGTGGGCCTTCGATGTCGACAGGGCCTGTGCGTCGGTGTTGGCGGCAATGAACTCCACGCCCGACATGCCTTTGTTGATCATGTGTTGGACTGCATTGCCACCCGCACCGCCGACGCCGACGACCTTGATGACGGTACCTAAAGCTGTGTTATCGACCATATCGAACTCCATGATGTGCTCCTATCAGATGCGGTTTCCAAGCGCCAGGCCTCATATTGGTAGGAGAACTGGAGATTGAAAACTGCGGTTAAATATAAAATAAAGTTATGTGTGTGTACCTGCGATGCTGCAAAAAAACCTGTACTGCCGGGCGAAAATCATGCCCTTAAAAATTCCCTAAAAACCATTCTTTCATGCGCTGCCAGACTGCCTTCACCGAGCCGTCCTGACGCGTCACGATGTGGCCGCGCAGGTATTGCTTCTTCGCCTCCAGCAGCAGGCCCAATACCGTGGCATAGCGCGGACTGCGCACCACGTCGGCCAGCTGGCCCCGATACTCGGGCGTGCCAAGGCGCGCCGGTTTCAGGAAAATGTCTTCCGCCATTTCCACCATGCCGGGCATGATGGAAGTGCCGCCCGTGAGCACGATGCCCGACGACAGCACGCCTTCGTAACCGGATTCGCGCACCACCTGGTGCACCATCGCGAACAGCTCCTCGACGCGCGGCTCGATCACCGCCGCCAGCGCCTGGCGCGACAGGTTGCGCGGGCCGCGGTCGCCCAGGCCAGGCACTTCCAGCGATTCGCCAGGATCGGCCAGGACCTGCTTGGCCACGCCATAGCGGATCTTGATTTCTTCCGCTTCCGCGGTCGGGGTGCGCAAGGCCATGGCGATGTCGTTGGTGATCTGGTCGCCGGCGATGGGAATGACTGCCGTATGGCGGATCGCGCCATCGGAAAATACCGCCACATCGGTCGTGCCGCCGCCGATGTCGATCAGCACCACGCCCAGTTCCTTTTCATCGGGCGTGAGCACCGCATCGGCCGAGGCCATCGGCTGCAGGATCAGGTCCGACACTTCCAGGCCGCAGCGGCGCACGCACTTGACGATGTTCTGCACCGCCGACACGGCGCCGGTGACGATATGCACCTTCACCTCCAGGCGGATGCCGCTCATGCCGATAGGCTCGCGCACATCTTCCTGACTGTCGACGATGAACTCTTGCGGCACCGTGTGCAGCAATTGCTGATCGGTTGGAATGTTAACCGCTTTTGCCGTCTCGATGACGCGCGCCACGTCGGTCGCCGTCACTTCCTTGTCCTTGATGGCCACCATGCCGCTGGAATTGAAGCTGCGGATATGGCTGCCCGCGATGCCCGCGTAGACATTGCGGATCTTGCAGTCGGCCATCAGCTCGGCCTCCTCCAGCGCGCGCTGGATGGATTCCACCGTGGCCTCGATATTGACCACCACGCCCTTTTTCAGGCCCTTCGATTCGTGCTGGCCCAGCCCGATCACTTCGTGGCGCCCGTCGGACATCACTTCGGCTACCACCGCCACCACTTTCGAGGTGCCGATGTCGAGGCCGACGATCAGGTTTTTCGCGTCTTTTGTCATTTCTGTCGCCTAGTTTTTTGGGCTATTGTTAAATTGAGTATTCGGTTAAGCCGGTTTTTTAATCGGACTGCCATTTTTCTTCCTGATCGCTGGCGCCGGCCTGCCGTCCTTGCCTTCGGCCGGTATCACCAGGCCGGCGGAACTGAGCGCCAGCCCATTCTGGTAGCGCATATCGATCGTGTCGATATTTTCCAGCCGGCTCGCCAGCTGCGGGTAGATGCCCACCAGCCGGTCGACCCGCGCCTTCAGGGTCGTATGATTCTGTTCGCGCCCCAGCGCCACGCTCATGCCGTTATTCAGTTTCACGGTCCACGCATAACGGCTCGACAGCGACAGGGTTTCCGGCACCATCTTCAGCGGCGCAAACCACTTTGCCAGTTGCACATAGGTGGCCAGCACTTCCTTTTCGCTGCCATCCGGGCCGGCAAACGCAGGCAATTCATGGTCGTCTTCGGCTTCGGCCACATTGGCCGTAAACACGTCGCCCTTGACCGACAACAGGCGTCCATCCTCGCCCCAGGTGCCCAGCGCTTCGTGTTCTTCCAGCGCCACAATCAGCTGGTTCGGCCACTCGCGCCGCACGCTGGCACGGCGCACCCAGGGCACCGATTCGAACACCCCGCGCACGCTTTCCAGGTTGGTCGTGAAAAAATTGCCCTTGATGCGGCCCAAGGTGCCGCTGCGCAGGGTCAGGTAATTCACGTGGCGCAGTCCCTTGTCATCCGCGCTTTCCACCTTGATGGTGCGCAGGTCGAACATGGGACGCTGCGACACCCACCAGACGCCGGCGGCCACGCACACGACCAGAACCGCGGCCAGCAAGCCGTTGGCAGTCGTATTGAGGCTTTTAGCGTCATGCCACATATCAGCGCTGTCCCTTGTGCATTTTCAGGCTTGCGCCAGCGACGATTTCCAGGCACAGGTCTTCATAGCTGGTGCCTTCCGCGCGCGCCGCCATCGGCACGAGCGAATGGCCCGTCATGCCGGGCGAGGTATTCACCTCCAGCAGGAACAGCTTGCTGTCGGCCGCGCGCATCAGCACATCCACCCGTCCCCAGCCTTCGCAGCCGAGGGCGCGGTAGGCCGCCAGGGCGATGCGCTCCATCTCTGCGATGATCGCGCCATCGAGCTGCGGTGGGCAGAAATACTGCGTATCGTCCGTGAAGTACTTGTTCTGGTAATCGTAGTTGCCTTGCGGCGCGACGATTTCGATCGGTGGCAACGCGCGCGCCGTGGCGCCTTTGCCCAGGATCGCCACGGTGAACTCGCGGCCCTTGATGAACTCCTCGGCCAGCACCGAATCATCGAGACCGGCGGCGATGTCGTAGGCCGCCTGGAAGGCCGATGCTTCATTGACCGTCGTGATGCCGATGCTCGAGCCTTCATGCGGCGGCTTAACGATCAGCGGCAAGCCCAGTTCTGCGGCGACCTTGGCCAGCTCGGAGCTGTCGTCCAGCACCGCGTACTTTGGCGTCGGCAGCTGGTGCATCAGCCAGATCATCTTGGTATAGACCTTGTCCATGCCCACCGAGCAAGCCATCACGCCGCTGCCCGTATAAGGGATACCCAGCTGTTCCAGCACGCCCTGCAGGCTGCCGTCTTCGCCGAAGCGGCCATGCAGCGCGATGAAGACGCGGTCAAATTTCTCAGCGGCCAGTTCGGCCAGGCTGCGTACGCCCGTATCGAAGCCATGCGCATCCACGCCACGGCTTGTCAAGGCGGCCAGCACGCCCGCGCCGGACATCAGCGACACTTCGCGCTCGGCCGAGCGGCCGCCGAACAGGACGCCGACCTTGCCCAATTGTTTAACGTCGATAGCTGAAGCTTGGTTCACGTCAGGCCTTTACAGTGTGAGATTGATACGTTGTCAGTTGTTGCGGGATGCCGCTGATCGAGCCGGCGCCCATGGTCAGCACGACGTCGCCGTCGCGCGCCACGCTCATGATGGTGTCGGCCATGTCCGTCATGGACTCGACGAAGATCGGTTCGATCTTGCCGCGCGCGCGCAGCGCATGCGCCAGTGCGCGGCCATCGGCGGCGACGATAGGCGCTTCGCCTGCCGCATACACCTCGGACAGCAGCAGCATGTCGGGCGCGCCCAGCACCTTGACGAAATCCTCGAACAGGTCGCGCGTGCGGCTGTAGCGGTGCGGCTGGAAAGCGAGCACCAGGCGGCGGCCCGGATAGGCGGCACGCGCGGCGGCCAGGGTCACTTCCGTTTCCACCGGATGGTGGCCGAAATCGTCGACCAGCGCAAAGCTGCCGCCGTTCGGCAGCGCCACCTCGCCATAGCGCGTGAAGCGGCGGCCCACGCCGGAAAACTCGGCCAGGCCCTGCTGCGTGGCGCTGTCGGCGATGCCGATTTCGCGCGCGATGGCGATCGCCGAGCAGGCATTCTGCACATTGTGCATGCCGGGCTGGTTCAACACCACATCGAGATCAGGATAGCCTTCCTGCAGTACCGTGAAATGCATTTCCAGTCCCACGGCGCGCGCGTTGATGGCGCGCACTTCGGCGTCTTCCGCGAAACCATAGGTGGTGACCGGCTTGGTGACGAACGGGATGATGGCGCGTACGTGCGGATCGTCGATGCACAGCATGGCGCGGCCATAGAAAGGCAGACGGTGCGTGAACTGCACGAACGCCTGCTTGAGCTTTTCGAAATCGTGCTCGTAGGTGTCCATGTGATCGGCGTCGATATTCGTGATCACTTCGATCATCGGCGTCAGGTTCAGGAACGAGGCGTCCGACTCATCGGCTTCGGCCACCAGATAGTCGCCAGAACCGAGCTTGGCGTTCGCGCCGGCGCTGGTCAGGCGGCCACCGATCACAAAGGTAGGATCGAGGCCGCCCTGCGCCAGCACCGAAGCGACCAGACTGGTCGTCGTCGTCTTGCCGTGCGTGCCGGCGATGGCGATGCCGCGTTTCAGACGCATCAACTCGCCGAGCATCACGGCGCGCGGCACCAGCGGAATCTTGCGCGCGCGCGCGGCCGCCACTTCCGGATTGTCTTGCGGGACGGCGCCCGACGTCACCACCGCATCGGCGTCGCCGATGTTCTCGGCCGCGTGGCCCAGCATAACGGTCGCGCCCAGGCTCGCCAGGCGCTGCGTCGCCGCATTGCTGCCCAGGTCCGAGCCCGACACCTTGTAGCCCAGGTTGACCAGCACTTCGGCGATGCCGCTCATGCCGCTGCCGCCAATGCCGACAAAGTGGATATTGTTTACTTTATGCTTCACAGAGCTAACCTCATGCCAGTTTTTCCAATACGTGTGCGATCGCCTCATTGGCGTCGCGCTTGCCCGCTGCCAGTGCCGCCTGCGCCATGTGCTGGCAGCTGTCTCGCGTCAAGGACGCCAGCAGGGTGCTCAGCGACGCTGCACTCATTTCCGTCTGCGGCAGATGAATCGCCGCACCTTGTTTCGCCATCCATTGCGCGTTGTCGCGCTGGTGGCTGGTGGTCGACGCTACCAGCGGCACCAGCACGCTGGCCACGCCGGCCGCCGTCAATTCCGACAGGGTGATCGCGCCAGCGCGGCAAATCACCAGGTCTGCCTCGGTATACGCCCTGGCCATGTCGTCGATGAAATCGACCACATTGGCGCGCACGCCCGCCTGCGCATACGCGGCATGCAGGGCGTCGATATTCTTCTTGCCCGACTGGTGCGTCACCAGCGGGCGTTCGGCCTCCGGCATCAGGGCCAGCGCGGCAGGCAGGTTGTCGTTCAGCGCTTTCGCACCCAGACTGCCGCCCACCACCAGGATGCGCAGCGGTCCGCTGCGGCCCGCAAAGCGGGATGCCGGCGGCGCCATCGCAAGGATCTCGGCGCGCACGGGATTGCCCGTGACGACGGCCTTGCCGGCGGCGCTGCCGAAATCGGCTGGAAAGCCGAAGCACACCTGCTGCGCCAGCGGCACCAGCGTCTTGTTCGACAGCAGCAGCGCCGCGTCGGCATTGACCAGCACCAGCGGCACGCCCTTCAGGCGCGCCATCAGGCCGCCCGGCACGGTCACGTAGCCGCCCATGCCCATCACCACGTCCGGCTTGCGGCTGGCGATGAAACGGCGGATGGCAAAGAAGCTGGCCAGCATCCTGAAGCCGCCCTGGATGGTGTGCGCCAGGCCTTTGCCGCGCATGCCGGAAAATGCAATGGCATCCATGGGAATGCCGCTCTTCGGCACCAGCTCCTGCTCCATGCCGTGGGTCGTGCCCAGCCAGCTCACTTCCCAGCCGCGCGCGCGCATGGTCTGCGCAATCGCCAGGCCCGGGAAAATATGGCCGCCGGTACCGGCCGCCATGATCATCAGTCTTTTCGTCGTTTTCAATTTCGTCACGCTGTTCATAGCCGGCCTCCCCGCATCAGGATCCGGTTTTCGTAATCGATGCGCAGCAAAATCGCCAGGCCGATACAGTTAATCAGTACGCCCGTGCCGCCATAACTCATCAAAGGCAAGGTCAGCCCCTTGGTCGGCAACAGGCCCAGGTTCACGCCCATGTTGATGAAGGTCTGCACGCCGATCCAGATGGCGATGCCTTTCGCCGTCAGGCCGGCAAAGGTCTGGTCGATGGCGATCGCCTGGCGGCCGATGTCGAACGCCCGCTTGATAATCCAGTAGAACATGCCGATCACGATCAGTACGCCCACCAGGCCCAGCTCCTCGCCGATCACGGCCAGCAAAAAGTCCGTATGCGCTTCGGGCAGGTAATGCAGCTTTTCCACGCTGCCGCCCAGGCCCACGCCGAACAGTTCACCGCGCCCGAAGGCGATCAGCGAGTGCGTCAGCTGGTAAGCCTTGTTCAGCGCATTGTCTTCCTGCCATGGATCGAGATACGCAAAAAACCGCTCGCGGCGGAATTTCGACAAGGCGATGATGGTGACGAAAATCGCCGTCAGCATGGCGCCGATACCGCCGAACCAGATGGCGTTGACGCCACCCAAAAACAGAATGCCCATGGCGATGCAGACGATCACGCCGAAGGCGCCGAGATCGGGCTCCATCAGCAACAGCAAGCCGACGAAGCTGACGGCCAGCGCCATCGGCATGAAGCCCTTGGTCAGCTTGTGCATGTATTCCTGCTTGCGCACCGTGTAATCGGCCGCATACAGCACCATCACCACCTTCATCAGCTCGGACGGCTGCGGCCGCAGGCCCGGCAGGTTCAGCCAGCGGCGCCCGCCGTTGACCGACACGCCCAGACCAGGTATCAGCACCATCACCAGCAGCACCAGCGTGCCGATGAACAGCCATGGCGCGATCTTTTGCCAGGTGGCGACCGGGATGCGGAACACCAGCGCGGCGACGATGATCGAGATACCGATGAACAGCGCCTGACGCACGACAAAGTAATTGTTCGTATAGGCGGCAAACTTGCGCGCATCCGACAGCGAGATCGACGCCGAATACACCATCACCATGCCCAGCAACATGAGCAGCAGGACCACCCACACCAGCGGCTTGTCATAGTCCATCATCTTCGACTGCCGCGCGCGGCTATCCAGCGGCTTGGCAGCCGAGCCGGAACCAAAGCGGAAGGGCAGTTGGAAGGCCATCAGATATCCTGTCCGTTTTCCAGGGCGATGTCGCGCACGGCGTCGACAAACACCTGCGCGCGGTGCGCATAGTTCTTGAACATGTCCAGGCTGGCGCAGGCAGGCGACAACAACACGGCATCGCCGGCCAAGGCCAGGCTGCTGGCGCGCTTCACGGCTTCCGGCAAGGTGGCGCAATCGACGATGTCCACGCCGGCCGGCTCGAGCGCCGCGCGCAAGGCCGGCGCATCGCGGCCAATCAGCACCACCGCGCGCACGTAGCGCGACACGGGTTCAGCCAGCGGCGAGAAATCCTGCCCCTTGCCGTCGCCGCCGGCGATCAGCACCAGACGCTGCTGCACGCCGCCAAACGCCTTGCCCAGGCCGAACAGGGCCGCCACTGTCGCGCCCACGTTGGTGCCTTTGCTGTCGTCGTAGTATTCGACTTCATTGACTGCCGTGATCAGTTCCACCCGGTGCGGCTCGCCCTGGTATTCGCGCAAGCCATGCAGCAGCGGCGCAAATGGCAGGCCGATGGCGCGGCACAGGGCCAGCGCCGCCAGCGCATTCGAGGCATTGTGCTGGCCGCGGATTTTCAGCGCGTCGGCCGGCATCAGTTTCTTGGCCATCGTCGGCACCGGTTCCGGCGCCGGATCGTTCTTCTTGCGCTTCTTTTCGATCACTTCTTCGCTGGGCACGGCTTGCGCCAGCCAGAAGATGCCGCGTTCATTGACCAGGCCGAAGCTGTCCACCTCCGCCGGCTCGCCCGTGCCGAAGGTGATGGTTTCGGTCATCGGATCGGCCATGTGCATGACTAGCGCATCGTCGCGGTTCAGGATGCGCACGGTCTGGTCGCCGAAGATGCGCGCCTTGTCGGCAGCATAGGCAGCCATGTCGCCGTGCCAGTCCAGGTGGTCCTGCGACAGATTCAAGACCGTGGCCGCATCGGCCTGCAGGCTGAACGTCGTGTGCAGCTGGAAGCTGGACAGTTCCAGTATCCACGCCTGCGGCAAGGTGCTGGCGACCGGCTCCGCCGCTTCAGCTTCCGCCTCCACCGGCTGCGGCGCCGGCTCGGCATCGAGCACTTCGCGCAGCACGTCCAGCGCCGCCGGGCTGATATTGCCGGCCACGCGCGTCGCCAGGCCGGCGCGTTCGCACAGCAGGCCCACCAGGCTGGTCACCGTCGTCTTGCCATTGGTGCCCGTGATGGCGATGACTTTCGGCGCATAGCCGCGTTCTGCCTTGAGCGCGGCCAGCGCCTGCGCGAACAGTTCGATCTCGCCCCACACGGGGATATTTTTCTCAAGAGCGGCCGGCGCAATATGCGCCAGTTCGCGCTGCGGCGCCAGGCCAGGACTGACGGCGACGAAGTCTACGCCGTCGAGCAATTCGGCCGTGAACGGGCCGGCGATGAACTGCGCCTGTGGCACGGCGGCCTGCAACGCTGCCAGGCGCTCCGGGGTTTCCCTTGTATCTGCCACGCGCACGCAGGCACCGCCACGGGCCAGCCACAGGGCCATGGCCAGCCCCGATTCGCCGAGGCCCAGTACCAGTGCGGTTTTAGCGTCGTACATCATCAGCGCAGCTTCAAGGTGGTCAGGCCGAGCAGCACCAGCATCATGGTGATGATCCAGAAACGCACGACAACCTGCGTCTCTTTCCAGCCTTTTTGTTCAAAATGGTGATGCAATGGCGCCATCAGGAAGACGCGGCGGCCCACGCCAAAGCGCTTCTTCGTATACTTGAACCAGACGACCTGGATGATCACGGACAGCGTTTCGACGACGAAGATGCCGCCCATGATGAACAGGACGATTTCCTGGCGCACGATGACGGCGACGGTGCCCAGCGCGCCGCCCAGCGCCAGCGCGCCCACGTCGCCCATGAACACTTTCGCGGGGTGGGTGTTATACCAGAGGAAGGCCAGGCCGGAGCCGGCCAGCGCGCCGCAGAAGATCACCAGTTCGCCGGCGCCCGGGATGTGCGGGATGAACAGGTAGCGCGCATACGTGGCGTTACCGGTCAGATAGGCGAACAGGCCCAGTGCCGTGCCCACCATCACGGTCGGCATGATGGCCAGGCCATCGAGACCGTCCGTGAAATTGACGGCGTTGCTGGTGCCGACGATGACGCAATAGGTCAGCGCAATGAAGCCCCACACGCCCAGCGGATAGCTGATGGTCTTGAAGAACGGGACGATCAGGTCGGCCTTCGGCGGCAAGTCCATGGCGAAGCCCGATTGCACCCAGGCGTAGATCAGATTCCACACCTGGCCGGCATCGGGCTCGGAGATGGAGACGGAAAACGCCAGGTAAAACGCGGCGGCGATGCCGATCAGCGACTGCCAGAAGTATTTCTCGCGCGAGCGCATGCCTTCCGGATCCTGGTGCACCACCTTGCGGTAATCGTCGGCCCAGCCGACGGCGCCAAAGCCCAAGGTGACGATCAGCACCGGCCAGATGAAACGGTTCGACAGGTCGGCCCACAGCAAGGTGGAAATGCCGATGGCGATGAGGATCAGCACACCGCCCATGGTCGGGGTGCCGTGTTTTTTCAGGTGCGTTTGCGGACCGTCCGTGCGCACGGCCTGGCCGACCTTCATGCGCGTGAGCATGCGGATCACGGCGGGACCGGCGCACAGGCCGATCAAGATCGCCGTCAGGGTGGCGAAGACGGCGCGGAATGTGATGAAGTTAAAGACCCGCAATGGGCCAATGTCGTCCTGGAAATAATGAGCGAGCCAGAGCAGCATGATTAGTGAGCTTCCTTGTTTTTGTTGTTTGAACCAATCAAATGCTGCACGGCCCGTTCCATTTTCATGGAGCGGGAGCCCTTGATTAATACTGTTGCATCCGAACGGCCGGACAAATGCGCATCGAGCGCCGCCAGCAAACCGTCGAACTGTTCGAAATACTCCACGACCGTGCCTGATTCCTGGCTCGCCGCAGCCTGCGCCGCATTGACCAGATGGCGCGCCAGGCCGCCCGTCGCCAGCACGTGTTCAATGCCTTTGGCGGCGGCGTAGGCGCCGATCTCTTCGTGGAACTGCTGCCCTTGCGTGCCAACTTCCGCCATCTCGCCCAGCACCAGGATGCGCGGTGCCGCGGCCTGCGCCAGCACGTCGATGGCAGCCCTCACCGAATCCGGATTGGCGTTGTAGCTGTCGTCAATGATGGTGGCGCCGTTGGCGGCATGTTTTTTCTGCAGGCGGCCATTCACGGGAGAAAATGCCTCCAGGCCCTGCTGGATATGTTCTGGCGTGATTCCGGCGCCAATCGCGCATGCCACGGCTGCCAGCGCATTGCGCACATTGTGTTCGCCCGCTGCCTGCAAGCCGACGAAGAACTGGCGCAGGCTGCCGTCTTGCGCGCGCACGCTGACGAACAGGTCGCTGCCAAAATCCTCGGCCGCGCGGTGCGTGCAACTCACATCCGCCTCTTTCGACAGGCCGAAGGTGATGACGGCGCGTGCACCGGCCAGTTCGCGCCACACGGGCGTAAATTCATCGCCATGCGGGAAGACAGCCACGCCGTCATGCGCCAAGGCTGCCAGCGCGGCGCCGTTTTCGCGCGCCACCGCTTCGACTGTGTGCATGAACTCCTGGTGTTCGCGCTGCGCGTTGTTGACCATCGCCAGGGTCGGCGCGGCAATTGCCGCCAGGCGGGCGATTTCCCCCGGATGGTTCATGCCCATCTCGATGACGGCCGCCTTGTGCCCCGCGCTCAGGCGGAACAGCGTCAAAGGCACGCCGATTTCATTATTCAGGTTGCCGCGCGTGGCCAAACGGCCTTCTTCGCCAAAGGCCGCCGCCAGGATGGACGAAATCATCTCCTTGACAGTGGTCTTGCCATTGCTGCCGGTGACGCCGATGACGGGTAAATTGAAGCGGCCGCGCCAATGGTTGGCGATGCGGCCCAGCGCCACCAGGGTATCGGCCACCACGATGGCGGGCACCGTGGCGCTGTCCCAGCCTTCGGGCAGGCGCTCGACCACCACGGCGGCCACGCCGCGCGCAGCCACCTGGTCGAGGAAGTCATGCGCGTCGAAATTCTCGCCGCGCAGGGCGACGAAGAGCGAACCGGCTTGGGCGCTGCGGCTGTCGGTGGACACGCCGTCAAAAACGGCGTCGCCCGTCAGCTGCGCGCCGTCCAGTGACGACATCAATTCTGTCAGGGTCGCGCGCATCAGTTCGTCCTCATCATCGTCAGGCGCGCGGACAGGGCCAGCTGCGCATGGTCGGCATCGGAGAACGGCAGTTTCTTGCCCTTGATTTCCTGGTACGGTTCATGGCCCTTGCCCGCCAACAGGATCACGTCCGGCTTGGCGGCGTGCTTGATGGCCGACAAAATGGCGCCGGCGCGGTCTTCGATGGCTTGCGGCTGCGGACCGTCGGCGCGCATGCCGGCGACGATCTGCGCGATGATGGCGTGCGGATCTTCGCTGCGCGGATTGTCGCTGGTGACCAGCACGTGATCGGCCTGCTGCGCGATGGCGCCCATCTGCGGACGCTTGCCCGGATCGCGGTCGCCGCCGCAACCGAACACACACCACAGCTGGCCGCCCCGCTCCTGCGCCACCTGACGCAAGGCAGCCAGGGTTTTGGCCAAAGCGTCCGGCGTATGCGCGTAATCGATGACGACCATCGGTGCTTCCTGGCCGCCCACCTGCTGCATGCGGCCCGGGGCCGGCTGCAGCGATTCGATGCCGTCGATGGCCGCGCGCAGGCCGGTGCCGTGTGCCAGCAAGGCGCCCAGCACGGCCAGCGCGTTGCTGATATTGAAGTGGCCCACCAGTTGCGTCTTGACCAGCGCCACGCCCAGCGCGCATTCCAGGTGAAAGTCTGTGCCGGCATGGCGGCTGCGGAACTGGCTGGCGCGCAGCATCAGCACGCCCGGCAGGTCAGGCAGGCTGGCCGCGTCCTGCAAGGTGTAGCCGATGACCGGGTACTCGCCCGCCAGCTTGCCTTCCACATGGCGCGCCAGGCGCAGGCCCATGGCGTCGTCCAGGTTGATGACGGCCGTTTTCAGGCCCGGCCAGTCGAACAGCTTGACCTTGGCCGCCTCGTAAGCCGCCATGTCGCCATGGTAGTCGAGGTGGTCGCGCGTCAAATTGGTGAACATGGCGACGTCGAAATGCATGCCGGCCGCGCGCTCCTGATCCAGGCCGATCGACGATACTTCGATGGCGACAGCCTTCGCGCCGGCATCGCGCATGGCGGCCAGTTTGCGCGCCAGCAGCACGGCGTCCGGCGTGGTGTAGCCGGTGACGTCGAATTCGATGGCGCCGCGCGGCTTGCACAGGCCCACGCCCAGGGTGCCGATGACGGACGAGATTTCACCAAGGCGCGCCAGGGCCTGCGCCAGCCATAGCGCGCACGAGGTCTTGCCATTCGTGCCCGTCACGCCGGCGCTGAACATGGCGCTGTCGGGCATGTCGTAAAAGGCATGCGCCACGGGGCCGGCCAGGCGTTTCAGGTCGCTGACCAGCAGGTGAGGCACGCTCCATGCGGCGTCCCCTTCGACGGCGTCATGCACGATGGCGGCGGCGCCCTGCTCGATGGCGGCGGCGATGAAATGGGTGGCGCCCGCATAGGCGAAAAACACGTCGCCGCGCTGCACGCGGCGCGAATCGGACGTCAGCTGCCCGGACGGGGCAGCCGTTTTGATCCACAAACTGATGTCTTGTATGGTCATGAGTGACTTCACATGGCCTCCGGGCCGGCATTGGCCGGGACCACGATTTCGGTAACGGAGGAATCGGGCGGTACGTTCATCGCGCGCAGCGCGTTGGTCGCAATCGCCGCGAAAGCGGGAGCGGCAACCTGGCCGCCATAGTGGGCCGGGCCGGTCGGTTCATCGATCATCACGGCAATGATGAAGCGCGGCGCCGACATCGGCACCATGCCCACGAACGAGCCGATGTATTTGCGCGGCATCGCATAGCGGCCGTTTTCCACTTTATAGGCGGTGCCCGTCTTGCCGCCGACGCGGTAGCCGGCCACCTGGGCGCGCTTGGCCGAGCCGTGCGCGCCGGAGACCACCAGTTCCAGCATGGCGCGCATTTCGGCGGCCGTCTTCGGCTTGATCACTTGCTGGCCCACAGGCAGTTCATTGACCTTCTGGAACGACAGGGGAATCGTGTCGCCGTCGCGCGCGAACATCATGTAGGAGCGCGCCAGCTGGATCAGCGACACGGAAATGCCGTTACCGTAGCTCATGGTCGCCTGCTCCACCGGGCGCCACGACTTATACGGACGCACGCGGCCGGCCACGGCGCCGGGAAAGCCCCATTTCGGCTGCTGGCCGAAGCCCACCTTGGTAAACATTTCCCACATTTCCTGCGACGGCATGCCCAGCGCGATTTTCGAGGTACCGATGTTCGACGACATCTCGATGATCTCGGAGACATTGATCACGCCGTGCGGCTTGGTGTCGGTGATCGTGCGGTCGGCGATGGTGTAGCGGCCCGGGCCCGTGTCGATCAGGGTGGTCGGCTTGACGCGGCCCGTGTCGAGCGCCAGCGAGACCGTGATCGGTTTCAGGGTCGAGCCGGGTTCAAACGTATCGGTCATGACGCGGTTGCGCAACTGCTGGCCGGTAAGCTTGCGGCGGTCGTTCGGATCGTAGCTGGGGTAATTGGCCAGGGCCAGCACTTCGCCCGTGTGCACGTCGAGCACCACGGCACCGCCAGCCTTGGCGTTGAATTTTTCCACCGCTTCCTTCAACTGCGTGAAGGCGATGTACTGGATCTTGCTATCGACGGACAGGGTCAGGTCCTTGCCGTCATGCGGTTCGTGGATGAAGCCGATGTCTTCGACGATGTGGCCCAGGCGGTCCTTGATCACGCGGCGGCTGCCGGTGGTGCCGACGAGGGTCTTCTGCTGCGCCAGTTCCATGCTTTCCTGGCCCACGTCTTCCACGTTGGTAAAGCCCACCACGTGGGTCATCACTTCGCCCT
Organism: Janthinobacterium sp. JF4; assembly: GCF_059617925.1. Lineage (NCBI taxonomy): Bacteria > Pseudomonadati > Pseudomonadota > Betaproteobacteria > Burkholderiales > Oxalobacteraceae > Janthinobacterium > Janthinobacterium sp. JF4. The sequence goes on along the minus strand of NZ_JCAQAV010000027.1, from coordinate 28,239 downwards.
GTGGATAAAAGCGCTTGTATTCCTTGCGCTCGTCGATGCCGTCGATACCCAGCTTGGATATCTTGTCGGCCACGTCCATCTCGACCTGGCGTTTCAGGTAAACGAAGCTGCGGTCCGAATCGAGCTTCTTGCGCAATTCGTTGACGTTCATTTCCAGCAGGCCGGCCAGCGCATTGATTTTTTCGGGCGACGCCTGCAGCACGTCGTCGGGAATGGCCCAGATGGCCTTTACGGGCACGGACGAAGCGAGCACCTGGCCATTGCGGTCGGTGATCTTGCCGCGCGTGGCCGGCAGTTCGAGCGTGCGCTCGTAGCGCGCCTTGCCCTGCTTTTGCAGGAACTGCGTCGACACGCCCTGCAGCCAGAGCGCGCGCGCGCCCAGGCCGGCGAAAGCGAAGAACAGCAGGAACAGCACGACGCGCGAACGCCAGACGGGCAGACGCACCGCCAGTACGGGGTTCTTCGAGAATGGCACGCCTTTCGATGCCGCCACCCGGCCGTTGCTATTACCGCCCAACTTCATTATTCGCCCTCCGTCAGGTATTGCGTACGCGCCGCCGTCAGCGGCGTCATGCTCAGGTCGCGCCGCGCGATCGATTCGATGCGTTCATGCTTGCCCAGAGTGGACTGGTCCAGCTGCAGTTGCGCCCAGTCGATGTCGAGCTGGCGCGACAGCGCTTGCGCGCGCTCCAGGTCGATCAGCAGGTGGCGCGACTGGTACTGCGCGTTCACCAGCGACAGGCCGCAGCACACCAGCAGGGCCGACAGCACGACACACAGCTTGCCAGTCATCGCGAGCCGCCACGAACTGGAATGGGCAAACGCTGCGCCACGCGCATCACGGCCGAACGCGAACGGGGATTGCCCTCGATCTCGGCGTCGGACGGCTTCATCTTCGCAATCAGCTTCATTTCCGGCTGCGGCAAGTCGACCGCGCGGATCGGCAGGCGGCGGTCAGGCTGCTCCACGTTCGCCTTCGAGGCGAAGAAGCGCTTGACCATGCGGTCTTCCAGCGAGTGAAAGCTGATCACGGCCATGCGCGCGCCGGGCGCCAGGCAGGCATACGCCTGGTTCAGGCCGATCTCGAGATCCTCGAGCTCTTTGTTAATGAAAATGCGTATGGCCTGAAAGGTGCGGGTAGCGGGGTCCTTACCCTTCTCGCGGGTCTTGACGGCGCCTGCCACGATGCCGGCAAGCTGCCGTGTGCTTGAAATTGGCTGGACTGCCCGGCCAGCAACAATCGCCTTTGCAATCTGAAAAGCAAACCGTTCTTCCCCATAATCGCGTATCACTTTCTCTAAATTCTGCTCGGTTTCCACCGCCAGCCATTCGGCCGCGGAGATGCCGCGCGTGGTATCCATGCGCATGTCCAGCGGTCCGTCGTTGCGGAAGCTGAACCCGCGCGCCGCGTCGTCGACCTGCGGCGACGAGATGCCCAGGTCAAGCAGGATGCCGTCCACTTGCTGCACGCCGCGTTCGGCCAGGCTGGCCGTCATGGTGGCAAAGCTGTCGTGGACGATCTGGAAACGGGGGTCGGCGATCTGTTCGGCCGTGGCGATGGCCTGCAAATCCTTGTCGAAGCCGATCAGGCGCGCGTCGGGCGCCAGGCGCGACAGGATCAAGCGGCTGTGGCCACCGCGGCCAAACGTGCCATCGACATAAATGCCGTGCGCGCGGTCGCCCGACAGGTCGAGCGCATCGACCGCCTCATCGAGCAGCACCGTGCGATGCTGAAATTCCGGCACCGTGAGTTGTGTCATTACGGAGCCTTAGAAAGAAAAATTGGAAAGTACATCGGGGGTGCCGGCATCGATCGCCTGCTGTTCTTTGTCGGCCAACTTGGCGGCGTCCCATATTTCAAAGTGGCTGCCCATGCCGATCATCATGACTTCGCGCGCCAGTCCGACGGCGTTGCGCAATTCGGGCGAGATCAGCACGCGGCCGGCCGAGTCCAGCTCGACATCGACGGCGTTGCCGAGGAAGATGCGCTGCCAGGCGCGCGCCGACATGGGCCAGGCGGCGATTTGCTGGCGGTGGCTTTCCCACACGGGACGGGGGAAAAACAGCAGGCAGCCATCGGGGTGTTTGGTCAGAGTCAAGCGGCCTTCGCATTGAATCGCCAGCGCGTCACGGTGCTTGGCAGGGATAGACATCCTGCCTTTGGCATCGAGATTGATTGCGGACGCGCCTTGAAACACGGAAGACCTTTTTTGAGCTTGGGTTGCGACGCTTGCGCATCACGATGAAAAGGGAAAATTTCCCACAAAAACACACTTTTTCACACAGTTGCCCACTTTAGAGGAAGCAAAGATAGTGGTCAAGCGGTTTCCGATTGGCAAAACAGGAATTTTATTAATGAAATTAAGGACTTAGCGCATATCGTTGAAGGAGTCTCAAATAAAAATATATCGATAAATTAGATACTTATGAAAGATAGTGAATGTGCTACCTCATCTGCACACATGTGTTTTCCTACCGTAAACATCGAAAAAAACGAAATCAAAAAATTGAATTTTTTACAGTTAGTTGACACATGACAATAGTTTCGCCATCCGAGCACAACAGCAATCAGCCGCCGCAAAAGACTTGGTTTAAAGCAAAAGAAAAGCGCCGATGGCACGTATCGCCCCTGTTTTCCGGGGCTGGCCTGTCACGGGAAAACTATTTTTGCAATGCAGCAATTAATTAGAGTTAAGAAACTTTAACCAATTGTTCACCTTTAGTTGTATATACAACTTTATCTCAAATGCTATATTTTTGGAAACAAAAAAAAGCCCCGTTGCGGGGGCTTTTAGGTGGCGCGCAGCACGCAAGCGTTGCGGCCAGGATGCTCCCTGACAGACAAGGGAACAGGAATTCAAGTGAAGCAGGCCGGTAGGCCGGATTTTGTTACGGCGCCTTCCCTTGCAGGTTGGCGCTATGACAGTCATTCCTCTAGGCGCCAGATTACTCGGGCGCTCAAGCTTTCTACCCGCACGCTCCGCGAGCAGCATCATCGCGTGCCTATTTGAAATTGCACCAGGTGGAGGTTACCGCGTTTCACCGTAACTTAATACGCTCGTCTCTGTGGCCCTATTCCTCGCCTTATACCTTGCGGCTTTCGACGGACGGCCGTTAACCGTCACCCCGCTCTATGGAGTCCGGACCTTCCTCCCGCCAGCGCATCGCTGCGCCGGCCAGCGACTGTCTGGCCTGCTTCACCCGCCATTGTACCGCGCCGCAGCATGTTTCTGCAAAAGGCCTGTGCAGGCCCCTCGTCGTCGCCCCGGCCCGGGGGATTGTGTAATTCGGTGTCGCCATTTCAAAAGCCGGGCCAAATCGGCTCACATAGAATGAGGCAAGCTGCTTGCATGCAGGCGCATGCGCACCGCTGCCCCACTTCTTTGCCACCCACTAGAATATAAAGAGCCGAACATGACGCAACAACCCCGTACCGGCGGCCAGATCCTGGTCGATGCCCTGCAGATCCATGGTGTCGATACCGCCTTTGGCGTGCCTGGCGAAAGCTACCTCGACGTGCTCGACGCCCTGCATGATTCGGGCATCCGCTTCATCATCAACCGCCAGGAAGGCGGCGCCGCCTTCATGGCCGAAGCCTACGGCAAGCTGACGGGCAAGCCGGGCATCTGCTTCGTCACGCGGGGACCGGGCGCCACCAACGCCTCGATCGGCGTGCACACGGCCTACCAGGATTCCACGCCGATGATCCTGTTCATCGGCCAGGTGGGCAACGATTTCGTCGACCGCGAAGCGTTCCAGGAAATCGACTACCGCCGCATGTACGGGCAGATGGCCAAGTGGGTGGCACAGATCGACCGCGCCGAGCGCATTCCCGAATACCTGGCGCGCGCCTTCCAGGTGGCCACCAGCGGGCGCCCCGGCCCCGTCGTGCTGGCCCTGCCGGAAGACATGCTCGTTTCGCTGGCGACTGTCGCCGACACGCGCGCCTACCAGCCGGTGCAGGCGGCGCCATCGGAGGCCCAGCTGCAACAGCTGCGCAGCATGCTGGCCGGCGCAACGCAGCCGCTGGTCTTGCTGGGCGGCACCACCTGGACGCCGCAGGCATGCGCCGATCTGCAACAGTTCGCGGAAAGCAACCACCTGCCCGTCGCCTGCGCCTTCCGCTTCCAGGACTTGCTCGACAATGCCCACCCGAACTACATCGGCGACGTCGGCATCGGCATCAACCCGACACTGGCCGCGCGCGTGAAAAATGCCGACCTGGTCATCGCCATCGGCCCGCGCCTGGGCGAAATGACGACGGGCGGCTACACCCTGTTCGACTCGCCCGTGCCGCGCCAGCGCCTGGTACACATCCATACGGATGCGGAGGAATTGGGCAGCGTCTACCAGGCCGAGCTGATGATCAACAGCGGCATGCCGCAAGTGTGCGCCATGCTGGCCGCCATGCCCCCCATCGATGCTTCCGCATGGAAACATACGCCGGCTGAAGCGAAGGCCGAGCTGGCCGCCTACCAGGAGCAGCCGCCCATCTTCCAGGATGGCCAGGCGCCGCTGGACCTGTGGCAAGTGACGCAGGAGATCATGACGCAGGCGCCCTCTGACACCATCCTGACGAACGGCGCCGGCAATTACGCCTCGTGGGCACACCGCTTCTATCGCTACGGCGGCATGCGCACGCAGTTGGCGCCGACCAACGGCGCCATGGGCTACGGCGTGCCATCGGGCGTGGCGGCCAAAATCGTGCACCCGGAGCGCACCGTCATCACCTTCGCCGGCGATGGCGAATACATGATGAATGGCCAGGAACTGGCCACCGCCGTGCAATACCAGGCCGGCGTGGTCATCATCGTCTTCAATAACCAGATGTTCGGTACGATCCGCATGCATCAGGAACGCGATTACCCGGGCCGCGTGTCGGGCACGACCCTGCACAATCCGGATTTCGCAGCGCTGGCGCAAGCGTACGGCGCGCATGGCGAAGTGGTGAATACGACAGAAGAGTTCGCTCCCGCCCTGCAGCGGTCGCTGGCGCACGCCAAGGCCAACAACTTGCCGGCCTTGATCGAACTGCGCTACGACGGCAACCTGATCACGCCGAACGCGACACTCGCCACCATCCGCGCCACGGCGGAAAAGGCGCAGGCGGCCCACTAAACCCCTTGCAACGCTGAAAATAACAAAGGCCCGGTCGATACCGGGCCTTTTTCTTTTTGACAGCGGCAATCGCTCAGGCGGCGGGCGCGGGCGCGCTTTCCTCGGCAGGCACTGCCTCGGCGGGCACTTCCGGCACCGGCGGGCATGGCGTGCAATGCTTCAGGGGACGGCCGAAATCGCGCACGCGGCTCAGCTTCATGGGCATGCGCACGTTGCCGCCGCAGTAATCGCCTTCCAGGGTCAGGCTCTGCCCATCCCTGGAAAACTTGCCAACGATGGTGCGCTCTTCGCTGTCGGCGCCGGCGATGGTGAAGTCGAAGGCGCCCGTGGCCGCGTCCAGATTGACGTCGTTGGCCACGATGGGCCAGCTGAGGGCGCCCGCCGTGAATTCATAGATGACGGAATCGGCTTCGGCGAAGCGGTGCAGGGTCACGCGCTGACCGCCGATTTCGCCGCTATCCTTTTGCAGGCACAGGTCGGAGTAGACGGCTACGCCGTAACGCTCCAGTCCGGCCGGCTTCTTGCCCTTGACGGCAGCGACAGCAGCGCCCGTGGCGCCAGCAAGCAGCAGCGCGGCCAGCAGGGTGGCCAGGCGCGGCGAGGTGAATGAAGACATGGCATTCCTTTACTTGAGTAACGGCGCCATTATAACTGGCGCCGCACATGCAAAAACGCGCCGCCAGGACTAGCCTGGAGACGCGTTTCCTTGCTTATCAGCATCCCCGAAGGGATGCTGGCAGCGGTACTAAGCTTCGCTTGCGCGAATATTAGAACGAGTGACGAACACCAACGTTGAAGGCTTTGTCGCCCGTACCAACATTGCTGTTGTTACCAACGGTGTAGCCAGCGTTGTTTTTGTTCGAGATTTTAGCGTACGAAGCGTAGGTGCTGGTGCGCTTCGACAGAGCGTACGAGTAGCCCAGCGAGAACTGGTTAGCATCGGCGTTCGCGCTGTTTTTGTCGTTCACGTGGATAACCGAAGCCATCACGGTGCCTGCTGGACCAACTGGTACCGTTGCGCCGATCAGGGCGGTGGTGCTGTCGGTGCTGAAGCCAGCCGAGGTGTAGTTAAACGCGTCAACGTTGCCGTTGTTGCGGATGGCGCTGTTTTGGCCTTTGTTCACGCCGTATGCGACGTAAGCTTTAGCAACTGCGAAGTCGTAGTTAGCTGCAGCCAACCAGTTACGGCCGCTGCCAACTTCGGTCGTTGCGGTGTCGTTAGCGGTGTTGTTGTATGCCAGACGAGCATTCAAAGGACCGTTCGAGTAACCAACCGACGCGCCAATTTTACGGCCGATTTTGTTCGACTCAGCGTTTTCGCCGAAGGTGTAAGCCACGTCAGCGTCAAAGCCGCTGAAGTTTGGCGAGGTGTACAGCACGGTGTTGCTGGTGCGGGTGTTCGCTGGGAACAAGTTCTTGGCGGAACCAGCGTAGCCAGCTGCGAATGGATCAGCAACTTTCGACAGGGTGTTGTACCAAGGCGTGTATTGACGGCCCAGGGTCAGGGTACCGGTCGTTTTGCTGCTCAGACCCAGGTAAGCTTGACGATTGAACAGGGAGCCTGCAACGTCTTGTTGACCATTGTCAACGCCGAAGCCCGATTCCAGAACGAACAGTGCCGACAGGCCGCTGCCCAGATCTTCGGTGCCTTTGAAGCCGATACGGGAAGCCGAAGCAACGCCGCTGTCCAGTTTGTTAACGTTGCCCTTAACGCCGCCGCGCTCGCTGACGAAACCAGCGTCAACGGTACCGTAGATAACGACGCTCGATTGAGCTTGGGCTACGCCAGTGGCTGCTGCCAGAACTGCCAGGGTGATCAGAGTTTTTTTCATTGCGATTTCCTTTAATTTTGAAGCAAAAAGTAATACAGCCTATGCATCTCGAGCTGCGCTCTAGCAGAGCGCTTTTTATGAGTGAGGGCAAGGTCTCCACCTGCCACATTGCTGTTCCGGTCAGAGGAACAATTCATATCGGTATCGGCACGCTATTGCACCGATAAGCTTGAAGGCTGCAGAGCGACCGTATTTTCATGCGCCGGTTCGGTGCTCAAAGGGCACCGGAAGCGGCACTATAACGACCGTTTCACATTCCATCAAGTTCCAACATGTTACTTCCGGTACCAGGCCGAGTGCTTTTTCAGGCATCCCGGCCATCGCCAACCGTACTACGCGACAGAGCCAGTGCCCCTTGCCAACCAATGCATTGGCCTGATTGACCATTCCATCATAGCGCATGCCTTGTCGACACCCGTTGTATTAGTGCAACAGTATCAGGCGTGTGATTAAAACGTCAACACGATTTACCCCTCATCCGCCCTCGATGATTTACGCGACAAAGCGCACAATTTGTCAGGCGATAATGGATAAACGGGACGAAGCATACACGGCATCGCCAATGTTTGCTGCCGGATGCCCAAAAACGGGAAATAATGCGCCCTGTTTTGGTGCGTTGCCGCATTATTCAGGGGCGTAGGCGGCATTTTCGACGTCGGCGCGCGCTGTAGAAAAATAGGCAAAGTATCAACACAATTACTGACTTTGTGGTAATTTAAATTGCTCACATAGAAATGTTTTTCCCGTTTTCCAGCACGCGCGTCGGGTGCCGGCCGGAAACGGATGAGGACGACTCTTGCTTGCAAATTGCGCATCAGTTGAAACAATTTCTTACAATGTTGCCTTCTCAATATTTTGACATATTTGTGTCGAAAAAACGACACATTGACCGAAATCAAGTTTTCGCTGCCTCCATTCCACACAATTTACTTTTTCTTTTTCGCATTTTTTGCTTAAAAGCATCACGAAACCAGCTTAACGCTGGCTTGCGCGCCGGAGCATGCGCATGAAAGAGCCCAGCACCGGCAATTTTTCATACAATTCTTCCGCCGCATCCCAATAATCGCGGTGCAATACCACCCGTCCCTGGGCATCGAAACGCACATGTGTTGCGCCACGGATACATTGTTCGCCAGAGACAAGACGTTTCATGCGGAAGCGGAACTCCCACGTCAGGAACGCTTGCTCCCCCTGCCCCAGGCTTTCCAGCACGACAAACCGGGGCGCATCGACTTGCACGAACATGTGCTCGAAGATGGCCAGGATGGCGGCATGCCCCACCACCTCGTTGAACGGGTCCTTGAAGCGGGCGTCTGGCGCATACACGGCGCCCAGCTGGGCCAGGCTCTCCAGGCTCAGGTGCTCATAAAACGCCACCAGGCGCGCCAGCGCACCTTCCATGGTTGCGCTCATAGGCCCGTCACCTTGCGGATCAGCCAAAAATAGACGCGGTACGGCAGCAGCCGCGCCAGGCGCATGCTATTGGTAAAGCGCTTCGGGAAGTGGATGTGAAACTGGCCCCGCTCGATGCCGTCGAGCATGGCGGCGGCCGCGTCGCGCGCCGTCATCAGGGCCGGCATGCTGAAATCATTGTTCGCCGTCAGGGGCGTGGCCACGAAGCCGGGATTGATTTGATACACACCGATGCCGCGCGGATGCAGATCCAGGTATAGCGACTCCGTCAGGTTGATCAGCGCCGCCTTGCTGGCGCCGTACGCTAGCGCTTTCGGCAAGCCGCCATAACCGGCCACCGAGCCGACGATGCCGATGCCGCCGCAGCCCTGGCGCAACAGCCAAGGCAAGGCCTGCTCCAGGCAATTGAACACGCCGCCCACATTCAAGGCCAGCAAGCTCTGGGCCGCCTCGAGGTCGAAACTATCGGCGCGCATGGCCTGATAGCCGCCAGCGACAACCAGTATCAGGTCGATATGCGTCCACTGCTGCGTGAGTTCGGCACAGACGGCCCGCAGCTGCGGCGGCTGGGTAATATCGAGCGGCAAGGCCTGCGCCAGCGAGTACCCCTCGCATAGCCGCTCCAGGCTGGCACGGTGGCGGGCGGACAAGGCCACGCAGGCGCCCTGCTCCAGCAGCAGGGTGGCGCAGGCTGCGCCAATGCCGCTGGAAGCGCCGATGATCCACACGCGCTTGCCCGCCCAGCTGGTGATCTTGCGATTCATGGGGCCGCCTGTGGACGCTTGCTGAACGATAAAGTGACGGCGCCCAGGCTGACGCCGAACTTGCTCATGGCGGCGCGATTGAGCATGACCTTGTCATCCATCAGGAACATCCAGTCCTCGAAGTCGACGTGGTAGACCGTGCCATCGACGGGCAGCGCCAGCACGTATTGCCAGCGCAGCGCATTGCCAGCCACTTCGCCGACGGCCTCGCCGATCACGTCGGGCGCCGTGCCGATGAAGCGCCCGGGCGCCGTCTTGCGCAAGGTCCACACGCGCCGCTGTTTGCTGCCGTCCGAATACGTGAAGTCTTCATCCAGAGTGCCCGTCTCACCCGCCCAGCTGGCCCGCATCACCACGGTGAAACGCTTGACCACCTTGCCGGAGCGGTCCTGGAAGATGCCGTGGGCGTCGAGCGTGCCGTTGAAGTACTGTTGCAAGTCCAGCTTCGGCAATTCCTGCGCGTACGTGGCCGGGGTGGGCGGCGTGGAACAGGCGGCCAGCGCCAGCAGCAAGGCGGCCGCCGTCATGCCGCGCCGGCAATATTTCATGAGGTACATGGTCGCTTCTCCCCGGGTTCACTATATATATGTTGTAGAGGCGCGCGCCACAGCAGCAGCGCGGCCAGCAGTTTCAAGGCGCAGGGCAGCAAGGCGTAGGCCGCCGCCAGGGCCGGCAAGCCGCCGCCGCCGCTGCCCGGCACATAACCGAGCCAGGCCAGCAGGGGCAAGGCGATGCCAGCCGCCAGGGCCAGGCTCATCTGCACGCCCCAGTTCCACCAGCCGAAATATGCCGCCTCATGCCGCCCGGCATGGCCGGCCGCGCCGATCAGCCCAGCCAGCAGGGCCGGCGGCAAGGCCAGGTCGGCGCCCAGCGCCAGGCCCGACAGCAGGCAGATACTGGCAAAGCCCCAGGCGGCGCCCTCGCCCAGGCCATATGCCCAGACAAACACGGTCGCGGCCAGCAGCATGGCGCCGCCCCAGGCGCGCGCTTCGCCAAAACGGCGCGCCAGGGCCACCCACGCGGGCATCGAGGCGGCCGCCGCGCAAAAGTAGACGATCAGGAACGGTCCTGCGTAATGCCCCAGGCGCAAGTAGTCGCTGGCAAAGAACAGGAACAGGGTGGCGGGAATGGCGGCTGCCACGCCGTTGACAAGCAGGATGGCAAACAGCCAGCGAAACGCGCGCTGGCGAAACGGCAGGCGCCAGGCGCCGGCGGGCAGCACCTCCATACCTTGGCGCAAGGCCGGACGCGGCGCTCGCGCCAGCAGCAGCGCGCCCGCCGCCAGCAGGCAGACGGCAAAGGCCAGCGACAAGCCGTCATAGCCGAACACGGAAGTCAGGCCCGCCGCCAGGATCACGCCGAGCAAGCCGCAGCCTTCGCGCACGGCCGTCACCCGCGCCCGCTGCGCGCGCGCCTGGCTCAAGGCCGCGCCCCAGCTCTGGTGCGCGATGCCGGCCAGGCCGTAGGCGGCGTAGACGAGCAGCAAGGCGGCCAGGAACCAGGCCAGGGTGGCCCCATGCGACAGCGACGGCGGATGGAACAGGGCGCCAAATCCCAGCAGCAGCAAGGGCAGCGACGCAGCGACATAGACGGCATAGCTGCGCCTGCCACGCGCCATCCAGGCACCGAGGGCCGGATCGATGAAGGCGGCCGCGATGCGGGCCGCCAGCAGCACGGCGCCGATCTGCGCCAGGTCAAGACTGCTGCGCTGCGCATAAAACGGCGCGACATATATATAGATGGGCAGCGCCAGCATGGCCAGCGGCAAGCCGAACAGGCCATAACTGAACAAGGCAGGCAAGGTCAAGGCGCTGGCCCCGGCGTTCATGGCAGCGGCGCCGCACTCTGCAGCAAGGACGCGCGCAGCTTCGGCGCCGTGGTCGACGGCGAGAGCCAGATGGCAAAAAAGGCGCGCGCGAAGTCACCATCGCTGACGTCAGCCAGCACCTTGCCATCGAGATAAAAGCGCACGCCGGGAGCGATGCCGGCCCGGTGGACGCCCGCGATGCGCTGGTCTTCCTTAACATCAGGAAAGATGCGCTGCATGGTGCCCAGCCACGCCAAGCGCTGCGCTTCCGTGCCCGCGCCGATTTTCTGCATCTGTTCGTAGCTGGCTTCGGCGATCTTCTTGCCGTCGAGTGCGCGCGCGTAGCGCAGTTCCAGCACAAACGGCGCCGTTGCCGACGCCGCGCCCTGGTAGCCTTGCGGGCCCACCCACAGTTGCGCCCGATAAATACGCATGCCGAACCACGTGTATTCGCCCTCGCCCGCCAGGCGGGCCTCGGGCACGTCGGCAGCGATAAAGGCAGGCGGCGCGGCTGTGGCACCGGACATGGTCAACGACAGCACGGCAGTGGCAAGCAGGCGGCGCATGGTCAGTCCTTGATCAGGGTAAATTGCATCACATCCGTGTTGTGCGCCTGGAAGGCGGCCTCGCAGTACGCGAGGTAAAACTCCCAGGTCAGCAGGAAACGGCTATCGAAAGCCTGCTTTTCCAGCGCCGTGCGCTGGGCCAGGAAGCTGGCGCGCCACTGGCGCAGGGTTTCCGCGTAATCGAGGCCAAAGCTGAAGGCGTCCGCCACGCGCAAGCCCTGCGCCTCGGCGGCGCGGCGAAACTCGGCCGGCGATGGCAGCATGCCGCCCGGGAAAATGTACTGTTGAATGAAATCCGTGCTCTTGCTGTAGCGCTCGAACAGTTCGTCGGCGATGACGATGGTCTGGATGCAGGCACGTCCGCCCGGCTTCAGGTTGCGCGCCACACACTCGAAATAACCGGGCCAGTAGCTTTGCCCCACGGCTTCGAACATCTCGATCGAGGCGATGGCGTCGTACTGGCCGTGGCTGTCGCGGTAGTCGCACAGCTGCAGGTCGGCCTGCGCCGCCAGCCCCGCATCCTGCAGGCGCTCACGCGCATACGCAAGTTGCTCCGTGGATAAAGTCAGACCCGTCACGTGCGCGCCATGGTCGCGCGCCGCCGTTTCCGCAAAGCCGCCCCAGCCGCAGCCGATTTCCAGCACGCGCTGGCCCGGCTGCAGCTGCAACTGCTCCGCAATGCGCCGGTATTTGGCACCCTGCGCCTGCTCCAGGCTGGCGCCTTCGCTAAACAGGGCGCTCGAATACGTCATCGATGGATCCAGCCACAGCTGATAAAAGGCGTTGCCGATGTCGTAATGGGCATGGATATTCTTCTTGCTGCCGGCACGCGAATTGCGGTTGAGAAAATGCTTGGCCTTGTACGCCAGGTTGCCCCACCAGTTGCCGTAGATCAGGGATTCGATCTGCGCGCGATTGCGTATCATCAATTCGATCAGACCCGGCAAATTGTCCGTGCGCCAGTCGCCGGCGATAAACGTTTCCGCAAAGCCGATGTCACCCGAGCGCAGGACGGCCGCGCACAGCCGCCAGTTATGCAAGTCCAGGGTGACGGGATGGCTGCCGTCGCCGTACTGCAGGACGCTGCCATCAGGCGTGCGCAGGCGCAGGGCGCCGTATTGCAACTTTTGCAGCAGGCGCACAATCATGCGCCCGGAGGCGGGCATGTCCAGGTGCGTGTGGTCGTGCGAGTGCGCGGGGCACGCGCTGCTGCGCGCATGCAGGCCGGTCGGCAGGGAATCGGAGCTCATCGGGACACCTTTTCTTGTGGAGGGTGGGGTTTGCTGAAAAACGGCACGCGGCGCAGCCACAGGCGCAAGGCTTGCCAATGGATGCGCGCCATCACGCCAAACGTCATCAGGGGGTAGCGCAGCAAGGCCCAGGCGATGGCGCCATCGCGCAGCGGCTGCGCCGTGCCGGCCAGGCTCGTCTGCAGCAGCGGGCCGTCGAGGTCCTCGTAATCGACCCGCGCCAGGTGGCGTTCGCCACCCTGCTCGCTATTGCGCAGGAAACGGAAGCGGTACTGGCCTTCCACCTTGCAAAATGGCGATACGTGGAAAATTTTCTTGGCGACCAGTTCGCTGCCATACGCGATGGCGCCGCCCTGCTCGAGCAAGTACAGATGCCGCTCGCCAAAGGTATTGCGCACATCGCACACCACGGCCCGCAGCGCGCCGTCAAGCCGGTGGCAAAACCAGAAACTGACGGGATTGAAGACATAGCCGAACATGCGCGGCATGCTTTGCAGCCAGATTTCGCCGTCCGCATCGACCACGCCATGCTGGCGCAGCAAGCCATCGATCCACTCGAGCAGCGGCGTCGCGCCATCGCCGTGGTCGCTGTCGCGGAAGGACAGCACATTGGCGCCGTTGCGCGAAATCAGGCGTGCCGGGAAATCCTGCACCCCCATGCTGCGCAAGGGCAGACGCAGATAAAACATGCCATATGCAAAAGCATGCGCGCGCGGACGCAGACGCGCATGGCGCACCCGTCCCAGACATAGCTGGGGCTGCGGCGGCACGGGCAGCGAGGAGTCACGCGGCATGACCAAACTCCGCCGCCATACCATTGAGCGCTTGCGCCACGGCCAGGCCCGACTTCAAGCCGTCTTCATGGAAACCGTAGCCCGTCCAGGCGCCCGCAAACCACGTGTGCTGCGCGCCCTGGAAACCGGCCAGACGCGCCTGGGCGGCAATGGCCGCGCCATCGAACACGGGGTGGGCATACGAAAACGCGTCGAGAATGGTCGCTGGATCGGGCTCGTCGAGCGGATTGAGCGAAACGATGACGGGCGTGGTGAACGGCAAGGGCTGCAACTGGTTCAGTAAATAATGCACGCACACTTGCGGCGCCTCGCCTTCTTCCACTGCCGGCCGGCCCTGGTAATTCCAGGCCGACCAGGCACGGCGACGCTGCGGCAGGCAGGACGCATCCGTATGCAGCACAGCCCGGTTCGGCTGGTAGCGCACGGCTTCGAGCACGGAGCGCTCGTCGTCGCGGATATCTCCCAGCAGGGCCAGCGACTGGTCGCTGTGGCAAGCGAGCACGACGTGATCGACATGCTCGACGCCGGCAGCCGTGTGCAGCTCGACCATGCGGGCGCCGCCGTGCGGCTGGCGGCGCACGGCCAGCACGGGGCAGGCCAGGCGCTGCTGCGGAATGCCCGCCAGCAGTTTTTCCACGTACACGCGCGCGCCGCCCCGCACCGTGCGCCATTGTGGCCGGTCGCTCACTTGCAGCAAGCCATGGTTGTGGCAGAAACGGATGAATGTGGCCAGCGGAAAGGCCAGCATCTGGCGCGCCGGGCACGACCAGATACAGGCGGCCATCGGCAGCAGATACCAGTGGCGGAACTCGTCGCCATAGCCGTGCAGGTCGAGAAACTCGCCCAGCGACAGGGCCGGCGCCGGCGCGCTGGCCGTGGCCAGGGCGCTGGCTTGCCGGTTGAAACGCACGATATCGCGCAGCATGCGCAAGAAGGCGGGGCGCAGCAGATTGCTGCGCTGGGTAAACACGGTATCGAAATTGGCGCCCGCCCATTCCAGCACGCGGGCATCGGGTGTGGTGCCCAGCGGCATCTTCACGGAGAACGACATGTCGCTGTCGGCCGCCTCGACGCCGAGTTCGTCAAACAGTTGCACCAGGTTCGGGTAGGTGGCGTGGTTGAACACGAGAAACCCCGTGTCGACGCCATGCGTGACGCCATCGAGCGTGACATCCACTGTATGGCTGTGGCCGCCAAAGTAGTCGCCCGCCTCATACAAGGTGACGTCCTGGCCCGCTTGCGCCAGGCGATAGGCACACGACAATCCTGCAATTCCTGCTCCGACGACGGCAATTTTCATGAGTACACCTGTATTAAGTTTGTCCTGGACAAAACGATCCTCATGATAATCGATGAAATATTGATTTATGTCAATGAGTGCCCCCACCCGTTCACAAACTTGTACGCCGGCCATTTCCAATCGGATTCAGCTATTTGGTCAGGGGCGGCGGAAGGCGTAAAATGCATGCCACGTTCTTCCGCAAGCGAGCAAAGCCACCCTGGTATGGATACTGACCTGCAACCTACTTCCGCCTTCAGCATCAGCGATGTCGAACGCGACACCGGGCTGGCCAAGGAAACCTTGCGTGTATGGGAGCGCCGCTACGCCTTTCCCCAGCCCTGGCGCGACGCCTTTGGCGAGCGCAGCTATCCGGCCGAGCAAGTGCAGAAATTGCGCATGGTCAAGCGCCTGCTGGACCTCGGATTTCGTCCGGGAAAAATCATGCAGCACAGCACCGCGCAATTGCAGCAGCTGGCCAGCGCCGGCAGCGCGGCGCCGTCCTTGCCGCAACCGCAACTGGCGCACTACCTGGCCCTGTGCCGCGGCCACCAGATGGCGGGATTGGCTGATGCCCTGCGCCAGGCGCTGGCCGTGCTGGGGCTGAAAGCCTTCACCATCGACGTCGTCGCCCCCCTCACCGGCATGGTGGGCGAGGCGTGGGCGTGCGGCGAACTGGCCGTGTATGAAGAGCATCTGTATAGCGAAACCTTGCAAACGGTGATGCGCCACGCCATCTTTTCCCTGCCACAAGCAAGCAGCCCGTCCACGCGCTCGCCGCGCATCGTCCTCAGTACCTTGCCGCAGGAACGCCATGGCCTGGGGCTGCTGATGGCCGAGGCGCTGTGCGCGGCGGCCGGCGCCCATTGCATGTCGCTGGGCGTGGAAACGCCGCTGACCGACATCGTCGCGGCCGCCCGCGCGCAGCGGGCCGACATCGTGGCGCTGTCGTTTTCCAGTGCCAGCAAGCAAAGGCAGACGCGCGACAGCCTGCAGCAGCTGCATGCAAGCTTGCCACCAAGCATGGAATTGTGGGCCGGGGGACGCAGTCCCGTCCTGACCAAGCAGCCGCCGGCCTTTTTGCACGTGCTGGACTTGCGGCAAGTCGACGAAAGCATCGCCGACTGGCGCCGCCGCCACCAGGCGCACGCCCTGCAAACCCACTGATCCGGCTGGAAAGCGCGGCAACTGCGGCGATCTCCGTGGATAGCCGCGCAATGTTGCCAATCGAACAGTAAAGCATGAAGGGCCGGGCGCGCTCTGGTAGAATAGCCCGTAACACAGTGTCCGGCGCCGCCGGGCCTTAGGTCAGCACCCGCCACCACACATCCATGTTTAGTTTCTTCAAGAAAAAACCCATCGCTCCCGAGGCTGCGCCAGCCGAGCCTCCCGTCCTTCCCGCCGCCACGCCGCCTGCGCCGCAGCCTGCCGCTACGCCACTGAGCGGTGCGCCGGCCGAGCGCGTGCCCGTGATCGTGGCCGCCGAACCCGAGAAAAAATCGTGGATGACGCGCCTGAAGGCAGGCCTGTCGAAAACCTCGAATACCTTGTCCGTGCTGTTCGTCGGCGCAAAGATCGACGAGGCCCTGTACGAAGAGCTGGAAGCGGCGCTGCTGATGTCCGACGCCGGCATCGACGCCACCGAATTTTTGCTCACGGAATTGAAGAAAAAGGTCAAGGAAGACAAGCTGCTCGACGCCGCCGCCGTCAAGGCCGCGCTGAAAGTGCTGCTGATCGACCTGCTCTCGCCGCTGGAAAAGCGCTTCGAGCTGGGCCGCCACAAGCCGCTGGTGATGATGATTTCCGGCGTGAATGGCGCCGGCAAGACCACCACCATCGGCAAGCTGGCCAAGCACATGCAGTCGAACAATCAATCCGTGCTGCTGGCTGCGGGCGACACCTTCCGCGCTGCCGCGCGCGAGCAGCTGATGGTGTGGGGCGAGCGCAACAACGTCACCGTGATTTCGCAGGAATCGGGCGACCCGGCCGCCGTGGCCTACGACTCGGTGCAATCGGCGAAGGCGCGCGGCATCGACGTGGTGATGGTCGATACGGCAGGACGCTTGCCGACACAGTTGCACCTGATGGAGGAATTGAAGAAAATCAAGCGCGTGATCGGCAAGGGCATGGAGGGCGCGCCGCATGAAACCCTGCTCGTCATCGACGGCAACACGGGCCAGAATGCCCTCACGCAAGTGAAGGCCTTCGACGATGCCCTGCAATTGAGCGGCCTGGTGATCACCAAGCTGGACGGTACCGCCAAGGGCGGCGTGCTGGCGGCGATTGCCCGCGTACGCCCCGTGCCCGTGTATTTCATCGGCATCGGTGAGAAAATTGAAGACTTGCAGCCTTTCGTGGCTGCCGAATTTGTCGAAGCGCTGCTCGGATAAGCCTATACATGATTGAATTTCAGCACGTCTCCAAGCAATACTCCGCCGACGCCGTCGCGCTCAGCGACATTTCGCTCAATATTGCCAAAGGCGAGCTGGTATTTTTAGCGGGCCCGTCCGGCGCCGGCAAATCCACCTTGCTGAAAATGATCGCCGCCATGGAACGCCCCACGTCGGGCAAGCTGATCGTCAATGGCCAGGACATGGCGAAGATCAAGCCGGCCGGCGTGCCCTTCCTGCGCCGCAACATGGGCCTGATCTTCCAGCAGCAAAAATTATTGAACGACCGCTCCATCCTGGCCAACGTCATGCTGCCGCTGCTCGTCGTCGGCGCGCATAAAGTTGCCGCGGAACAGCGCGCCCGCGCCGCGCTCGACAAAGTGGGACTGCTGGACCGCGCCATGGCGCGTCCGCTGTCGCTGTCGGGCGGCGAGCAGCAGCGCGTGTCGATCGCGCGCGCCATCGTCAACCGGCCGCAGATCATCCTGGCCGACGAACCGACGGCCAACCTGGACCGCGCCAGCGCCAATAAGGTGCTCGACGCCCTGAAAGCATTTCATTCAGTGGGCGTGACCTGCCTCATTTCCAGCCACGACGAACAGATGCTCGACGCCGCCGCCCGCGTGATCCACCTGAAAAACGGCCAGCTGGTGGCCATCGACAAGGCCACCCAGGCGCCCGTCTTCGCCCCGCCCGATCCCGATTTCGCGCCCTCCCCCGGCCCGGACGACGCGCAGGGAGAGCAGGCATGAGAGGCTGGTTCCGTCAACACCGCTTCGCCTTCGGTTCGGCGCTGATTCATTTGCGCAAGTCGCCGGGCGGCTTCTTGCTGAACGTGCTCGTCGTCGCGATCGCCCTGTCGCTGCCATTCGCCGGCTTGACCATGCTCGACAATGTGCGCCCGATGTCGGAGCAGATGTCCGTCGACCCGGAAATCAGCGTCTTCCTGAAGATCGACACGCCACGCGAGCAAGCCGTGGCCCTGGCTGGCGCCATGCGCAAGATCGTCGGCGAGCAAAAGGCGAAGATCGT
Source organism: Janthinobacterium sp. JF4 (assembly GCF_059617925.1). Classification (NCBI taxonomy): domain Bacteria; kingdom Pseudomonadati; phylum Pseudomonadota; class Betaproteobacteria; order Burkholderiales; family Oxalobacteraceae; genus Janthinobacterium; species Janthinobacterium sp. JF4. The sequence goes on along the minus strand of NZ_JCAQAV010000027.1, from coordinate 9,994 downwards.
CTTCATCCCGCGCGAACAGGCGCTGGACTCGCTGAAAAACAAGAGCGGCCTGGCCGACGTGCTCAGCACCCTGGGCGACAATCCCTTGCCCGACAGTTATGTATTGAAACTCGATGCCTTCAGCAGCGCCAGCGAGGCGCAGGATGTCGATGCGGTGGCGGAACAGTTGCGCCAGTTGCCATTCGTGGAATCGGCGCAAGTCGATTCGGCCTGGGTCAAGCGCCTGGCGGCCTTGCTGGGCGTACTGCGCCTGGTGCTGCTGCTGCTGGCGATCACCCTGGGCGTGGCCGTGATCGCCGTGGTCTTCAATACCATCCGCTTGCAGGTGATGCAGCAGCGCGATGAAATCAGCATCTCGAAGCTGATCGGCGCCACCGACACCTTCATCCACCGCCCTTTCTACTACACAGGCGCCCTGCTGGGCCTGTGCGCCGGTGCGCTGGCCCTGGGCGCCGTGGCACTGGCCTTGCAGCCGCTGAATACCGCGATTGCCGAGTTTGCCCGCCTGTATGCGTCCGAATTCCAGCTGGTGCCGCTGGCGCCGCTGCCGATGGCTGGCTTGCTGGCCATCAGCGCCGGCCTGGGCCTGATCGGCGCCTTCCTCTGCGTGCAGCGCCACCTGGCGCGCCTGAACTGATCTTCCCTCCCATGGCGGCGCTCCTGGCGTCGCCATGCGCCGCGTCATCCTTATACTGCTGTTATCTTGATATTAAACAAGTATTCTTAAGGCTCGCTTCAGCCAAAGGCCGTAGACTAGCCTTGTTGTCGTGAAGCGCTATCTCGCGATGTTCAGACATATATATCAAGCATTCATTCGCCATAGTATTTAGGCTATCAGATCGATTAAATGTGCTGATTGGCACTCGCAAGCAGAGAGTGCTAATATAGGGACATACCAACAGCAGAACCGCCATGGACGCCAGATGAAGATGGTGCCGCGATCTGCAAAGTGCAAGACCGAATACGCAAACAGACAAGTGGATCACGTCGCGTGACGTGGCCAACGGGAACAAAGCAAGACTACGAGGGAGAAAACATGACTATGATGTCCGCAACGTCCGCCTTAGTGCCGACCAAAAGTAATGCGCTGGGCCTCGGGTTCACTGGCAATCTGGGCAATATCGACGCCTATATTTCGGCCGTGAACCGCCTGCCCATGTTGACCCATGACGAAGAAATTTCGCTGGCGACACGCCTGCGTGAAAAAAATGACCTGGCCGCCGCGCAAGAACTGGTGCTGTCGCACCTGCGCCTGGTGGTCTCGATTGCCCGCGGCTACCTGGGCTATGGCTTGCCGCATGCCGACCTGATTCAGGAAGGCAATATCGGCTTGATGAAAGCCGTGAAACGCTTCGATCCGGATCAGGGCGTGCGCCTGGTGTCGTACGCCATGCACTGGGTGAAAGCCGAGATGCACGAGTACATCCTGAAAAACTGGCGCCTGGTCAAGGTCGCGACGACGAAGGCACAGCGCAAGCTGTTCTTCAACCTGCGCAGCCACAAGACGGGCCTCGATGCGATGACGCCGAAGCAGATCGATGCGCTGGCCAAGCTGCTCGACGTGAAGCGCGAAGAAGTGATCGAAATGGAAACGCGCTTGAGCGGCCGCGACATCGCGCTGGAATCGCCGACCGACGATGAAGACGACAAGTTTTCGCCGATCGCCTACCTGTCGTCGGAGCAAAGCGAGCCGACCAAGGTGCTGGAAGCGGAACAAGTGACGCGCCTGCAATCGGAAGGTCTGGAAACGGCCTTGAGCAAGCTGGACGCCCGTTCGCGCCGCATCATCGAAGCGCGCTGGCTGGCCAACGACGACGGCTCCGGCGCCACCCTGCACGCTTTGGCTGAAGAGTTCGGCGTATCGGCCGAGCGCATCCGCCAGATCGAAGTGGCTGCGCTGAAAAAAATGAAGGGCGCCCTGGCCGCCTGGGTGTAGTCGAAAGCAATGCCGTAATGCAAAAGGCGCCGCAAGGCGCCTTTTAGTTTTGAGCTTTGATATTTATCAACAGATAAACATTGTCGACCGTTAAGCTGCAGCCAGGCCCTTGACGAGGACTTCGGCAACCAATTCATTCAGATCCGCGCCGCGCTCCTTGGCCAGGGTCTGCAATTGCAGCACCAGATCGCTGTTCAGCTTGACGGCGAATGGCACCAGGCCCAGGGCCTGATCGCGCTTGCGCTGCTCACGGCGGTCGACGACGACCGCTTCCTTACCGAATGCACCGGCGCCGGGAACATTCATCTTTCCCATCAGTTTCTTGGCATCGCTTTTCGCCAGGGCAGTTTTTTTCATGGTTGTTTCCTGATTTTCAAAACAGCCATTCTACGCAGTAATCGGCGCGCCGCGTGGCCGGCGCATCAATTCATCCACAGCGCGTCAATAGGGCGCCGGAAAAATATCATTTTGCTACTATCATTTCATCCCTCGCGTGAACAAGCACGCCGGGGACGCTCCACCTGAAAGGAAAAACATGCCTTACCTGACCCGCTCTTACCGCACCATGCTGCTCCCCCTGTTCTTCGCCTGCCTGGCCGTGCTGGCTGGCTGCGGCGCGGCCGGCAGCGCCGGCGACGCGGAAAACACGCCGCGCAGCGTCACCCACGTGCTCTCGCCGGGCGAACAGGTCGCCATCACGGCCACCGATACCCTGAAACTGGAGCGCGTCAACGACAGCCGCTGCCGCAAGGGCGCCGTGTGCGTGTGGAAAGGCTACGTCAGCTACAGTTTCAGTCTGCTCAACAGCGCTGGCGCGACCGATATCGTCTTGTCCGATTCCATGCCCGGCGCCGCCAGTTCCGTCACCGTCAACCACCTGACGTTCACCCTGCTCGACGTCGACCCGGCCACGCCGCCCGCCCTCGACGCGGGCGCGCCCACGTACCGGGTCAAAGTGAAAATCACGCAGGGCGCGCTGCCCCGCTAGCCTTCGTGGCGCTGGCGGCTGTCGGCCGGCGCCTGTTGCCGGTCCAGCATGCCGTAATCGCGCACGACGCCGGCGATGCGCAGCCGGTAATCGTCAAACACGCCCTGCCGGCCGGCCGATTGCGCCGCGCGGTGCGCTTCCAGCTGCCGCCACTGCGCCAGCGCCGCCTCGTCGCGGAAAAACGAGAGCGACAGCAATTTGCCTGGCTCGCTCAAGCTGCTGAAGCGCTCGATGGAAATGAAACCGTCCACTTCATCGAGCAGGGGTCGCAGCGCGGCGGCCAGGTCCAGGTACTGCTGGCGGCCATCGGCGCTGGGCCAGACTTCGAAAATCACGGCAATCATGCTATTTCTCCCGTATTAAAAACAGGGATGCGGGCGTTCAGCGACGGCAGATAGCGCCATGCCAGCGGCATGCCTTGCAGCCCATCGGCCCAAGCCTGCAGACAAGCTGTGGCGGTGGCGTGCGCAATGGACTGGCCCGGACAGACGTGGCGGCCATGGCCAAAGCCGAACTCCGCCTGGCCGGCGCTGGCCAGCACGACGACGATCATCTGCCCGGCCGGCACGCGCACGCCGTTGAATTCCATGGCATCCGCCGTGTAGCGGCGCGTGTTGTGAATGGCGGGATCACGCTGGCTGACCTCGCGCAGCATGGCCGGCCATCGCTGCGGCGTTGCGCGCAGTTGCGGCAACAAATCCGGCTGCGTGCGCAAGGCAACGATGGCATTGCCCAGCAAGCCGGCCGTGGCATCGCACGTCTGCGACAGCAGACCCACGAGGTTGGCCAGCACGCCGTCTCCCATGGCATCGGCCTCTGCCACGATAGCGTGCAGCAAGCTGCCGGGCCTCACGTCGCCCTCGCCCTCGCGCAGCAGGCGGCGAAAACTGTGCAGCAAGGCATCGGCAGCCACCTGTGCGCCGGCCAGTTGGACTCCATTGCTCAGCGGCGACAGGCAGGCGACAAAATCGCGCGTCCAGGCAGCCAGCGCCGGCCATTGCGCTGGCGCAAAGCCCAGCAAGTGCGCCATGGCAAACAGGGGCAACTCAAAAATCGCCTCGTTCAGCTGCGCGGCGCTGCCGGGCACGCGCTCGCTGGCAATCTGCAGCACCCGCTCCTGCAGGCGCGCCAGATCCACCTGGCCCAGCGCGCGCGCCAGCACCTGTTTCGGCACGGCATGCCGTTCGCCATCGTTCATGCGCACCAGTTCCGCAAAAACCGCGCCGCACGGCGTGCCCGCCAGAGTATCCGGCACCGGCTGGCCGGTCGGCCGCACGCGGCAAGCGGAATGCGTGAGCACGGCCAGCACGCCGGCCGCGCCCGTCGCCAGCCAGCAATCGAGCTGCGCATCGAATCGCAGCGGCGGACCGTCCGCCAGGCGGCGATAGTAATCATACGGCGCCGCGTGGGTGACGGCTAAGAAAGGGTCGGCGGGGTCGATAACAAAGTCGGCGAGCGGCATGCGCATTCCATTGCAGTGATGAAGGGAGCCGAGTATGCTGCCCCTTCGACCACAACACTTCGCCGGGGAACGAATCATGGATGACAGCCATCAACATCGCACGGCCGACATGGGACTGGCGCAACTGGCCGGCGCCATCGCCGAACCGGCCCGCGCGCGCATGCTGTGCAGCCTGCTCGATGGCCGTGCCCGCACGGCGACGGAGTTGGCGGCGCTGGCCGAGGTGGGCGCCTCGACGGCCAGCGCGCATCTGGCGCGCCTGCGCGAGGATGGCTTGCTGTCCATGCTGGCGCAAGGCAAGCACCGCTATTACCGCCTGGCCAGCGTGGAGGTGGGCCAGGCCCTCGAAGCGCTGCTGGTAGTGGCCGGCGTGGCGGCAACGCCGTTTCTGCCCACCACGCCGGAGCGATTGCGCCATGCACGCACCTGCTACGACCACATGGCCGGCACGGTGGCCGTCGCTCTGCACGACCAGTTGCACGCGCAAGGCTGGCTGTTGGAAGATGGCGACGATTACCGGCTATCGGAAGCGGGCGCGGCCCGCATGGCGGCCCTGGGTATTGACGTGCCGCAAATGCAGCGCCAGCGCCGCCGCTTCGCCTGTGCCTGCCTGGACTGGAGCGAACGGCGGGCTCACCTGGGCGGCGCGCTGGGGGCCGCCATCCTGCAGCTGGCCCTGCGCCAGCGCTGGGCCGAGCGCGAACTCGACAGCCGTGCCCTGCGTCTCACGCCCGCTGGCGAGGGGCGCCTGCTGGCCGCCCTGGGGGCACCATGATCGCCTTCGAAGGTTTGTCCAAACAGTACGGCACGTTCGAGGCCGTCAAGCCATTGACCTTGCAGGTGAGCAAAGGAGAGGTCTTCGGCTTCCTGGGCCCGAATGGGGCCGGCAAGACCACCACCATCCGCATGCTGATGGGCATCCTCGTGCCCAGCGCCGGCCGCGTGCTGGTCGATGGCCTCGATTGCCACCGCGATGGCGCCGCCGTCAAGCGCAAGGTGGGCTACCTGCCCGACAACCCCATCTTTTACGATTATCTGCGCGGGCGTGAAATCCTGCAATTCGTGGCTGAAATGCATGGTTTTCCCCGCGCGGAAGCGGCCGCCCGCGCGGCGCGCCTGTTGACGGAGTTCGGCCTGGACGAGGCAAGCGAGGATTTCGCCGTCAATTACTCGCTGGGCATGAAGAAAAAACTGGGCCTGGCTTGCGCGCTGATCCACGATCCAGCCGTGCTGATCCTCGATGAACCAATCAACGGCCTCGACCCGCGTGCCTCGCGCGACGTGCAGGAACGCCTGCTGCGCCGCGCCGCCGCCGGCACCACGATCTTCGTTTCCACGCATTTGCTGGACATGGCGCAAAAGCTGTGCAGCCGGGTTGCCATCATCCACCGGGGCACCCTGGTCGCCACGGGCAGCCTGGACGATATCCGCCGGCAGCTGTCCAGCGATGGCAGCCTGGAAGACCTCTTCCTGCAACTCACCGATGAGACGTCGACGGCATGACACCGGCGCCGCCCACCGCCTGGCGCGCCGTCTGGCTGCTGACCCGCTTGCGCCTGCAGCGCCTGCTCAACGTCAGCGGCCGGGGGCTTTCCTTCAAGAAAAACAATACAAGCCGCCCGGCCACGCCGGGCAAGCGTGGCGGACGCTGGCTGCTGGGCGCGCTGCTATTGCTGCCCATGCTGTTTTCCTTCGGCAGCATCGCCCGCCATAGCGTACTGAACATGCATTGTTTGCTGGACCAGGTCGCCGCCTGCCAGGCACGCGGCGGCCTGCACACAAGCGACCTCCTGCTCGATTCCGTCATCGCGCAGCTGATGGCCACGCCCTTCAGCGTGGCGCTGATCGGTGGCCTGACCCTGCAGCTGGGGCTGCTGTGGCTGGTCAGCGTCCTGCTGCCGCTGGGCATGGGAGAACTGTCGCAGCCGGACTGGGACCTGGAATGGCTGGTCACCCTGCCCGTCGAAAAAAGCACCTTGCTGTGGGCGCGCGTGCTCGAACGCACGCTCGTCAATCCGGCCGGCTTGCTGGCCCTGTGGCCCAGCACGACAGCCATCGCCTGGTACTCGGGCCAGGGCTGGCTTGCGCCACTGTCAGGCCTGCTCGCCAGCCTGGTCCTGCTGGCCCTGGCCGCCATGCTGCGCACCCTGGTCGACACGGGCTTGCGCCTGTCGCTCAGTCCGTCCCAGCTGGGCAATCTGCAGGCAGCGATCTCGCTGGCGGGCTTGTTGCCCATGTATATGGGCATGTCGTTTGGCATGGGCACGGGCGGCTTCGCGTATGCGTGGGCGGCCGCCATGCCCGCCTGGAGCGGCTGGACGCCGCCGGGCCTGCTGTTGCGCCTGCTTAATGCATCTGACGTGGCGGCCCTGCTGCTGCCAGCCGCCCTGCTGATGGCGCAAGTGTTGCCGTTGATGTGGCTGGGCATGGCCATCCTGCGCCGCCAGCTGCGCCACGGCGTGGTGGGCGCGGGCCAGCGCGAAAGCGCGCGCAAGCAGGCGCAGGCGCTGCCTCCAATACGCCGGTGGCGCCCGCGCATCGGCACGGCGATCCAGCGGCGTGAGCTGACGTTACTCTTGCGCGACCGCAATTTTCTCGTGCAGACCCTGCTGATGCCCTTGCTGATCCTCGGTGGCCAGGCCCTGTTTACGGGCCAGGCGCGCGACCTGCACGCGCTGCTGGAGCATCCCGTCCTGCTGGCCTCCACCGGCTTTTTCCTCGGCACCTATGTGCTGCTGATGTCGGCCTTCCAGACGCTGAACAAGGAAGGTGGCGCGCTGTGGCTGCTATACACGTTTCCCGTCGCCATCGAACAGGCGCTGCGGCAAAAGGCGCAGCTGTGGGCCATGCTGGCCCTGCTGTATCCTTTGACCCTGTTCGGCGCGGCGCTGGCCTGGCTGCCCGCATGGTCGTGGCAAACGGCGGCCTTGCTGCTGCTGGCCCTGGCCGGCATTCCCTTGTACTCGCTGATTGCCGTGGCGCTGGGCGTGTTTGCCAGCGACCCGCTGGCCACGGAAACAAGGGCAAAGGTGCGCCCCACGTATATGTACCTGTATTTGCTGCTGACCAGCCTGTACATCGCCGCGCTGGCCGCCGGCAGCCTGGTGCAGCAACTGGTGTTTGTCGTGCTCACGGGCGCGCTGGCCGTGGCCATATGGCAAAAAGCGCGCGATGCGCTGCCCTACCTGCTCGATCCTGCCGCCTCGCCGCCGGCCAGAATAGCGGCGGCCGATGGCCTGATCGCCGCCATGCTGTTTTTTATGCTGCAAACACTGGCCTTGATCCTGCTCAAAGCGACCAGTGCGGCGCCGCTGGCGCAGCTGGCCATCGCCTCCGGCGCGGCCGGCGCGCTCACGTATGCGCTGCTGCGCCTCGTCTACTGGCGCGCCAGGACGGCCGGCGTGCCGCGCATCGGACAGGGGCGCCAGCCGTGGCGCCGGGGAGGCGCGGGCGCCTGTGTCGCGGTCCTGTTCGGCATCGGCTACGCGGCCCTGCTGCCGCCGGCCGCTTCGCCATTGATACAGATCAATGGCAACGGGCTGTGGCTGCTGGCCCTGGGCGTGCTGGCCGCGCCCCTGTGCGAGGAATTCCTCTTCCGCGGCTTGCTGCAGGGCGGCTTGCGCCGCTCGCTGCCGGCCTGGCAAGCGATCGGCATCGCCGCCGCGCTGTTTGCCATCGTGCATCCACCGGCCGCCATGCTGCCCGTCTTCGTGCTGGGCCTGTGCACGGGCATCGCGTACGAGCGCAGCGGATCGCTGCTGGCGCCCATGCTCGTGCATGCGCTCTACAACGCTGCCATGCTCGGATACCAGCTGAGTAGGTGATTGTTCCCGGCTTTGCTAGAATCGCACACGTTTCCGTCCGTATCCCAACCAATGACTACGCACAGATCGCGCATGAACCCACTTTTGTTTGCACCACTCTTCCTCGCTGCGCTCTTGAGCGGCTGCACGGTACTCGCCCTGCGCCCCAACAGCGGCGTCGAAAACCGCACGTTTACCGTGCAGGAAACCCCGCGCCTGCGCATCGACGCGCCCAAGGCACGCATCCAGAATCCCATGCCCAATGACCACTTCATCGGCATCGCCCTGTCCGGCGGGGGCAGCCGCGCAGCCAATTTCTCGGCCGCCTCGCTGGAGCAGCTGGAACAGTTCGGCCTCGTCAGCGGCGCCTCGGCCATCTCCGGCGTGTCGGGCGGCGCCATCGCGGGCGGCTACTATGCGCTGCATGGCAAGCAGACGGACTGGCCCTTGTTGCGCAGCAAGCTGAAAACGGATTTCTTTGGCCAGACCATTTTGAAACCGGCCAACCTGACAACGATGTTGTTAACAAACAAGACGCGCACCTCGTTCCTGTCCGACGTGCTGGACGATGTGCTGTACGACAAGAAAACCTACCAGGACTTGCCGCACGACGGCCCCATCTTCCTGGCCAACGCGACGGACGCCACCGATGGCGGCAAGCGCGTGGTGTTTTCCTACGAGTATTTTTACAGCACCCTGCATTCGCCGATCCAGGATATTCGCCTGGCCACGGCCGTGGCCACCTCGGCCGCCTTTCCCGGCGTGTTCGACTCCGTCACTTTCGAGCGTTTCCGTCCGAAAAACAGTTTCGTGCCGGAACTCGGTTCCGAGTCGCGCGAATCGCCGTCCTACGTGCACCTGTTCGATGGCGGCGCGGCCGACAACCTGGGCGTGGAAACCCTGTGGGACGTGGCCCTGACGCAGCTGTACGGCAACGACATGGCCGTCGTGCCGCCGCGTCTGAACAGCAAGCCCTTCATCCTCATTTCCATCGATGCCAACGCGCCCAATTCCAGCGCCGTATTCGAAAAGATGTCGGACGAGCGCCAGCCGCTGGACCGCATCTTCAACAAGAATATCTACGATGCCGTCGACGCCCTGTTTTCGCGCCAGCGCAAGGAAAATCTCGTCAAGATGGGCTTTGGGCAAGCCCGCTTCGATACCATCACGCATGAAAACTTTGGCGACCTGAGCCAGAAATTCGTCAAGGGCAAGCGCACCTCGGCCTTTGCCATCCCCGTGCTGTGCCGCCCCCACCTGGGCCAGTACCGCTGCGAAGTCGATGCGGCCGATCCCTTGCCCGGCCAGATCCGCACGCGGCTGGAAGGCTTTGCCTGGCATATTTCCATCGACCAGATCGCCTCGCTGGCGCTGCGCCTGGCCAGCGAGGACGTGCACGTCGACGGTGCGCGCAAGGAAGAGCGCGCCGCCCTCGTCAAGCTGCAGCGCCTGGCCACGCAGACGAAAACCCATCTGAAGCTGACGGGCCCGGAAAATTGCAGCCCGGAAGTATTGCAATCAGCGCTATACAGCGCCGCGCGCGTGCTGATCCTCGATGACGAGGAATCGCGCTTTGCCCTGTGCGATTACATGCTGGCGGGCCAGCTGATCAATGACGACACCGTCTGCAAGCAGCGCTATGTGCACGCGGTGCCCCGCTTCGCCATCGAAAGCGAAGATTTGCAGTACCGCAACCTGAGTTCGGACGGCAATTCCGTGAACGTGCCCATACGCTGCAAGAAGTGAGCGCATCGGCATAGGGGGCGGCCCTGAAGGGCCGCTCCCCTGCCACACCACCCGGCATG
>NZ_JCAQAV010000026.1:0-74672 GCF_059617925.1 Janthinobacterium sp. JF4 | reverse complement strand
ACCTGCGGATTAACAGTCCGTCGCTCTACCAACTGAGCTATCAGGGAAAAGAGGCAATATTATATGTCGCCTGTTCCATATTTGCAAGACTGATACTGCATCTACACAAACACGGCCATCGCCGACCTTCTACTGCCATCAGCGCCGCACTTGCATGCGGCGCCGAAGAAGCAAGATCTTAAAGCACTTTGGCGATCGCGTCAATAACGATGTCGATATTGCGCGAATTCAACGCTGCCACGCAGATGCGGCCCGTGTCGACGGCGTAGATCGACTGCTCGCGCAAGGACGCCACTTGCTCCTTGGTCAGACCCGAGTACGAGAACATGCCGATTTGCTGGCGCACGAATTCGAAGTCGTGGCCCGGCGCCTTGGCTTTCAGCTTTTCCACGAAGGCGTTGCGCATTTCGCGGATGCGCACGCGCATGCCGGTCAGTTCCTCTTCCCACAGCTGGCGCAGTTCCGGCGTGGCCAGGACGGTGGCGACCACCTTGCCGCCGTGTACTGGCGGGTTCGAGTAGTTGGTGCGCACGACACGTTTCAATTGCGACAGCAAACGGGCCGCTTCATCGGCGCTCGAGGCGACGACACTCAGGGCGCCCACGCGTTCGCCGTACAGCGAGAACGATTTCGAGAACGAGTTCGATACCAGCAGCGGGCCGCCCGCGTCGGCGAAGCGGCGCACCACGGCGCCGTCTTCGGCGATGCCGTTGGCGAAGCCTTGATAGGCCATGTCGAGGAAGGGCACCAGGCCGCGCGACGTCACCACGCTGATGATCTGGTCCCACTGGGCCACGCTCAGGTCGGCGCCGGTCGGGTTATGGCAGCAGGCGTGCAGCACGACGATGGAACCGGCCGGCATGGCGTTCAGGCTGGCCAGCATGCCGTCGAAATTCACGCCATGGGTGGCGGCATCGTAGTACGCGTAGTTATTCACGACGAAACCGGCGCTTTCGAACAGCGCGCGGTGGTTTTCCCAGCTCGGGTCACTGATGTAGACTTGCGCACCCGGCGCGAAGCGCTGCAGGAAGTCGGCGCCGATCTTCAGCGCGCCCGTGCCGCCGATGGCTTGCACGGTGACGGCGCGGCGCTCTTGAATAACGGCGCTATCGGCGCCAAATACGAGTTCTTGCACCGCCTTGTCGTAGGCAGCGAGGCCTTCGATCGGCAGATAGGTGCGTGGGGAAGCCTGTTCGATCAGGATGGCTTCCGCCTTGCGTACGCAAGCTAACAGAGGCACCTTGCCGTTGTCGTCATAATAGACGCCAACGCCCAGATTGATTTTGGCGGGATTCTGGTCCGCGTTAAATGCTTCGGTGATGCCCAGGATCGGGTCGCGTGGGGCCATCTCGATGGCGCTAAACAGACTGGCAGAAACAGTTGGGTTCGTCATGATAAGATTGGATTCGATTGGAAGCAGGTTCACAGCGGAGTTGTAGACAGCGCCCCAAAATACAACGCCAGGGCCGCCAGCAGAGCACTATTCTAACAAAGGTCTGATTCACATGCCCGAATTATCTACCGCCAGCGAGGCGGAAAGCGCAATTATCTCTTTCCCGGATTCCCCCTTCAAGCTGCACCAGCCCTTCCCTCCGGCCGGCGATCAGCCGGCGGCGATCGCCCAATTGTCCGAGGGGATTGCCGATGGCCTGGCCTTCCAGACCCTGCTGGGCGTGACCGGTTCGGGCAAGACCTACACCATGGCCAACGTCATCGCGCGCATGGGCCGGCCCGCCATCGTCTTTGCGCCGAACAAGACCCTGGCGGCGCAGCTGTACAGCGAATTTCGCGACTTTTTCCCGCAAAACGCGGTCGAATACTTCGTCAGCTACTACGATTACTACCAGCCTGAAGCCTACGTGCCGCAGCGCGACCTGTTCATCGAAAAGGACTCGTCGATCAACGAACATATCGAGCAGATGCGTTTGTCGTGCACCAAGTCGCTGATGGAACGGCGCGACGTCATCATCGTCGCCACCGTCTCGGCCATCTACGGTATCGGCAATCCGAACGAATACCACCAGATGATCCTGACGTTGCGCGTCAAAGACAGGGTCGCCCAGCGCGACGTCATCGCGCGCCTGATCCAGATGCAGTACACGCGCAACGAGGTCGATTTCGGCCGCGGCACCTTCCGCGTGCGCGGCGACACGATCGACATCTTCCCCGCCGAGCATGCGGAACTGGCCGTGCGCCTGGAAATGTTCGACGACGAGATCGAATCGATCCAGCTGTTCGACCCGCTGACGGGCCGCGTGCGGCAAAAGATCCCCCGCTTTACCGTGTACCCGGGCTCGCACTACGTGACGCCCCGCTCCACCGTGCTGCGCGCCGTCGAGACCATCAAGGACGAGTTGCGCGAGCGCCTCGAGTTCTTCCGCAAGGAGAACAAACTGATCGAGGAACAGCGGCTGGAACAGCGCACGCGCTTCGACCTGGAAATGATGGCGGAAATCGGTTTCACCAAGGGCATCGAGAACTACTCGCGCCACCTGTCCGGCGCGCTGCCGGGCGAACCGCCGCCGACCCTGGTCGACTATCTGCCGCCCGATGCCCTGATGTTCCTCGACGAGTCGCACGTGCTGACGGGCCAGCTGAGCGCCATGTACAACGGCGACCGCTCGCGCAAGACCAACCTGGTCGACTATGGCTTCCGCCTGCCGTCGGCGCTCGATAATCGCCCTTTGAAATTCGAGGAATTCGAGCAGAAGATGCGCCAGACCGTGTTTGTCTCGGCCACGCCGGCCGAATACGAAAAGACGCATTCGGATCAGGTGGTCGAGCAGGTCGTGCGCCCCACGGGCCTGGTCGACCCGCAGATCATCGTGCGCCCGGCCAGCAGCCAGGTGGACGACCTGATGTCGGAAATCGTCGAGCGCATCAAGAAGGACGAGCGCGTGCTGGTAACGACCCTGACCAAGCGCATGTCGGAGCAATTGACGGAATACCTGGGCGACCATGGCATCAAGGTGCGCTACCTGCACAGCGATATCGAGACGGTGGAGCGCGTGGAAATCCTGCGCGACCTGCGCCTGGGCACCTTCGACGTGCTGGTGGGCATCAACCTGCTGCGCGAGGGTCTGGACTTGCCGGAAGTGTCGCTGGTTGCCATTCTCGACGCGGACAAGGAAGGCTTTTTGCGCTCCGAGCGCAGCCTGATCCAGACCATCGGCCGCGCCGCGCGTAACCTGAACGGCACGGCGATTTTGTACGGCGACCGCATCACGGACTCCATGCGCCGCGCCATCGACGAGACGGAACGCCGCCGCAACAAGCAGATCGCCTTCAACACGGCCAACAACATCGTGCCGATCGGCGTGAAAAAATCGATCCGCGAAATGATCGACGGCGTCTACAGTCCGCAGGAAGCGCGCGAAACCTTGCAAGTGGCGCAGGAAGCGGCCAAGTTCGAAGCCATGAGCGAGAAACAGGTCAGCAAGGAAATCAAGCGCCTGGAAAAACTGATGCTCGACCACGCCAAGAACCTGGAGTTCGAAAAAGCGGCGCAGGTGCGCGACCAGCTGCATATCCTCAAGCAGCAGCTGTTCGGCGCGCCCGGCACCGACAATGTGGCGTCGATGCTGGGCAAATGAATACCACGCCATGCGTCGGATTAGGCCCTGCGGGCCGTAATCCGACAACATTGTTGGCGCTGGTGGTGGTGTCGGATTACGCGGCCTTGCCGCTAATCCGACCTTGAAAAGCCGCTCGGCACGAAGTCCTGGGCTGTGGCTTGACCGTACCAGCGAGTACAGGATTGCTGCCCATGGGTTTGCCCTACTCCGGCAACGAATAATCGATGTCGTAGAAATGCTGTCCATTGACGATGCGGATGGCCAGGGTGCCGCTGATGCCCGTCAACTGCCCCGTGCCGGAATGCGGCACGATCTCGATGGACAGCTGCTGTTTGCCATCGGCCATCGTGCCCGCGTGCTGCGCCACGAAGCTGCCTTGCCTGCCCTGCAGGACGCCCGTGATGGCTTCCATGGCGACATAGCCGGCCGCGCCCTTGGTGTCGGTGACGGCGTTGAGCATCTCGCCCGTGGCCGTGGCGACCAGGTCGCCGGCATAGACTTTGTCGAGCAGTACCTTGCCCAAGGTTGTGCGCCCCGCGCGCTGCGGCGCCGCGGACGGCGTCATGGTGATGCTAAAACTTCCCGTAGCGTGGACATGCATGCGATGATCCCCCTCTGCAGACGAGGCGGCGCCGGCTGGCGCCGCCGATAGACAACATGCGGCCAGCATCAGGCCAGACAAGCTGTGTGATTTCATGACTCCCTTTCAATCGATGCGAGAGCACCATCCTAGTGCCGCGCAGGAGACAAATATTGGATAAAGCCGACAACGCGCGCAATGTGCTCGCCGCGCGCGGGCTGGCGCCGAAAGGTATCGTCGACCCGCTGGCTGCGGCGCGCCGCATACGGCTGGCGACCTATCCACCGGCTGCTACGCTGGCGCCGTTCGTCGAATATTTCTGGGTGGTCGAATGGGACAGGCGGGGCTGCGCGCCGGAGACGCAGCGCGTGCTGCCCTACCCGAACGCCCACCTCGTATTCGACCTTGGGCGCACCGCCATCCATGGCGTGGTGCGCGGCGCCTTCGACCGGCCGTTGACCGGTGCCGGCAAGGTGCTGGGCGTGCGCTTCGCGCCGGGCGGCCTGCGCCCGTTCATCACGCAGCCACTTTCATCGTTCACTGACACGACCATCGCCGCCGACACCCTGCTGGGCATGCCGGCCGCGCAAGCCGAGGCGCGTGTGCTAGGCCAGTCCGACGATCTGGCCATGGTGGCGCAGGCACAGGCGCTGCTGCTGGCAAGGCTGCCGCAGATCGATGACGGCGCCCTGCTGGCCGCCAGGCTGACCGCCGCAGCGGCGGCCCACAACGGCCCGGCGAGCGTGGCGCAGCTGTGCGAAAAAATGGCCATCGGCGAACGCCGGCTGCAGCGCCTGTTCGCCAACTACGTGGGCGTGCCGCCGAAGTGGGTGATCCAGCGCTATCGCCTGCAGGAAGCGATCTGGCGCCTGGCACAACCCGATGCGCCCGACCTGGCCAGCCTGGCGCATGAACTGGGCTTCTTCGACCAGGCCCATTTCAGCCGCAGTTTTGCGGAACTGGTGGGCAATACGCCGCTCGACTATCGCCGCTCGCAGCTGGCGCCAGCCGTCTAGCCCGGGGCTGCGGCACACTCACCGCACTGCGCTCATGCCCGCCGCCCCTGCTTGCCGATGCTCGCGCTCATCATATCGAACAGGGTGCGTGACGCGGGCGGCATCACGTGCTGATGGCGGCTGATCAAGCCCAACGTGCGCTTGACGGCAGGATTGACGAGCGGCACGCCAACCACCGTGCTTTGCAGCTCCGGCAAGATGGACAACCCGGGCACCGCCGCCACGCCCAAGCCCGACTCCACCAGCGCCAGTATGCCTGACACGTGGTTGATCTCGCACGAGATCCACGGGTGCTTTTCCACGCCGGCCAGCGCCGCATCGAGCACGCTGCGGTTGCCGCTCGACTTGGCCACCGAGATATAGCGTTCATCGACGGTATCCTTCCAGTTCAGCTTCTTGCGCTTGGCCAGCCGGTGATCGTGCCGCATCGCCAGCACGTAGCTCTCGACATAGATGGGCTGGAAATAGATCTCCGGATTTTCCGCGCCCGTGAAGCTGATGCCGAAATCCGCCTCGCCCGCCAGCACGAGGTTGAGCACGTCCTGCGCGCTTTCATCATGCACGCGCACGCGGATTTTCGGAAACTGCGCGCTGAAGCGCTTGAGCACGTCCGGCAGGAAGTGCCACACGGCCGAAGGCACGCAGGCGAACGTCACCGTCCCGGTACGGTGCGCGGCCAGGTCGGCGACACCCAGCACGGCATCCTCCAGGCCGTTGAGCGCATCGCGCACGTTCACCAAAAACACCTGCCCGACATTGCTCAGCTGCACGCGCCGGGTGGTGCGTTCGAACAGCTTGACGCCCAGCGCCTCTTCCAGTTTTTCGATGCGGCGGCTGAGCGCCGGCTGCGACAGGAACAGGTCGGCTGCGGCCTGTCTAAAGCTGTTGCGCTCCGCCACGGCCACAAAGGCCTGCAAATCATGAAGTTCGTAATTGATGCGCTGCATGCATTAATCCCTGGAAAAATTGCAATTATCAAATTATGCCATTTCAACGATGATGGGGGCCTAATGCTGAGCCTCGCCAAGAAGGCATCACTCAAAAAAAACGGAGACACCATGTCCGCCATCTGCAGTGGCATCAACAACACAAAACCCTGGCGATCCGCTACGCCTCATGCCATCCGAACGTCAACATCGCGCAGCGCCACGCGCGCCCTCATGCACAAACTTTAACGACAGGAGAAACAACGATGCTTCAACATAGCCTGGTGCGGCGATCCGCACCCATACTGGCCGGTCTCATGCTGCTCGCCGCCGGCGCGGCCCATGCCGCCGACATACGCGTGGTCAGCTCGGGCGGTTTCGCCCAGGCCTACAAAAACCTGGCGCCCGCCTACGAGCGCGCCAGCGGCGACCATCTGCTGTCCGAATGGGGCCCGTCGATGGGCACCACCAAAAATGCGATCCCGGCGCGCCTGGCACGCGGCGAGCCGATCGACGTCGTCATCATGGTGGGCGACGCGCTCGACAAGCTGATGCAGGAAGGCCGTCTGGTCCCCGGCAGCAAGGTGGTCCTGGCCAATTCGCCGATTGCCTGCGCCGTGCGGCGCGGCGCGGCCAAGCCCGACATCAGCACCACCGAGGGCTTGCGCAGCGCCTTCCTGCAGGCGCACAAGGTGGCCTATTCGGACAGCGCCAGCGGCGAATACATCGAGAAGCAACTGATGAAAAAACTGCACATCTCGGAACAGATGCAAGGCAAGGCCGCAAAAATTCCCGCCACCCCCGTCGGCGAGATCATCGCGCACGGCGAGGCCGATTTTGGCTGCCAGCAGCGCAGCGAGCTGCTGCCGGTCGAAGGCATCGCCATCGTCGGCCTGCTGCCGCCGGAAGTGCAGAAGATGACGCAGTTTTCGGCGGCGCTGGTCCCGGGCGGCAAGGAACCGGAAGCGGGCCGCGCCCTGCTGCGCTTCCTCGCCGCCCCTGCCAACGCCGGCGCGATCGAAGCGACCGGACTGGAACCGGCAGCGGCGCCGGCGCCAGGGTCAATGCCAGTCACGCACTAGGCGGCGTCATTCATCTTTCATCAAGAGGTAAACCATGGCCATTCCCTCCACCGCCACGCCCGTCGCCCGGGCCGCGCCGCCGCGCGCACAGGTACGCCCGCCCTCGCGCATCGCCACCGTCATCCGGGTGACGAGCGGAAACTTCATCGAAATGTACGATTTTTTCCTGTTCGGCTTTTACGCCACGTACATTGCCAAGGCATTCTTCCCCGCCACCAGCGAATACGCGGCCCTGATGATGACATTCGCCACCTTCGGCGCGGGTTTTTTCATGCGGCCGCTGGGCGCCATCATCCTCGGCAGCTATATCGACCGCATCGGCCGCCGCAAGGGCCTGGTGCTCACCTTGGCCATCATGGCTTCCGGCACGGCGCTGATCGCCTTCGTGCCCGGCTATGCCACCATCGGTTTGCTGGCGCCATTCCTCGTGCTGATCGGGCGCTTGCTGCAAGGTTTCTCCGCCGGCGTGGAGCTGGGCGGCGTGTCGGTCTACCTGTCCGAGATGGCGACACCCGGCAACAAGGGCTATTACGTCAGCTGGCAATCGGCCAGCCAGCAAGTCGCCATCATCTTTTCCGCCGCGCTGGGCTACTTTCTCAACGAGACCTTGAGCAAGGAGTTCATCGCGGACTGGGGCTGGCGCATCCCGTTCTTCATCGGCTGCTCCATCATTCCGGTGGTGTTCTACATCCGCCGTTCGCTGCAGGAGACCGAGGCCTACCTGACGCGCAAGTCCCATCCGACGTTCCGGCAAATGCTGGGGACGATCACCCTCAACTGGCCGCTGGTCGCCGCCGGAACGATGCTGATCGTGCTGACGACGGTCGCGTTCTACCTGATCACCGTCTACACGCCAACCTTCGGCAAGAACGTGCTCAAGCTGAGCACCGAGGAAAGCCTGCTCGTCACGCTGTGCATCGGCCTGTCGAACTTCCTCTGGCTGCCCGCCATGGGCGCGCTGTCCGACCGGATCGGGCGCTGGCCGATCATGGCCGCGTGCTCGGCGCTGACGGTGCTGACGGCGTATCCGGCCCTGTCCTGGCTGGTCGCCCATCCCAGTTTCGACCACATGCTCATGGTGGAGTTGTGGCTGTCCTTCCTCTACGGCAGTTACAACGGGGCCACCATCGTCGCGCTGACGGAAATCATCCCGGCCAGCGTCAGGACCACGGGCTTTTCGCTGGCCTACAGCCTGGCCACCGCACTGTTCGGCGGCATGACGCCGCTGGTGTCGACCTTGCTGATCGAGAGTACCGGCGACAAGGCGGCGCCAGGCTACTGGATGGCGGGCGCCGGCGCCATCAGCCTGCTGGCGACGTGGCTGATCTATCGCGGCATCGTCAGGGAACGCCATCCGGTCCCGGCGTGAGCCAATCCCGCCTGGCCAGCGGGATGGAACTATGGCCAGACGGGCCGGCGCATGTGGAACAGGCTGTCCGGCCCGATCTCGAAATAATCGGCCGGCCCGCCGCCGCGCAATATCGGCGCCGCGGCGGCCGTGTCGTACACGCCATCGGTCAGCAGGTGGCGCGCGATATGCACGCCCACCACTTCCCCCAGCACCAGCCAGCTGCCGACACCGTCGCCATTGACGCCTTGCAGCTCGATGATCTGCGTGCGCCGGCATTCGAAGGACACGGGGCTTTCGGCCACGCGCGGCACGTTGACGATGCGCGAGGCGGCCGGCGTCAGGCCGGCCAGTGCGAATTCGTCGACCTCGGGCGGCGCCGGCGCGCAGCTGGCATTCATCGCCCCGGCCAGCGGACGCGTTGCCAGGTTCCACACGAATTCACCCGTCTGTTCGATATTGCGCAAGGTATCCTTGCGGCCGATGCTGGAAAAGCCGATCAGCGGCGGCGTGTAATTGAACGCATTGAAAAAACTGTAGGGCGCCAGATTGAGCACGCCTGCGCCGCTGCGCGAGGCGATCCAGCCGATGGGCCGCGGCCCCACGATGGCGTTGAACGGATCATGCGGCAGGCCATGGCCCTGTGCAGGTTCATAAAAGTGAATATTGTCGGACACGCGCGTTCCTGAAGTCGAAGTCAAAGGCGCCCGGGATGGAACGCCTGAAGTGACAGCTTACTGGAATTGTTGCCACCACGTTGCCGGCCCGCCGGCGCCAGGTGCGCCCGCGCGCAGGCCACCAAGGCGACAATTGTATGGCGCGCCACACCATGCCTCGCTTATGATGGCACAACTCAACCCTGATCATTGCGCTACCGCCCATGCTTACACTCACGCTGCACCAGAAAGTGTTCCTGCTCCTCCTGAGCATCGTCACCATCGGCTTTGGCTGGATACTGGCGCCGTATGCGGGCGCCATCTTCTGGGGCGTCATCCTGGCGATCCTGTTCGCGCCCGTGTACCGCTGGCTGCTGGGGAAAACGAAGGGCCGCGCCGGCCTGGCGTCGCTGCTGACCTTGCTGCTGATCATCGTCATCGTGATCCTGCCGCTGTCGCTCATTTCCGTGTCGCTGGTGAACCAGGCGGCCAGCGTCGTGGAAATGGTACGTTCGGGCGAAATCACGGTCGGCATGTTCTTCAATAAAATCATGGCGGTGCTGCCGCAATGGCTGATCAATTTGCTCGACCGCTTCCACTTGTCCAGCCTGGCCAGCCTGCAGGACAAACTGGCCGAGGGCGCCACGCAGCTGAGCCAGGTGGTGGCGGTGAAAGCCATCAATGTGGGCCTGTACACCTTCGAATTCCTCACCAGCCTGTGCATCATGCTGTACCTGCTGTTTTTCCTCATGCGCGACGGCTCGGCCCTGTCGGCCCGCATCAAGGGCGCCGTGCCGCTGAGCCGCAAGTACAAGCAACGCCTGTTCACCAATTTCACCACCGTGATCCGCGCCACGGTAAAAGGCAATATCCTCGTGGCGATCGCCCAGGGCGCCCTCGGCGGCCTGGCGTTCTGGTTCCTGGACGTACCCGCGCCCCTGCTGTGGGCAGTGCTGATGGCCTTCCTGTCGCTGCTGCCTGCCGTCGGCGCCGCCCTCGTCTGGGCACCCGTGGCCGTCTACTTCCTGGCCACGGGCGCCATCTGGCAAGGCGCAGGCCTGGCCGCCTTCGGCGTCTTCGTCATCGGCCTGGTCGACAACGTGCTGCGCCCCATCCTGGTGGGCAAGGACACCAAGATGCCCGACTACGTGGTGCTGCTGTCGACCGTGGGCGGCATGGCCCTGTTCGGCCTGAACGGCTTCGTCATCGGCCCCGTGGTGGCGGCCCTGTTCATCGCCTCGTGGGACCTGTTCGTCTCTGCAAGCGAATTCCAGGCCGAGGATTGAGGCGTGGCGGCCTGGGCAGCCGGGGAGCCGACGCGTATCAACCTTGCAATACAGAAGCTTGAAATACAGGAACATGATTTTTCTCTCGGCCAGCGTCCCCATGGCCGGTACATCGCCGCGATTATCCTGCTGCACCTGGCGCTGTTCTGGGTAGCCACGCGGCCCGCACACACAAGAATCGGCCACGATGACCGGGTCTGGCTGCAGCTGATGCCGCCACTGCCGCCAGCAACAGAGGTCATTCCACCCGCCACGCCAGTTCCGGCGCCGGCACGTCCGCCAGCCCTTCCATCGAGCGCGGCAAGCGTGTCGCCACCGAAGGAGGCGACGGCACCGGTGCAGGACCAGCCGCAAGACGATGCCCTGCCGGCAGAACCGGTGCCTGCCGCCCCCAGGGCCGCCCCCCTCACTCTGGCGCAACAGGCGCTGCAGGCAGCCGGCGCCATCGACCGCCAGCTGCGCGCCGAGCATCCGCAGGAGTTCGTGGCGCCGCCCGACACGCCGCAGACGCGCCTGGCAAAGGGTTTCGCGCAAGCGCATGCGGCTGTCAAACCGAAGTGGTTCGAAGCGGCCCGCATCGAACTGTGGAGTGCGCCAAACGACCCCAAGCGCATCTACCGCGTCATCACGGCGACCGGTGAATACTGCATCTATATGCCGGACAAAGGCAACATGACCTTGAACCTCAGCGCGCGATCCGGCTATGCCGGTTTCGGCGAAGGGACTGCGGCGCCTTGTCCCATCCGGTTTTAACAGCGGGTGCTGCTGTATAACGGCGAATGGCAGCCTGGCATTCGGAGGGGGCACCGTGTCATCCTGCAGAAACAACACCGTCAAAACCCGGCCTGCCGGCGGCGCCACTTGCGCTTTCCGAAACAGGCCGGAACAGCCTGGCGGCAGAGTGTCCGCCTGCGCCGGTCGGCCTTGGCAACTATCCACATGAGACCGCATTTCATATCAACTATCACGTTGCAATAGTATATATTTAGCAACGAATTGAAAAATATAGTTTTTGACGCGGCGGGCGCCGCGGCGTAGTGTCGGTCCTCCCGACAACCACGTAACGAGGAGCTTCCCATGGCAAATCCACTGTGCTTAATGATGCCGGTATTACCCGGCACCAATCCGACCGCCATCGCCGCAACATTGGTGGAATACCAGACGAAGATCAATGCCGCCCTCACCGAGATCGGCACCGTGCACTTTGCCCGCTTCACCCTGCTGGACCGCTCCCAGCCCAATCTGCTGCCCAACCTTCAATCGCTGGGCCCTTCCGATACCCTGATCATCGGCGTGATCACCGAGTATGACGGCAGCTTCAACGACTACATCGAAGATTTCGTGGACCGGCTGGGCGACGCATTCGACGCACTGCTGCAGTTTGTCGTGGGTGGCAAGGCGTTGATGCCCGTTGCCAAGCACGTGACCGCATTTGAAGCCTTCATCACGGCCAACGACGCCGCGCAGCACGTGCCCAATACAGGCCTGTATAGCGCCTATCCGCAGACCGTCCAGAAAATCCTCGCCTCGGTCTGAACCGAACACCACGCCGGGGCTGCGCAAGCGGCCCCGCCACCCTGCCAGCCACCACCCCAGCCCCCGGAGACAGCATGGCCGATCCCACCATCGATTACGACGACGTGCAAGGCACGATCCTGCGCGGCTACCGCGTCAACCTGGCGCGCCATTTCATCTTCAGCATCACGGATGCGGCGCAGGCACGGCGCACCATCGCGTCCCTGCTCGACGGCAGCGACGGCTTGCCATCCATTACCACCGCGCGCCATATCCGCCCCAAGCCGCCCTGCTTCCTGAACCTCAGCTTTACCGCTCCCGGCCTGTCGGCGCTGGGCGTTGCCGCGACCGACCTTGCCACCTTTGACCAGGCATTTCAACGGGGTGCCGCCGACCCGGCCAGCGTCGCGGCCGTGGGCGACGTGGGCGACAGCGCCCCCGAACACTGGCTCGGCAACCTGGGGCCGGCTACCCAGCGTGGCCAGGTGCATGCGTTGTTAAGCCTGTGGGTCAGCGAATCGACGGAGGTGCTGGAGGCGACCTCGGCTACACTACGCCACGCCTTTGCCGCCGGCTGGCGTGAACTGTATGCGCACGACGGCGTGGCCCTGCCAGGCAACCGCGTGCATTTCGGCTACCGCGACAGCATCGCCCAGCCGGATGTCGATGGCGCCCCGCAGCGCAAGCACGAGCACGACCCTGATCCGCTCAACAGCGTCATGACGGGGGAATTCCTGCTCGGCTATCAGAATGAGAACGGCGGCACCTACCAGGTGCAGCCGCCGCAACTGTCCACCAATGGCAGCTATGCCGCCTTCCGCATCTTGGAGCAGGACGTGCCCCTGTTCGACAGCATCCTGAGCCAGGGCGCGGCCAGTTCCGGGCTCAGCACCGAAATGGTGGCCGCCAAGATGTGCGGGCGCTGGCGCAACGGCAATCCGCTCGTGCTCAGGCCGGACGAGGCCGGCCCCGTGCTGCCGGACGCCAGCCTGAACCGCTTTCACTATGTCGATGGGCAACCGGAACTGGACGACACGCTGGGCCTGAAATGCCCGATCGGTTCGCATATCCGCCGTAACAATCCGCGCGACGAAGCCGTCGTGGGCGCCTCCGCCCGCCACCACCGCATCGTGCGGCGCGCCATGCCCTACGGTAGCGAATATGATCCGGCCGCCCCCATCGCAGAGCAGCGCGGCCTGGTCGGCTATTTCATCAATGCCAGCCTGCGCAATCAGTTCGAATTCCTGATGAAGCAGTGGAACAATGATGATGCTTTCGTCAAATCGGCCGTCGGTCCGGCCGGTCCAGAGGCGGGCAATGCCACGCTCAACATCAGCGGCCAGGACGTGTTCCTGGGTGTCAACGACCCGGCCGTCAGTTCCTTCACCTTGCCCGGCGTGGGCCCCAAGGGCAGCGGCAATACCCAACTGCAGCATTTTTCACGCAGCGTCATCACGCGTGGCGGCGTGTATTGCTTCTTCCCCAGCATCACGGGATTGCGCTACCTGGCGAACCTCGGCTAAGCGGCGGGCGGGACACGGATGCAAGCGGGAACGGCCCGGACCGCTTGCATTGATCCTGTCATTGCACCATCGTTGCAGCACGCGTGTGTTGCCAACCTTGCACAGGAGATCCCAGCGTCTCGCTGATACTTTACGGCCACCCCTTTTCCTCGTGCACGCAGATTTCCGCTGCTGGTGGACGAGGAGCGCAACGTCGCCGAAAAGCGGGACCTCGCGTGCGCGTGGCTGGAAGCCCGTCTGGCGGCAAGACGCGGGCCGCCGGCGAACGCTTCAGCCTGGCCGACTGCGCCGCCGCCCCCTCGCTGTTCCATGCGGATTGCACGCAGCCGATTCCCGCAGCGCGATTGAGGCGATTCAGCCAAACACGGGCCGGAAAAAGCTGCGCTCGTAGCTGACGATGCAGCGCGTCTCCTCGGCATAGCGGAAGGCGGCCTGGCAGTCGGCATCCTGCATAGAGTCGATGCGGTACTGCTCGTACAGGGCCAGGCTGGGAAACGAGAACATGGCCAGCGCGACGTTGCTGGCGCCTTCGGACGGTAAAAAGTAGCCGTGGTGCTGGCCGCCGAAGCGTTCGACCAGCGGTATCCACAGCTTGCCGTAGGCTTCGAATTCCCGCAGTTTGTACGGGTCGATGATGTAGCGCAAATAACAGGTAATCATGCGGTTTCCTTGTGAAGGTTCAAATCCATCAGCATGCCCGCTTCCCAGGAACCGATGGCGGCCTGCGGAGAACCAGGCAAAAAGTCCAGCGCGCAGGGATACATAAAATCTTTCTGCGCCAGCACGCCGAGCCCGGGCCAGCCGTAAAACAGCAGCTTGCCCTTGCCGATGCGCCCCAGCGCGCTGCCGTCGGGCAGCCAGCGCAAGGCGTCGCCCGTGCCGCCGCCCGCCTCCACGGGCACCCTGGCCAGACAACTGCCGTCGGCCAGCGCGTACACGGACAGATACTGCGCGCCGCCCGCATGGTGCAGCACGGCCAGGGACTCGCCGTCCGGCGATGGCGCGCACGACATCATGCCTGGCAGCGACAGCACCATGCGCCCGCCGCCGTCTTGCAAGGGCCAGTCCCACACGCTGCAGTAGTCGGGCGGCTGCACCTGTCCCTCGTCCACCGATTTGACGCCATGCTGGAGCAGCAAACGCCGCCCGCCGTCGATGGCGCAGACTCCCCGCAGCATTTCGCCCGCATGCGCCTGCGTGAAAAGCGTCTCGCCCGTTTGCGCGTCGCGCATCCGCAGACGGCCATCCCAGCCGCCGTCGGCCAGATAGCGGCCGCACGGCGACCATGCGGGACCGCAGCCTTCGCCATCCTTCTTGTTCTGCAAGTTCAGCAGCAACTGGCCCGCCTGCGCATCCACCACGGCCAGCTGGACCGTCGTGCTCTTGATGGCGATCCGGCCGCCGTCGGGCGAAAACGCCATGCTGGAAGCATGCGCGATGAATTTGCCGCGCCACAGTTTCTGCCGCGCCGCCACGTCCCACAGCACCAGGTCGCGCCCCAGCACGGCCAGGCGCGTGCCATCCGGTGAAAAGCGCACGCCGTAGCTGCAGCCCAGTTTCAGGGGCTTCGGCCTTGCCGTCATGGGCGCGCCAGCCGGTACACGACGCTGTCGATATCGTAATGGCGCTCCATGCCCGCGTACTGCATGCCCAGGCGCGTCATGACCTTGATCGAGGCGGCGTTGTCGGGATGGGCCACGGCCACCACGGCTGGCGCGCCGACGACGTCGAACGCGTGCGCGACGATGGCGGCAGCCGCTTCGCTGGCATAGCCCTGGCCCCAGCCTGTACGCGCCAGGCGCCAGCCGATTTCATGCGGTTTATTCTTGTCTCCATCGAGATGCTGCAGGCAAGCCATGCCCACCATCTCGCCATCGTCGAGGCGGATCAGCGCCCACCACGAATAGCCCCACTCGGCCCAGCGGCCCGTGATGCGCGTGACGGCGGCGCGTGTATTTTCTTCCGTCTCCGGCTGGCCCGCGTTCAGATACGTCATCACCTCGGGATCGGTGTTGAGGGTGCGCATGCGCTCGTAGTGATTCTCGGTGATCGGTTCCAGGCGCAGACGCGCCGTCGTCAGTATGGTCATCGCATTTCCTTGGACGAAAAAAAAGACGATACACGATCGTCTTTTTTTTGCAAGAGCGCACGCGATTACTTGCCTGCTTCGCCCTTCTTGATCCACGCCGCCAGTTGGTGCGGACGCAAGCCGTCATAGTCTTCGAACGGCTGATGGATCCACGGGTTGTGCGGCAGTTCGTCGAGGAAGTAGTCAGGACGCACGACGGAGCAGCCTTTCAGCCAGATCACGGCCGATTTGACTTCGGTCACGTCAGGGAAGTTTTCCTTCAGGTGACGCGTGACCTTGTCCAGGGTAACGCCGGAATCGGCCAGGTCGTCGACCAGCAGGATGCGTCCGGCCAGCGGGCCCTTGGTCATGGTCATGTACTTGGCGATATCGAGGTCGCCGCGCACCGTGCCCGCGTCTTCGCGGTAGGAGCTGGTCGACAGGATGGCCAACGGCAAATCAAAAATGCGCGAGAACACGTCGCCTGGACGCACGCCGCCGCGCGCCAGGCACAGTACCTGGTCGAATTTCCAGCCCGATTCGTAGACCTTGAGCGCCAGGCGCTCGATCAGGCGGTGGTATTCTTCCCAGTTGACCCAGAGATGTTGATCGTTCGATTGTGGGGTAGTCATGATAGTGGAATCTTATTATTAGCGTGATTAAAAAAATCCGCCTTGCGGCGGATTGTGTCCAGCAGCTTACTCGAATGGGTGGCGCAGCACGATCGTTTCTTCACGATCCGGACCGGTCGAAACCATGTCCACCGGCACGCCGACCAGTTCTTCGATGCGCTTGATGTAAGCGCGCGCCGTTGCCGGCAAGGCCGCCAGCGATTTCGCGCCGACCGTGCTTTCCGTCCAGCCTGGCATTTCTTCGTACACTGGCACGCAACGGGCGGCTTCTTCAGCGCCCGATGGGAAGATGTCCGTGGCCACGCCGTCGATGGTGTAGCCGGTGCACAGTTTCAAGGTTTCGATACCGTCCAGCACGTCCAGCTTGGTCAGGCACATGCCCGTCACGCCGTTGATCTGCACGGAGCGGCGCAGCAAGGCGGCGTCGAACCAGCCGCAGCGGCGGGCACGGCCCGTCACGGTGCCGAATTCATGGCCGACTTGCGCCAGGTGGTGGCCAACGCCCGCATCCGTTGGCAGTTCCGAAGGGAACGGGCCGGAACCGACGCGCGTCGTATAGGCCTTGGTGATGCCCATGATGTAGTGCAGCATGCCTGGGCCCACGCCCGAACCGGCGGCGGCATTGCCGGCCACGCAGTTCGACGAGGTGACGAACGGATAGGTGCCGTGGTCGACGTCGAGCAGGGAACCCTGCGCGCCTTCGAACAGCAGGTTGGCGCCGGCCTTGTGCGCCTTGTACAGCGCGCTCGACACGTCGGTGACCATAGGACGCAGACGCGGCACATAGGCCAGCGCGTCGTCGAGGGTCTTCTGATAGTCGACTTTCGGCGCCTTCAGGTAGTTTTCCAGCACGAAGTTATGGTAATCGAGGTTCTCGGCCAGCTTTTCGGCGAAGCGCTTCTCGTTCAGCAGATCGGCGATACGGATTGCGCGGCGCGCCACCTTGTCTTCATAGGCCGGGCCGATGCCCTTGCCGGTGGTACCGATCTTCGCATCGCCACGCTTGACTTCACGCGCCAGGTCGATCGCGGTGTGGTAAGGCAGAATCACGGGCGCAGCGTCCGACACTTTCAGGCGCGAGGCGACTTCGACGCCGACGGCTTCGAGCTTGTCGATTTCGCGCAGCACGTCAGGCACGGAAACGACCACGCCGTTACCGATGTAGCAGGCGACGCCTGGACGCATGATGCCCGACGGGATCAGCTGCAGCGCGGTTTTGACGCCGCCGATGACCAGCGTGTGGCCTGCATTGTGGCCGCCCTGGAAGCGCACCACGCCCTGGGCGTGATCAGTCAACCAATCGACGATCTTGCCTTTACCTTCATCGCCCCATTGGGTGCCGATGACAACAACGTTCTTTGCCATAATTTTCTTTGACATCACTCAACCTAAGTTTTTAAGAATCCAGCTACTACCATTATCGGCAAGTACCAGCACGCGATCGCACTCGAACTCGTCTTGTTCATTACTGTGACCCGGCATACTCTGGATCACGACCTCGCCCGCCTTGCGCAACTCGGCGATTTTTTCCTTCAATTCTGGCGCGCTGCCCCACGGCGCGCGGATCGAATGCTTCCGTTCCGCGGTCGGCAACAGGCGCGCCAGTTCGCGCAAATCGAGCGAGAAGCCGGTCGCGGGACGAGCCCGGCCGAACGCTTCGCCGACGTGGTCATAACGGCCGCCGCGCGCAACCGCGTTCGGCAAGCCAGGTACATACAGCGCAAACATCGCGCCGCTTTCATATTGGTAGCCGCGCAGGTCGGCCAGGTCGATCGCCACTTCGGCGCGACCCAGGGCGGACCCGGCCAGCGCGGCCAGTTCGGCCAGCGCCTTGAGCACGCCAGGCAGCGGCGGCAGCACTTCGCGCGCACGCGCCAGCACGTCGATGTCGCCATACAGGTTCGGCAAGGCCAGGAGCGCGTCGCGCGTCACGGCATCGTAGGATGCGGTCAGGGCACGCAGGCCCGGCGCATCTTTCGCGCGCAGCAAGGTGTACAGCGCAGCCTCGTCGCGCACCGCTGCGGCGTCTTGCGCAATGATAGCGCGCAACAGGCCGACGTGCGACAAATCCAGGCGGACAGAGTCGAAACCGGCCAATGCCAGCGAAGCGAGCGCCAGTTCCTGTATCTCGGCATCGGCTTCCAGGCCGGCGTGGCCATAGATTTCGGCGCCGATCTGCAGCGGCTCGCGGGTGGCGTGCAGACCCGACGGACGGGTATGCAGCACACTGCCGGCGTAGCACAGGCGGGTGACGGTGGCACGGTTGAGCAGGTGCGCGTCGATGCGCGCCACTTGCGTCGTCATGTCGGCACGCAGGCCGAGCATGCGGCCCGACAACTGGTCGACCAGTTTGAACGTGCGCAGGTCGGTATCCTTGCCAGCGCCAGTCATCAGCGATTCCAGATACTCGAGCAGCGGCGGCATCACCAGTTCATATCCGTACAGACGGAAATTATCCAGCATGAGGCGGCGCAGCTCTTCGATCTTGCGCGCTTCCGACGGCAGAACATCGGCAATATTTTCGGGCAAAAGCCAATTCGGCATGGGGGAGCGAGATACGGAAGAAAGTTGAAAAAATGCATCATGCGAGGCAGCGGCGGGCGCGCCAGGCAAGAGGCCGAACCTGATATTTTACGCGAAAACACGGGCCTTTAGGGATAAGTTGTCCGAATCGCTGCCGCACAGCCCTAAAAACACCGCATTTTACGCCTTCCCGCAACAGCTTGACAGGCACAAAAAAACGGGGCCGGCATCTATGCCGGCCCCGCTGCTGCTGCCACCCGTCCTTGCGGCCCGGTGCAGTCTCGATGCGGCCTTACTTCCTGGACGGAGCGGCGCTGCCGTTGCCCTTGAAGTACTTGAAGAATTCCGAACTCGGATCGACCACCATCACGTCGCCCTTGTCCTTGAACGTGGCGCGATAGGCTTCCAGGCTACGGTAAAACTTGTAGAACTCCGGATTCCGGCCAAATGCTTCCGCATACACCTGCGACGCCTTGGCATCGCCCTCGCCGCGGATCTTCTCGGCTTCGCGATACGCTTCGGCCAGGATCACCGTGCGCTGCTTGTCGGCGTCGGCGCGGATTTTCTCGGAGTCGGCCGAACCGGTCGAACGCAGCTCATTGGCCACGCGCACGCGCTCGGACTTCATGCGGTCGTACACGGAGTTGTTGATCTGCTCGACGTAGTCGACGCGTTTCAGGCGCACGTCGACGATGCCCACGCCGATGGACTTGGCTTCGGCCGAGACCTTCGCCAGGATCGCTTCCATCACCTTGCCACGCTGGCCCGAGATCACTTCGCGCACGGTGCGCTTGGTGATTTCGTCGTTCAGCGCTGCCTTGACGATTTGCGACATGCGGTTACGGGCACGGCTTTCATCGCCACCGAAACTGCGGAAATACAGTTTCGGATCGGAGATGCGCCATTTGACGAAAGCATCGACGAGGATGTTTTTCTTTTCGGCCGTGATGAAGCGTTCCGGCTCCGGCGTGTCAATGGTCAGCACACGCTTGTCCAGGTACATCACGTTCTGGAACGGCGGCGGCAGCTTGAAGTACAGACCCGGCGTGCTGATGACTTCCTTGACCTCGCCGAGGGCGAAGACGATGGCGTATTTACGCTGATCGACCACGAACACGGTCGAGGACAAGAGCATGATCGCGATAAAGCCCGCGATCAGGGCGGCGACGATACGGTTCATTAGCGGCTCTCCCGTTCACGCGAAGAGCGGCTGTCGCGGCGCGTATTGACTTCTACTGTCGGCATGGCTTCCTGTGGCAAAACGGTATTGGCTGCGGGTGTCGCGGCAGCACGGGCGGCGGCAGCGGCAGCGTCGGTGGCAGCCGTCTGGGCGATCAGTTTGTCGAGCGGCAGGTATAGCAGATTGCTGCCCGTCTTGGCGTCAACCATGACCTTGCTGGCACTGCTGAACACTTGCTGCATCGTTTCCAGATACATGCGGTCACGCGTCACAGCCGGCGCCTTCTGGTACTCGACCAGCACCTGCTTGAAACGCGACGCATTACCTTCGGCATTCTCGGTCACCATGGAACGATAAGCCTCGGCTTCCTGTATCAGGCGGAATGCGGCACCGCGCGCCTTGGGAATGACGTCATTGGCGTAAGCCTGGCCTTCATTCTTCTGACGCTCACGGTCCTGGCCTGCCTTGACGGCATCGTCGAAGGCGGCTTGCACCTGCTCCGGCGGCTGCACGGCCTGCATCGTCACGTTGGTGATGAAGACGCCGACCTTGTAGCGGTCGAGAATCTGCTGCATCAGCTGCTGCGTTTCGAAGGCGACCTTCTCGCGTCCTTCATACAGCACGAAGTCCATCTTGCTGCGGCCGACCACTTCGCGGATCGCCGTTTCGGCGACCTGGCGCAAGGTGTCTTCCTGGTCGCGCACGTTGAACAGCCACTCGCCCGGGTCTTTCAGCGTGTACTGCACCGCGAACTGGATGTCGATGATGTTTTCATCGTCCGTCAGCATCAGCGACTCGCTGGCCTGCTTGTTGCGCAAGGAAGTGCGGTAACCGACTTCCACCGTGCGCACCTGCGACACGTTGACGGTTTCGTCGGTCTGGAACGGGTACGGCCAGCGCCAGTTGAAACCGGCGGGCGCGGTGCGCGTAAACTTGCCGAATGTCAGCACGACGCCACTCTGGCCCTCTTGCACGATGAAGGCGCCGCTGGCGAGCCAGATGAAGACGGCGATCACGCCGACCACGCCGGCGGTGATGCCGGCGCCCTTCATGTCCGGACGCGGACCACCGCCGCCGCCGTTGTTATTGCCGCCGTTGTCGGGACGGTTCTTCTGTCCGAAAAATGCGTTCAGGCGCTGGTTGAAATCGCGCCACAACTGATCGAGGTCCGGCGGACCTTCGCCGGGCTTTTTGCCTTCTTGGGCTTTCTTGCCGTCGTCCTTGCGATTGCCCCAGCGGGGATCGTTCAGGGACAACTTCAAGCCTGTTTTTTTGAGTAGGGAGACAAGCATAACTATCGTGTTCCGACTTGGGAGTGGGTGGAAATCGTATCGTCCTCGCCAGGCTCTTCGTCCTGGTCCGGGGCGGCGCCATCGTGCTGGTCGTACTGACCGTCCAACTGATCTTCCTGCCGTGCTGCGTCGTTCTGATACAGGTGGGCCGAACCGGGCGCCTTCCTGGCCATCTCGACAATCGCATCGCGCAGCAGGTCAAGCCCGCTGCCCTTCTGCGCACTGACGAACACGCGACTGATCGTAGCATATTCGTCGCGCTCCACCGAAGGCTCCAGCCCGGCCGCATCGATCTTGTTCCACACGAGGATCTGCGGAATATGATCGGCGCCGATCTCTTTCAAGACCAGGTTGACCTGCTCGATCTGCTCCATGCGCACCGGCGACGCAGCGTCGACGACATGCAGCAGCAGATCGGCATGGATGGTTTCTTCGAGCGTGGCACGGAATGCCGCCACCAGCTGATGCGGCAATTCGCGCACGAAGCCGACCGTGTCCGAGATCACCACATTGCCCACTTCCTGCCCCAGGTAAACGCGGCGCGAGGTGGTGTCGAGGGTGGCGAACAACTGGTCGGCGACATACACGCCGGCCTTGGTCACGGCATTGAACAGGGTCGACTTGCCGGCATTGGTATAGCCGACCAGGGACACCGAGAATGTGTGATTGCGGCCGCGCGCGCGGCGCTGCGTTTCGCGCTGCTTGTGTAGTTTTTCCAGGCGGGCGCGCAATGCCTTGACGCGGTCGCCGATCAGCCGGCGGTCGGTCTCGAGCTGCGTCTCGCCGGGACCGCGCAAGCCGATACCGCCCTTTTGCCGCTCAAGGTGGGTCCAGCCGCGGATCAGGCGCGTGGCCAGATGCTGCAGCTGGGCCAGCTCGACTTGCAGCTTGCCCTCGTGGCTCTTGGCGCGTTGCGCGAAGATGTCGAGGATCAGGCTGGTACGGTCGAGCACGCGCACATTCAGGCGCTTTTCCAGATTGCGCTGCTGGGCAGGTGAGAGGGCGTGATTGAAGATGACGATTTCCAGGCCATCGTTGACGACGACGTCGCCAATTTCATCGGCCTTGCCGCTGCCGACGAAATACGCGGAATCGGGACTGGAACGCTTGGCCGTGATGGTGGAAATCGGGTCTGCGCCAGCCGAACGCGACAACAGCATGAGTTCCTCCATGCTGGCGGCGAAGTCGCTGTGACCGAAGTCAACCCCGACTAGTGCCGCGCGCATGATGGCATCCGATGAGTTGCTGCGGACGCGAACGCCGACGCCGATGCCAACGCATCAGCGCCGCTGGCGCGGACGGGGGCGATGGAGGGTGAAAGGCGCTGGGCCGTCAAGCTCAACGCTTTACTCCGCTTCAGATTCAATATTGAGATTGACGGCACGGGCCGGCACCACTGTCGAGATGGCATGCTTGTACACCATCTGTGTCACCGTATTGCGCAGCAATACGACATATTGATCGAACGATTCGATATGGCCCTGCAATTTAATGCCATTGACCAGGTAGATCGAGACAGGAACATGCTCTTTGCGTAATGCATTGAGGAATGGGTCTTGTAACAGTTGCCCTTTGTTGCTCATAACAGCTCCGTTGTTTATGTTGTTGTGTAAGAATTGGAGGCGACTCGCTTGATTTCAAGTGCTCTCACACCTTTCAAAGAAAGAAAGATGCGTCATAGCTACTGTAACCTGTTTTCGCGATCGCTGTCGCGCATGGCGCATTAACACTTTATTATTTTCGTGCAAGAGCCATTGAATTGGCTGCCGGCGCCGCATTATCTCTGCGGCGCCTTAATATGCGCTTAATGCAGCCTTTAAATCATTACTTGCTTGGCGTGCGTGCAAACGGGTTTTTACCCGTACGCAGTTCGATGCGCAGCGGCGTGCCGACCAGCGCAAACGTATCGCGGAAATGTTTCTCCAGATAGCGTTTGTAGGGATCGCCAACGGCGTCGAGCGCATTGCCGTGAATGACGATCACAGGCGGGTTCATGCCGCCCTGGTGAGCGTAGCGCAGCTTCGGACGAATCGAACCCTTGCGGCGCGGCTCCTGCTTCTCCACGGCCTCAATCAGGGCGCGCGTCAGCTTCGGCGTCGACAGGTCGCACATGGCGGCCGCATACGCGGCGTTGAGCGACTTCATCAGTGGACCGATGTTGGTGCCCTTCAGCGCCGAAATGAAATGCATCTGCGCGAACGACAGGAAATCGAGCTTGCGGTCGATATCGATCTTGATTTCATCACGCTCGTGCGATTGCAGGCCATCCCATTTATTCACGGCCACCACCAGCGCGCGGCCCGATTCCAGGATAAAGCCGGCGATATGCGCGTCTTGCTCCGAGATATCCTGCTGCGCATCGAGCATCAGCACGACCACATTGGCTTCGGAAATCGACTGCAGGGTTTTCACCACCGAGAATTTCTCGATCGCTTCAAACACCTTGCCGCGGCGGCGGATACCGGCCGTGTCGATCAGGGTGTATTGCTGGCCATCGCGTTCGAACGGAATCTCGATCGAATCGCGCGTCGTGCCCGGCATGTCGAAGGCGATCACGCGCTCTTCGCCCAGCAGGGTGTTGATCAAGGTCGACTTGCCCACGTTCGGACGGCCGACGAGGGCAATCTTGATGCCGCGGTCGGTCTTTTCCAGCTCTTCAGGCTCATCCGGACGCTGCGCGAACGCCAGGTCCAGCATCACTTCGACGAGGTCGTTGACACCGTCGCCGTGCGCCGACGAGATCGCGTACGGATCGCCCATGCCCAATTCATAGAATTCGGACACGACGGCCGTATAGCGCATGCCTTCGCTCTTGTTGACCACCAGCAAGACCGGACGGCCGCTCTTGCGCAGGAAGTCGACGATGGTCTTGTCATGCGGAGTCAGGCCTTGACGGCCGTCCACGATGAATACCACCACGTCGGCCTCGGCCACGGCCTGCTTGGTCTGCAGCGCCATCTGGTGCATGATGCCTTCCTTGGCGACGGGTTCGAAACCACCCGTATCGATGACCAGGAAGGGACGTTCGCCGACACGGCCTTCGCCATAGTGACGATCGCGCGTCAACCCAGGCAAATCCGCCACCAGCGCATCGCGCGAGCGGGTCAGACGATTGAATAAAGTCGATTTCCCAACATTGGGTCGACCTACTAGTGCAATTACCGGCTTCATTGTATTACTCGACCGCGAGAGCGGTCACTGTCCCTGATTGGGTTTGAAAAATCAAATTCGAACCGGCAACAACGGGAGCCGAAACAATCGGGCTACCGTCGGTGCTGACACGACCTATTAATGCGCCATCTTCCCGTGACAGGAAGTGGATGTAACCTTGATAGTCACCGACGGCGACACTGCGGCCGTAGGAGGCCGGCGTCGACAGGCGGCGGCGCGCCAGCGCCTCATTCTTCCAGGCGCTCTGGCCGCCTTCGCGGCTGAACGCCACGACGGCGCCCTGGGCGTCGGCAACAAACACGAAACGCTGGTCAACGGCCACGCCCACATCGGACGAGATCGGCTTGGTCCAGCGCGGCACGCCCGTGGCGGCATCGAAGCAGCCCGCCTTGCCCTGGTACGTGACGGCGCACACTTCGCCTTCGAACACCACCGGCGTGCCGGCGATGTCGGAGACGCGCTCCAGTTCGGTAGCGCCGCGCGGTTCGCTGACGACGATCTCCCAGCGTACCACACCGGTGGCCGCCGTCAGTGCCAGCAGCTTGCCGCCCGGCTGGGCCACGTAGATGTTCGCACCGCCCAGCACCATGCCCGGCGCATTGCGCAAGGTCAATGCCGGCGTGGCGCGCTGTACCGTCCACTTGCGCTCGCCCGTCCTGGCGTCGAAACCCACAATGCGGTTGTCCACGCTGCGCACCACGACCACGCCCTGCCCTACGACGGGTGCGGTCAATACTTCGCTGGACGCCTGCGCCTTCCACAACTGCTTGCCGTCGGCATCAAACGCCAGCACCGCGCCCTTGGCGGCGCCCACGGCCACGACCGTGCCATCGCTGCCGGCGCTGGAGGTGATGTCGCTGCCGGCCTTGATGCGCCACGTTTCACGGCCGCTGGCCGCATCCAGGCGCGCCAGCGCGCCATCGGCATTGACCACGTACAGGCTGTTGCCAGCCAGCGCAGGCGTGAACGCGTACACGCCGGCCTTGCCGATCGAATACTTCCAGGCGTCGCGCACGGCGATGCTCGATTTTAACTCGACCAGCTTGGCCGGTTCGACTTTCGGATCTTTCGAGGCGAACGGGTTCCAGGACGAGCAACCGGCCATCAGGGCCAACAGACTTGCAGCTACCAGCTTTTCAGTGACACGCATAAGTGTTATCCAACCTTTTTCTTGTACTTGTAAGGGCAAGGCAGGCGGCGCACAACGCCGCGTGACCCGGCCATCAGTGTTCCTGTCAGGCGGCAGCCTTGTCAGCCTTGGCCTTGTCTTCCGGCACCGTACCGCCGATCGCTTCCAGTTTGACCTGGATCAGTTGACGGCCTGGATTGTTCTTGTCCGTCGCAGCTATCGCGGCCAGGTAAGCGGTGCGGGCATCGGCCAGCTTGTTTTGCGCCACCAGGATGTCGCCCTTGCGGTCGGCCACGGCGCCGGCAAATTGCGCCACGGAAGCCGTCGCCAGCACCTTCAACGCTTCATCGTAGGATTTTTCGTCCAGCAAGACACCGGCCAGGCGCAGCTTGGCGATGGCCTTGTACTCTTCCGTGCCATGCTCGGCTACCCATTGCAGCTGGGTCTTGGCCGTTTTCAGGTCGTTCGCGTCGAACGCCACCTTGGCCGCGGCCAGGGCGCTCATCTGCGCATATGCCGTGCCGCCGAAACGCGACTGCATGTCGCTGGCCGCGCGCATCACTTTGGCCGTGTCCTTGGCGGCGATGGCGTTTTG
Organism: Janthinobacterium sp. JF4; assembly: GCF_059617925.1. NCBI lineage: Bacteria > Pseudomonadati > Pseudomonadota > Betaproteobacteria > Burkholderiales > Oxalobacteraceae > Janthinobacterium > Janthinobacterium sp. JF4. The sequence goes on along the minus strand of NZ_JCAQAV010000026.1, from coordinate 48,575 downwards.
CAGTTCGTCGTACAGCTGGCCCGCTTGCGCAGCCTGCGTGCGCTGGTAGTACTGCCAGCCAGCCCAGCCGCTATAGCCTGCCAGCGCCACGATCAGGACCCAGGAGGTCAGATTGCCATTGCGCTGCCACCAGGCCTTGAGGGTTGCCAGTTGTTCTTGTTCTTCGTGATCGTATGCCATGGGTCGTCAGTTTGAATGAGTAGTTGATCGAGGGTAGTACGGTCTTGCTGCAAATCAGTGGTGGTGATGCACGTGGCCGCCAGGACCGTGGTCGTGGCCGCAATCGTGGTCGCCGATGATCTGGTCCACCACGTAATCGACGACATCGTCGAATGGCACCGTGTTCTGCTGCGCGCCGGCATCGGCTTCGCGCATGGCTTTCACCGTCGCGACATGATTGGCGATTTCATCGTCGCCCATGATCACGGCAAACGCCGCGCCGCTGGCATCGGCCTTTTTCATCTGCGTCTTGAAGCTGCCGCCACCGTTGCTTGCTGCGCAATGTAGCACAACGTCGAGGCCTGCATCGCGAATCCGCTCGGCCAGCACGAAAGCTTGCAAGCCTGCCTGCTCGCCCTGGTGCACCAGGTAGACGTCGCACTGGGCCGGGGCTTCCGGTTCGGCCGCGTCCTTCATCAGCAGCACCAGGCGCTCGACGCCCATGCCGAAACCGACGGCCGGCGTCGATTTGCCACCGAACATTTCCACCATGCCGTCATAGCGGCCACCGGCGCATACCGTGCCCTGCGCGCCCAGCTTGTCGCTGACCCACTCGAACACCGTGCGGTTGTAGTAATCGAGGCCGCGCACCAGGCGTGGATTGATGGTGAACGGGATATTGTTGTGGTTCAGGATCTTCTGCACGCCGTGGAAGTGGGCCAGCGATTCCTCGCCCAGGTAGTCCAGCAGCTTCGGCGCGCCATTGACCAGGTCCTGCATGGCAGGGTTCTTGGTGTCGAGGATGCGCAGCGGATTGCTGTGCAGGCGGCGCTTGGCTTCTTCGTCGAGCAGCTCGCTGTGGCTTTCCAGGTAGGCGATCAGGTCGGCGCGGTGGCGCAGGCGCTCGTCCGCGTCGCCGATCGAGTTCAGCTCCAGGCGGATGCCTTCCAGGCCCAGGTCATCCCACAGGCGGCGCGACAGCATGATGATCTCGGCGTCGATATCCGGGCCCGTGAAACCGATGGCTTCCACGCCAAACTGGTGAAACTGGCGATAACGGCCCTTTTGCGGACGCTCGTGGCGGAACATCTGGCCCTTGTACCACAGGCGTTTCGGGCCTTCGTAGACGAGGTTGTGCTCGACCACGGCGCGCACCACGCCGGCCGTGCCTTCGGGCCGCAGGGTCAGGTTGTCGCCGTTCATCGAATCGGTAAACGAATACATTTCCTTTTCCACGATATCGGTCACGGCGCCGATGGCGCGCGCGAACAATTTCGTTTCTTCCACGATAGGCGTGCGGATCTGCTGGAAGCCGTAGCTTTGCAGCACGGATTGCGCCGTGTTTTCAAACAATTCCCACAGTGGGGCGTCGGCCGGCAGGATATCGTTCATGCCTTTGACTGCGGTGATCTTGTCGAGCTTTTTATTTTCGGACATAGTGTTCTCTTTAACTTGATTGTCGGATTACGCGCGTAGCGCTAATCCGACCTACGCTGCTGCGCCATAATGGCTTTTAACATAATTGAGGACGATGTCCTGGAATTCCTCGACGATGCGTTCGCCGCGCAGGGTAACGACTTTTTCGCCGTCGACAAACACGGGCGCGGCCGGCGACTCGCCCGTGCCGGGCAGGCTGATGCCGATGTTCGCATGCTTCGACTCGCCAGGGCCGTTGACGATGCAACCCATGACGGCCACGTTCATCGCTTCCACGCCAGGATACGATTTCTTCCATTCCGGCATCTGCTCGCGCAGATACGTCTGGATGTTGTCGGCCAGTTCCTGGAAGGTGGTCGACGTCGTGCGGCCGCAACCAGGGCAGGCGATGACCATGGGCGCGAACTTGCGCAAGCCCATGGTTTGCAAAATTTCCTGGCCGACGATGACTTCGCGCGTGCGGTCGCCGCCCGGTTCGGGCGTGAGCGAAATGCGGATGGTGTCGCCGATGCCTTCTTGCAGCAGCACGGCCAGGGCGGCGGTGGACGCCACGATGCCCTTGCTGCCCATGCCCGCTTCCGTCAAGCCCAGGTGCAGCGGATAGTCGCAGCGCTGCGCCAGTTCGCGGTACACGGCGATCAGGTCCTGCACGCCCGAGACCTTGCACGACAGGATGATCTTGTCGCGCGCCAGGCCCAGTTCTTCGGCGCGCACGGCGTTTTCAATCGCCGACGTCACCAGCGCTTCATACATGACGGCTTGCGCCGGCCATGGTTCGGCCCGGCCCGCGTTTTCATCCATGATGCGCGCCAGCAAGGCCTGATCCAGGCTGCCCCAGTTCACGCCGATGCGCACCGGCTTGTCGTAGCGGCAAGCCGCTTCGATCATTTGCGCAAATTGCGTGTCGCGCTTGGCGCCCTTGCCCACGTTGCCCGGGTTGATGCGGTACTTCGACAGCGCGCGCGCGCAATCGGGGTAGTCGTTGAGCAGCGTATGGCCGTTGTAGTGGAAATCGCCCACCAGCGGCACGTCGATGTCCATCTTGTCGAGCTGCTCGCGGATGTAGGGCACGGCCGCGGCCGCTTCCGGGCGGTCCACCGTCAGGCGCACCAGTTCCGAACCGGCACGCGCCAGTTCCTTGATCTGGATCGCCGTGCCGATGGCGTCGGCCGTATCCGTGTTCGTCATCGACTGCACCACCACGGGGGCGTCGCCGCCCACCCAGATCTGGCGCTGGCCGTGCGCGATCAGCACCTTGCGGCTGTCGCGCCGGCCGGATGGCCCGGAGCCGATCGCTGTTTTCGAGGTAGCCATAAATATTATCTTCTGAGTTTGCTTGAACGATGACTGCAATTATTTGATGCTGACGCGCGAAATCGTGCCGCCGGCAACGGTCGGCAGATCCAGCTTGGCGCCGCGCAAGGTTGCCTGCACAACACCAGGCTTGCCCACCACCAGGGTGGCCGGTCCCGTGATATCGAACGTTTCCGTGCTGCCCGCCTTGACCATGCGCGAAATCAGCGGCGTGCTGCCGGGGCGGCGAATCTCCACCCAGGAGTCCTGCTCCACCTTCAGCACCAGCGCATTCGCGCCCACGGCAGCTGCAGCGGCGGGCGGCGCGACGGCAGCCGTCGCCGCTGTCGCGGGGGCTGGCACGGCGGCTGGCGGTACGGCGGCGGCCGGCGCCGAAGCGGCAGGAGCGCCCGTCTGCGTATCATTGCCTGGCGGCGGCGGCACGGAAATCAGGGGCACGGACGGCGACTGCACGGGCGTCAAGTCCTGGCCCGGCTTGATCAGGGTCGTTTCCACGGGGCCCACGTCCGCATGCGCGGTTTCTTTCCCGGCCTGCGAGGACAGCAGGCTGGCCGGTACATAGCCGAGTTTATAGGCGCCAAAGGCGGCCGCCACGACGACGGCCACGGCGCCAGCGATCCAGAGGGGAGTCTGGTTCGACGAGCGCTGCGTCATCGACGGGAAGCGCGATTCGGAAAACGTGGCGGAAATTTCACGCCGTACGGGCGCGGCCGGGTCTTGCGCCGGCGCCGGGTGGACTTCGATCATGGCCACCAGCGGCGCCGCGTCGAGACGCACCACCTTGGCGTAGGCGCGCACGAAACCGCGCACCACGGCCACGTTCGGCAAGGCCGCCATGTCACCCTCTTCCAGCGCGATCACCTGGCGCGGCGCCAGCTTGAGCTGGTCGGCCACCTGTTCCACTGGCCAGCCCAGCGCTTCGCGCTGCGCCTTCAACTGTGCGCCTGCCAACGCAAGATTGCCCTGGGGCTGCTGCTGAGGCGTTTCTGCCCGCTCTGAATTCATTGGTATTCCTGTCTCACTCATCAAACGCCCCATTTTGATAAGCAGCATATTCGGGGGAGCCGGCATGGCGGTGGCGCAAAAGCGCCCCCAGGCCAGCTTCCGCACCCGCATCCCCGAGCTTATGCTGCACCTTGATCCCGAGCCACAGCACATCGGCCGTCTGGCTCTCCATTGTCGCTACTTTACCGAGCTGCTCAAGGTAATGAGCCGCTTGCCGGTAGTCTTGCTGTTGGTAATACACGCGCACCAGGCCGGCATATGTCATTGCCGCGCCAGGTGCGATGCGCTCCGCCTTGAGCCAGTAGCCGGCGGCGCGCGGGTAATCTTTCATGACCAGGCTGCACGCCGCCGCATTATGCAGCGCAAGTTCAGGCGTGCCATAGGCGGCATCTTGCAATGCGGCATCAAAATATGCCAACGACTGCGCCGCGCGCCCGGTCTGGCACAGAAACAGACCATAATTATTGCTCAACTCGGGATTGTGGGGCGCGAGGCGCAATGCGTAAAGAAAATCTTTTTCAGCAGCCACAGGTTGGCGCAGGGCAGCAAAAATCAGGGCGCGCATGCCGCGCACCTGGGCGTTGCCCGGCAACAGCTGCACCGCCTGCTCCGCTTCGGCCAAAGCCACCACAAACTGGTCTTGCATATAATAGGCGCTGGCCAACTGCAAGCGCAAGGCGGCGCGCTGCTCGACAGAGGCGGCTTGCTCCTTGTCTGCGGTGGAAGCACAGCCGGCCAGCAGCACGCCCAGACTGACAACAGCCGCGGCAAGTACGCCAGGATAAGCCATGCCTTCCCGCATCAGGAGCGGATCTCCACGATCTTGCCGAAATTGGCGCCAAATTTTTGTTGATACTCAGTCATCTTTTCCATGCGCTCCTGCACCCGGGTGCGGTCCTTGACTTCACCGGCCAGCTGGCCGCAAGCCGCATCGATATCGTCGCCGCGCGTCTTGCGCACGGTAGTGATGATGCCGCCATCCATCAGCACCTGGGCGAACGCCTTGATGCGCGGGTTCTTCGAGCGGAACAGGCCCGACTCGGGGAAAGGGTTGAAGGGAATCAGGTTGAACTTGCAGTTCACGCCAAACTCGCGGTCTTGCACCAGCGCCAGCAACTCGCGCGCGTGTTCGTCGCTGTCGTTGACGCCGTCCAGCATGCAGTATTCAAACGTGATGAAATCGCGCGGGGCGAATTCCAGGTAGCGTTTGCAGGCCGCCATCAATTCCTTCAACGGGTATTTCTTGTTCAGTGGAATCAAACCATCGCGCAAGGCGTCGTTCGAGGCGTGCAGCGAGACGGCCAGGGCCACCGGCACTTCCTGCGACAGCTTGTCCATCATCGGCACCACGCCCGACGTCGACAGGGTCACGCGGCGGCGCGACAGGCCGTAGGCGTTATCGTCGAGCATCAATTTCAGGGCCGTGACGGTCGGCTCAAAGTTCAGCAGGGGCTCGCCCATGCCCATCATCACCACGTTGGTGATCTGGCGCTCGCCTTTCGGGCCCGGTTCGATGCCCTTGGTGCGGCGCAATTCGAATTCCGCCATCCACAGCTGGCCGATGATCTCGCCCACGGACAGGTTGCGGTTGAAGCCTTGCTTGCCCGTCGAGCAGAAACGGCAGTTCACGGCGCAGCCGGCCTGGGTCGAGATGCACAGGGTGCCGCGGTTTTCTTCCGGGATGAACACGGTTTCCACGGCATTGCCGTTGCCCACGTCGACCAGCCACTTGCGCGTGCCGTCCGTCGACGTATGGTCGCTGATGATGGCCGGGGCGCGCACTTCGGCGCGCGTGGCCAGCTTGTCGCGCAGCGACTTGGCCAGGTCCGTCATGGCGTCAAAATCGGAAGCACCGAACTGGTGTATCCAGCGTTGCAACTGTTTCGCACGAAACGGTTTCTCTCCCAACTCGGCGCAGTAGGCGATGAGTTGCGCGGGATCGAGGTCCAGCAAGTTGGTGAGGGTCGTCGTATTCATGGTCTTGTCTATTCTAAAAATCCGTCCCCGCGCGCATCCGGAGCGAAAACTCCACAGCGCAGCGGGAACAGGGGGTGATAAGTTATTTCACAGATAACGCCAGGAAATAACGTTATCTAAGGCAATTAAGCCTTCAGTTCTGGGAAGAAGTAAGCGATTTCCACTTTAGCAGCTTCGACAGCGTCGGAACCGTGTACGGCGTTAGCGTCGATCGAATCGGCGAAATCGGCGCGGATCGTGCCTTTTTCTGCTTTCTTCGGATCGGTCGCGCCCATCAGGTCACGGTGGGCCAGAACGGCGTTTTCGCCTTCCAGGGCCTGGATCATGACGGGACCGGAAACCATGAAGTCGACCAGATCCTTGAAGAAGCCGCGTTCTTTGTGCGCTGCGTAGAAGCCTTCAGCTTGTTCGCGCGACAGTTGGGTCATGCGTGCTGCAACGATTTTCAGGCCAGCGTTTTCAAAACGGGAGTAGATTTGACCGATGACGTTTTTTGCAACTGCGTCTGGTTTGATGATCGACAGGGTGCGTTCGATTGCCATGTGTGAAAACTCCAATAAAAAGTAAGGTTTTAAACGGTAAATTGATAACTCAATCAACCTTTGATTTTACCATACTCCACCCCATATCACCCAGGCAGGCAGGGGCATCTTGCCGCCCTGCCCCCGTTTAATGGAATCTTAAGCTGCTTTTTTGGCAAATTCCGGCCCTCATGCTATCCTTAGGTAAAGCAGTAATTTGAATTGACAACACGGAGGCACTATGAATCAGAACATGCAACGCACCTTTGACCTGTCGGGGGGCATGCAGCAAGTCCGCCACCAGGTCTTGCGCAACACTTACTGGCTGCTGGCGCTGTCCATGATCCCGACCGTGCTGGGCGCCTTCATCGGCGTGCAGATGCATCTGCCGATGCTGACCGGCGGCATGGGCTTCATCATTTTCATGGCCGTCGCATTCGGCTTCATGTACGCGATCGAAAAAACCAAGAACTCGGGCCTCGGCGTCGCCGTCCTGTTGGGCTTTACCTTCTTCATGGGCCTGATGCTCACGCCACTGCTGACGCGTACGCTCGGCTACTCGAACGGCGGCATGCTGATCATGACGGCATTCGGCGGCACGGCCACCATCCTGGCCGTGATGGCCACGATCGCCACGGTCTCGAAGCGCGACTTCTCGGCCATGGGCAAATGGCTGTTCGCCGGCGTGATCGTGCTGATCCTCGCATCGGTAGCCAACATTTTCCTGGGCCTGTCGGCACTGTCGATCGTGATCTCCATGGTCGCCATCGCCATCTTCTCGGCCTACATCCTGTATGACGTGCAGCAGATCATCAACGGCGGCGAGACCAACTACATCTCGGCCACCCTGCGCATCTACCTGGACGTGTACAACATCTTCACCAGCCTGTTGTCGCTCCTGGGCTTCGCCGGCGGCAGCCGCGACTAAGCGCTAGCGCAAAAACGCCCAGGGCGGCGTTGCCGTGAACGTTTTATGCGTTGCGCTTATGCGCCAGGGCATGAAAATAAAAGCCGACCTGCGGGTCGGCTTTTTTACGTTCATCGCACTTATTTACCCCTCTCCGCCACCTCGAGCAGGCAGGCGCGGGCGCGGTCCAGGGTCGGGTTGTCGCGCTGGGCCGCATACACGGCATAGGCGGAATGCGAGAATTCGGGCGCGTCGCGCACGCGGTGCAAGAGGCCTGCATCGAGGTAGGGTTGCGCGCTGCCGATGCGGAAGTAACTGGCGCCTCCCACGTCCAGCAGGTAGACGAGGGCCAAGGGCCCCAGCGAGATCGACACGGGCGGGTTGCTCAGCTCCGGATACGCCGCCTGGTGGTTGGCCGCGAAGCTGGGGCCCCAGTCCACATACACATATGTATCGGCATGCATCTGCCCGTCGGCGCGCGTGGTCACCATCACCAGCTTTTCCTCGGCCAGCAATTCGCTGGCCAGGCCCGGGCGCTGCGGCGGGTTGTACAGTACGGCCAGGTCGAGCGAGCCGTCGTGCACGGCGTCGAGCAGGCGCGCGGGACTGTCAACTTCCGCGCGCAAGGCGATCTCGGGACAATCCCGGCTCATGCGTATCAGCCAGTCACCGAGCAGCGGCTGCCACAGGCTCAGTTCGCAGCCGATGCTGATGGCGTCGTCGCGCCCGGGCGGCAGGGCCACCTGGTGGCGTGCCCTTTCCCACACTTGCACCATGGTGGCCGCGTGGCGCATGAAGCGCTCACCGGCCGGCGTCAGGCGCGCGCCCGCCTTGTTGCGCACGAACAATTGGCGCCCCAGCTGCTGCTCCAGGGTGCGGATGCGGGCGCTGACGGCCGTCTGCGTCACGTGCATGCGTTCGGCCGCCATGATGAAGCTGCCGCAGGACGCCACTTCCAGGAAGGTACGCGCTTGATTGATATCCATCAAACCATGATATCAGTTGCCGCACATCTCAACTGACACGCTCATAACCACCGAGCACGCCCTGCTTCGACAAGACCCATTGCCACAGCTGCAAATCGCGCGCGCGGAAGGCGCCTGCGCAGGACAGCAGGTAATACGACCACATGCGGTGGAAGCGCTCGCCCAGCTGGGCGGCAAACTGCGGCCAAGCCTGCTCAAAGTTTCCATGCCAGGCCATCAGGGTCTTGTCGTAGTCGGCGCCGAAGTTGTGCAAGTCCTCGGCGACAAATAAATCGTCCATGGCGTCGCCGATCTGGCCGATCGACGGCAGGTCGCCATTCGGGAAGATGTATTTGTCGATCCACGGGTCGCAGGTGGAATGGCGCTTGTTCTTGCCGATCGTGTGCAGCAGGAACAGGCCGTCGTCTTCCAGGCAGCGGTGCGCCACTTCCATGAAGGTGCGGTGGTTCTTGTGGCCCACGTGTTCGAACATGCCGATGCTGACGATGCGGTCGAATTTTTCATCGGTGTCGCGGTAATCCTGCAGACGGAAGTCCAGCTGCTCGCCGCCCGGCATGGCGCGCGCATACGCGGCCTGCTCGTGCGAGATCGTCACGCCCACGCACTTGACCTGGTATTTTTCCGCCGCATAGCGCATGAAACTGCCCCAGCCGCAACCGATATCGAGCACGCGCATGCCCGGTTCCAGCCTGAGCTTGCGGCAGATCAGATCAAGCTTGGCTTCCTGCGCCTCGGCCAGGTTGCTGGCATCCTTCCAGTAGCCGCACGTATAGGTCATGCGCGGATCGAGCATGGCCGCATAGAAGGCATTGCCCAGGTCATAGTGTTCCTTGCCCACCATCCAGGCGCGGCGCTCCGTCTGCAGGTTGAACAGACGCGCAGTCAGCGCATGCAAGGCCAGGCGCATGGGACGCACGTCGTCGGCCACCCTGGCGCGCAGCAGGTGGCAGAAGAATTCGTCGAGCTGCTGCGCATCCCAGTCGCCATCCATGTACGCTTCGCCCAGACCCAGGTTGCCGCTGGTGAAGGCCCGTTCAGGCACGCCCGGTTTGCGCAGCTGCATGTCCCAGGCGGCGCGGCCATTCAAATGGATGCCGGCCCTGGCCAGCAGTGCGGCCGCCTCCCGCGTCAGCCGTGTGTCGGGCTTGAGTACTGGAACTTGCTGTAATTGCCTTTGTGTCATTTGCTGCGTGTTCATGTCCTGCCGCCTCCAGATGGTTGTCGGTACTGGCGCGCGCCAGCCATAAAATTATCCCCCCGCCATCGCCATCTGGATAATGAAACATCGTGGCCATTCATATCAAAATAATTGCTGAAAAATGATTTGAATCAATTATTTTATGGAAGTATCTTAGACAGGATGCGCGCCGTAGCATGAAAAAAGCCGCCTGTAAGGCGGCCGTTCGCGGCAGGTTCGCGCCATGCGGCACCACGATCAAAAGTCGTGATTCGGTGGGTACTTGCTATAAAAATCGTTATCCCATTTGAAGTTGGTAAAGGCCACCGTCATCGATATGTCGAGCGCTTCGACGAAATGCCAGCAGCCGACGGGCAGGAACAGGATCTCGCCCGGCGCCAGCACGCATTCGCGCACCTGCACGTCGGCCATCAGCGGGTAGCGCTGCAGGTCGATGGCGCGCCCGTCGACGGGGGTAAAACAGTGGCGCTGGTTGTACACGCGCGCCACCTCGCAGGCGGCCATGATGCGCAGCCGCTTGCGCCCTTTCACCTGCGCCATGAAGTTGTTCGTCAGGTCGTGGTGAAATGGCGTCACCGTGCCGGCCGGACCAAACCATAAGAATCCCGTGGGACCGCCCTCCTGTTCCAGGTATTCAGGCAGCTGGCCGATATCGTCCCACAGCTCGTGCAAGGCTTGCCGGTTTTGCGAATTGTTATTCGCCGTCATATAGAAATCGTTGGTCGCGCCGCTGCCCTCGACCAGGCTGGCATACTCGCCAAACGCCATCTTGCGCTTGTGCGCCACGCTGTTCATTTCGTACTGGGCATCGGCTTCGCGGCCGAACTGCACTTCCACTTCGCGCTGCGCGTATTGCTCGCGGAAATAGGCCGGGCTCCACTTGGCCATGGCAGGCCAGTCGTCCATCATGCCCGTGATGATGACGGGCTGGTTGGTGGAGTAGTACTCGTCCAGGAATGCCTGCGCGGAGAGCCTCTCGCGGCGGGGAATCTCGGGCGGACGCAGCTGGTTCAGCTTGCGCTGGATATCGATCACCCAGTCGCGCTTGGCCAGGCGGTTCGACAGGCGCACGGCGCCGGCAAGATACGGGCTATGCAACGCAAGTTCGATTTCGCGGCGCGCCAGGGGTTCCGCGATACCGGCCTGTTGCAGCACCGGCATCAGCGCCGACGGATGGCTGCCCAGCATGAGGTTTTCCGCGATCCAGCTGCGCCACTCGCGGCTCAGCTCCTGTTCCGGCTGCTGCTTCTGCTGCTTGACTCCGAATGTCGATACCGCCGCCATCGCCCGTCTCCTGTTTTTTATGTGATCAAGCGGCCGGGCAGCGTATGCCGCCCGGCCGCCTCCTACTCTGGCCCAGTATTACCGCACTTTCCACACCTCGGTCGCCAGCACGCCATTCGCATCGCCATCGAGTTCCCACGAGAACGCGCCGCGCAAGCCCTGGTCTTTCACGTACTTGACCTTGGTGCCGATGACGGTCGGGTCGTCATAGCTCCACCACTGGCCGCCCGCGCCCGTGTACAGGTACAGCTGCTTGGTCACGGGATGGTAGTAGCGCGTGCCAGCCTTGGCGACGAGGATTTTATAGTCCTCGATGCCCGACTCGTAGGTGCCTGGCGCCGTGCCCGTGGCCGCCTGGTACAGGCCATCGCCATTCGGCCCTGGCGCCACGCCGGTCCAGCCGCGGCCATAGAACGGTATGCCCAGCAGAAGCTTGTCGCGCGGCACGCCGGCGGCAATCATGTACTGCACCGCCTTGTCGCCCACGTATTCGCGCGCCATGCCCGTCGACGGATCGGCAGGATCGGCAAACAGCTGGGCGTTGAAGTTGGTGCTCGTTTCCCAGCCGCCGTGGAAGTCGTAGGTCATCAGGTTGATCCAATCCATGTACTGCGAGTACAGGGCCGGTTCCGTGTTGTCGATCTTGTCCTTGCCGGCACCGACAGCGGCCGTCAGCAGGTAGCGTTTGCCGTTGGCCGCGCCCAGCGCATCGAGTTGGCTGCGGAATTCCGCCATCAGCAAGGTGAAGTTGCGCTTGTCGTTGGGACTGACCGTGTTGTACGGCTGGCCGCCGCCGACCGGGTATTCCCAGTCGATGTCGATGCCGTCAAAGATGTTGGCCGCCGCGCCCACGCCACCGCGCCCGCCCTGCACCGGCAAGTTGCCCTTGATGTAGATATCGATGCAGGAACGCACCATCTGCTTGCGCAGCGCATCGGTGGCCGATCCGACGGAGAAGTTCTTCGACCAGCTCCAGCCGCCCAGCGAGATGAACAGTTTCAGGTTCGGGTGCGCCGCCTTCAGCTTTCTCAGCTGCAGGAAGTTGCCCGACAACGGTGCGTCCCAAGGAATCGCCTGGCCATCGACGGTGCGCTTCGGCGTGCGGATGTAGTCGGCCTCGGCATCGCCGCCCGTGCCCGCATCCGGCGAATTCGGATTCGTCGCGCCCGGCTCCGTCTTGGTGATCATCGCGCATTCGTAACCGCCGTTTTTCGGATAGATGTTGCCGAAGGCATAGTTGATGAAGGTCAGCTTGTCGGCCACGCCGCTCGTGTGCACGTTCGCCACTTCATAGTCTCGGCCATACACGCCCCACTGCGCGAAGTACGACCCCACTTCGCGGCCCGTTGGCGTTGGCGTTGGCGTTGGCGTTGGCGTTGGTGTCGGGGTTGGCGTCGGGGTTGGAGTCGGTGTCGGGGTTGGTGTCGGGGTTGGCGTGGTGCTGCATATCTCCAGGCTGGTCCACGGCTTGCCCGTGCCGGCGGCGCCGCTGCTGGTCGACGGATTGTCGCCCTGCGTCCAGTAGTTGGCGCGGTAGTTCGTGCCCGCATAGCTGACGGTGGCGCCCGCGCTGTAAGCCGTGCCGGCCACCCATGCCAGCGCGCAGGTGCCGCCGGTTGGCGTTGGCGTCGGCGTGGGCGTTGGGGTCGGGGTTGGATTCGGCGTCGGGGTGGGCGTCGGGGTCGGCGTCGGGGTGGGTGTCGGCGTCGGGGTGGTGCCGCCGTCGCAGGTGCCGCCGGCGCTCCACAGGCTCGGCGTGGAAACGGGATTCCAACCCGAGCCCACGTGATCGGTCTGCGTCACCAGGGCCGTGTAATTGGCGCCCAGGTAAGTGACCACCGTGCCCGCGTTATACGTGCCACCCTCTTGCCACGGCACGCAGGCGACCACCGTGCTGGCCGCCAGCAATTGCGACCCAGCCGGCGCGCCGGCGTCGCCGCCGCCACCACCGCATGCCGCCAGCACGCCACCGCTGGCCAGACATACCATCATGTTCCTGATCGTTTTCTTGAGTATTAAATTTTCCACGTTGTCTCCTGTTCAGGTTTGCGGAAATACCACGCTGCTTCAATGAAAAAGCTACCCTGTGATGTTATTTTTTGCAGTTGCAAGAACAGCATGCTGCTGAAAAAATAGGCGGTCAAGTGGTTTTAAAGTGGCATCAAAGTGGGCAATACCACTTCGCGAAAAAAGCACAGCGGCCCATGCAGACGGCGTGTTGTCCTACTGGACAATGAAAAAACGGCAGAGGGAGGAAGAAAAACGACGCTGGACCTGGAAAATACAGACCAGTTTTATGACACGCTGTAAGTGGTATTGGGGGAGCTCGTTGCGCCGCTGAACGCGGCAGCGGCGGGCGCCTGCCTGGCCACCCGCCGCGCTGCACTATTTATTGAGGCAAATCAAAGACCGCCATCGACTCCACGTGGGAAGTATGCGGGAACATGTTCACCACGCCCGCCTTGCTCAGCACATAACCGGCTTCCAGCGCCAGGATGCCGGCGTCGCGCGCCAGGGTCGACGGGCTGCACGAGACGTACACGATGCGTTTCGGCAGCAGGTCCGGACGCACTTGCGACAGACCGACCAGCGCCTGGCACAGGGCCATGGCGCCATCGCGCGGCGGGTCGACGAGGATACGGTCGAACTTGCCCAGCGCGATCAGGTCGTCCGTCGTCACTTCGAACAGGTTGCGCGTCGAGAATGAGGTTTTTTCCGCCAGGCCATTGGCCAGCGCGTTTTCCAGCGCCCGCTCCGTCAGGGTGGTGCTGCCTTCGATACCGACCACTTCGCTGCCCTGCGTGGCCAGCGGCAAGGTAAAATTGCCCAGGCCACAGAACAGGTCGGCCACGCGGTCGGTCGGCTGCACTTCCAGCAGGCGCAGGGCTTTCGACACCAGCACGCGGTTGATGTGGTGGTTCACCTGCGTGAAGTCGACGGGCTTGAACGGCATCTTGACGCCGAATTCCGGCAGCAGGTAGTGCAATTGCTTGTCCAGCGGATAGAACGGCACGGCCGTTTCCGGCCCCTTGACTTGCAGCCACCATTGCACGCCATACTCGTCGGCAAAGGCTTTCAGTTTCGTTTCGTCATCCGCCGTCAACGGCGCCATGATGCGCAAGACCATGGCGGTGACGTCTTCGCCCACAGCCAGCTCGATCTGCGGCATCTGGTCGAAGATGGACAGCGAGGCAATCAACCCGCGCAGCGGCAGCAGCATGGCCGAGATGTGCGGCGGCAAGATCTCGCAGCTATCCATGTCGGCGACAAACGCCGATTTCTTTTCATGGAAACCCACCAGCACGGCGTCTTTCTTCTTGACGTGGCGCACGGACAGGCGCGCGCGGTAGCGGTAGCCCCACGTCGGACCATACATGGGGCGCATGATGTTTTGCGGACGCACCTTGCCGATATGCCACAGATTGTCTTCCAGCACGCGCTGCTTGATCGCCACCTGCGCCGATGGTTCCAGATGCTGCATCGAGCAGCCGCCGCAATTGTCGAAATGCTTGCACTTGGGCGTCACGCGCATCGAGGATTCGCGGTGCAGCACCGTCATGCGGGCCATTTCCCAGTTCTTCTTTTTCTTGAACGTCACAAAGCTGACGCGCTCGCCCGGCAATGCGCCTTCGACAAACACGACCTTGCCCGGCGAGCCGTCTTCGTTCTCAATATGGCCAACGCCACGGGCGTCCATGTCGAGCGATTTGATTTCGATGATATTTTCTTGCATAGCGATCAATAGGTAAGAGTGGGCCAGGACGCAGGGCCGCGCTGGAACTTGAAAGAATGGGGGAAAGGTCAGGCGCCGCGAGCGGGGCGTATGATAGCAGATGCGGACTAGCTTCAGCCCGCAGCGCAGCTGCGCCGATTCAGCGGGCTACAAGAGGGAGTCGCGCACCACGCCGCGAGCTGCCATGGCGCGTTTTAATTTAATCAGCGCTTCCTGCTGGATCTGGCGCACGCGCTCGCGCGTCACGCCCATTTCCTCGGCCAGGGTTTCCAGGGTGGCCGGATCGTCGTTGTCGAGGCCGAAACGGCGCATGATCACGACGCGCTGCTTGTCGGGCAGCTTGGTCAGCCAGTCGCGCACCAGCACCGTCATTTCATGGTGTTCCGCGCGCGCGTCGGGGCTGTCTTCGCTGGCGCCGGGCAACATGTCCATCAGCGACGATTGCGGGTCGTTGTCGAGCGGCGCGTCGAGCGAAGTGGCGTGCTCGGACAGGGCCAGGATATCCTGCACCTCTTCCACGGGACGGCCCACCAGGTGGGCGATGTCTTCCGCGGTGGCATCCTTGCCATCGTGGTGCTGGGCTTCCAGGTGGTATTTGCCGCGCAAAATCTGGTTCAGTTCGCGCACCATGTGCACGGGCAGGCGCACCGTGCGCGCCTGGTTCATGATGGCGCGCTCGATGCTCTGGCGTATCCACCAGGTGGCGTAGGTGGAAAAGCGGAAACCGCGTTCGGGTTCGAACTTGTCGATGGCCCGCATCAGGCCGATGTTGCCCTCCTCGATCATGTCGAGCAAGACCACGCCACGGTTGATGTAATGCTTGGCGATCGACACGACCAGGCGCAGGTTGTGCTCGATCATGGTTTGCCGGGCTTCGAAATTGCCCTGCTTGGCGAGGGTGGCGTAATGCACCTCTTGCGCCGCCGTCAGCAGGGGCCGCGTGCCGATCTGGTTCAGATAGTGCTGCGTGGTATCGGTCGACAGCTCGGCCGCCAGCACTTTTTTCAGTTCATCGACACTTTCGACCAGCACGCTGACGCTGGCCACCTCGCCGCCCTCGGCCGCGTCGACGGCGTCAATGCCGTCGAGTTCCCCGGCATCGTCCGTCACGACTTCGTCTGCCCCGTCTTCCGGCAGTTCCGGGTCATCGTCCAGTTGGTCGTGCGGCGCGTGTGTCATTGCTTTACCTAACGGTTAGGCAGGAATTTCGAAGGATCGACAGGCTTGCCCTGCTGGCGGATTTCAAAGTGCAGCTTCACGCGGTCGGCATCGGAATCGCCCATTTCGGCGATGGCCTGGCCTCTGTTGACGTTCTGCCCTTCCTTCACCAGAATGCTGCGGTTATGCGCATACGCCGACAACAGGCTATTACTGTGCTTCACGATAACAAGATTACCATAACCACGGATTCCGCTCCCGGCATACATGACTTTTCCCGCGCCGGCGGCCACCACTTGCTGGCCTACCTTGCCGGCGATATCGACGCCCTTGTTCTTGCCTTCGTCGAAAGTGCCGATGACCTTGCCTTCTGAAGGCCACATCCAGCTGATCTTCTCGTCGCCGGGCGCCGATGCCGCAGGGACTGCCGCAGCGGCGGCCGGTGCGGCGGCGACGGCGGCTGCCGGTACCGGCGCAGGCTTGGCGTCGCCGCTGCCGCCATCGGCGCGCAATTCGGCCAGGGTGGCGTCGGAATACGCGCGCTTCTCGCCGCGCGGGCCGGTCTTCTTCGGCACGACCGGTGCGGCCGGCTTGACTTCCGTCACCGGCGGCATGACGATGGCCGACGTTTGCGCACCGCCCGTGTCGCCATTCGGCGGCAACACGCGCAGCACCTGGTCGACCTTGATGTCGTTCGGGTTGCTCAAATCATTCCAGGCCACCAGGTCACGGTAATTCTGGCCGTGTTCGAGGGCGATGCGCAACAGCGTGTCGCCGCGCTTGACCGTGTAATAGGCCGGGTCGCGGTCGCGCGGGTCGCTGGCGGCGGCGCTGCTGCTCGATGGATGGCGCTCCACGACGGGCGCCTGGACGCCCGTCGTGCCGCAACCGCTCAACAGTGCGGCCAAGGTGATGCTACATAGAAGTATGTTACTTTTCTTAATCATTCGCATGTAATTGTATGTCCTGCTTGCTAGCTGATCCGGGGATCATATGATGCCCGGGCGCAAAGGTACGAAATGGCAATCTTCCAGGGTTTGGCTTGTCCATTCCATTTTCCCCACCCGGGTAATGAGTTGTAAGTGTTGCAATTTAGCCCCCACCGGCGCAACCAGACGCCCGCCGGGCGCCAGCTGTTCCAGCAGGGCTTGCGGGACTTCCAGGCCGGCTGCGGCAAGAATGATCCCGTCGAAGGGCGCCGCCTGCGGCAGGCCAAGCATACCATCTCCGTACTGCAAGCGCAGATTTGACACGCGCAGCGGGCGCAGATTGGCCTTCGCCAGCTCGTGCAAGGGCCGGATGCGCTCGATCGAATACACCTCTTTCGCCACCAGCGACAGCACTGCCGCCTGGTAGCCGCAGCCCGTGCCGATTTCCAGCACGCGCTGCAGGTTGCCGCCCTGGCGCATCACTTCGATCATGCGCGCCACGATGTACGGCTGCGAAATGGTCTGGTGGTGGCCGATGGGCAAGGAGGCGTCGATATACGCCTGCGACGCCAGCGCCTCGTCCATGAACATGTGGCGCGGCACGGCTTGCATGGCATCGAGCACCACCGGATCCTTGACGCCCTGTTTCGCAATGCGCGCCACCATGGCCCGGCGCACGGCCTCCGAGACGAGCGGGTTTTGCCGTGGTGGCGACACCACCGCCGGCTGCGCCCGCTCATTGGCGATGGCCTGCGCGCGCGACGGCGCAATGGCCGCGTGCGCGCCGTATGGCTGGGCCACGCCGCGCGCCGCGTTTTGTGCCGCATTCTGCGTGGCCGTCTGCGGCGTGGCGATCCTGGACTGGGCCAGCGACTGCCCCCCGCCCTGCCTGGCGGGCTTGCCGGCCAGCGAATCGAGGGAAAGGGGGAAGGTGCGCGGCTTATCGGTCATGGTGAGCGGTCATGCCAGGCCTTTTGCCAGTGCATCAAGTTGGGTGGTATGGGTCAGGTCAATCTGCAGCGGCGTGATCGATACTTGTCCATGCTCAACAGCATGGAAGTCCGTGCCCGGACCGCCCTCCTTGGCGGCACCGGCAGGACCGATCCAGAAGATTTCACGGCCACGGGGGTCGAGCGCGCGGATCACGGGCTCGGCCGAATGGCGCTTGCCCAGGCGCGTGGCCACCATGCCTTGCAATTGCTCGTAAGGGATGGCGGGGATATTCACATTCAGCAGATACGGTTTCTGCAGGGCGTCAAACTGGCGCTCGACGATTTCCCTGGCCACGCGGGCGGCCGCGTCCAGGTTGGCCCAGCCGAACTGCGACTGGGAAAAGGCGATGGCGGGAATGCCGAACAGATAGCCTTCCGTGGCGGCCGCCACGGTGCCAGAATACAGGGTGTCGTCGCCCATATTGGGGCCGTTGTTGATGCCCGAGACCACCAGGTCGGGGCGCTCGATGAGCATGCCCGTCAGCGCCACATGCACGCAGTCGGTGGGCGTGCCGTTGACAAAATAAAAGCCGTTGGCGGCCTTGTGCACGGACAAGGGCCGGTCCAGCGACAGCGAATTGGACGCGCCCGAACGGTTGCTGTCGGGCGCCACCACGACGATCTCGGCAATGGGTGCGAGCGCGTCGGCCAGGGCCGCCAGGCCAGGCGCGAGGTAACCGTCGTCGTTACTGATAAGAATTCTCATAACGAGATTTTACCCGAAGCAATGCCAACACTGCGCGTACCGCACGCCGATAGTCAGCATTATTTGTACCGTCCCGCTGGCAGGGCGCGCGGCGTCAGCGCTGCTCGATGCGCGCCTCCGACAACGCCCCTTCCAGCGCCTGCACTTCATCCTCTTGCAAGGCCAGCAAGGCATTCAGGTTTCCTTGTAATTTGTACATTCTTTTCAGCTGCGCCATGCCGCGCCTGCGCAGCTTGCCCGGCACGCCCGGACGCAGCAGGCAGGACTTCAAATGTTCGGCCAGTTCGCCCGCCTGCGCATACTGTTCGCGCTCTATCATGCCTTGCAACATCAAGATCATGCTGGCCAGGGTGTCCGGCTCGGCCCCTTCGTGCCCGTTGGCGCGGCCGGCCAGGATGGTTTCCTGCAAATGCCGCGCGCCGTCCAGCACGCTGTCCGCATGCCCCGTGACGGGGGCGTTCAAGAGCCGGTCGCTGCCGCTGAGCACGGCGTCTTCCAGCAGGCGCGCCGCCTCGCTGTCGCCCTGCTGCTGCAAGGTGCCGGCCAATTGCGTCTTGCTGTGCAAGGTATCGAGGTGGTCTTCGCCCAGCAGGCGCGCATGCACTTCCAGCACCTGCTCCTGGACGCTGCGCGCCGCATCAAGTTCACCGCGCCGCAGCAGCGCCTCGGCCAGCTTGCGCTGGCTCATCAGGGTTTCCGGATGGTTGAGCCCGCGCGTGCGCTCACGCGCCGCCACCTGGTCTTCATGCAGCTGGCGTGCGCCGGCCCAGTCGCCCTGCCCCGCCACGATGTCCGCCAGCAAGTCGCGCGTGGCCAGGGTCGCCGCATGGTCGCTGCCCAGGCGCCGCTCCTGCGCCTGCAGCACGGCAACGAGCAGGCGCCGCGCGCCTTCCAGGTCGCCTTCGCGCCCCAGCGCCTGCGCCAGGGCCAGCTTGCTGCGCAAGGTATCGCCATGCTCGGCGCCGAACAGGCGCTCGCGCGCCCCCACCACCGTGGCCAGCACTTGCTGCGCCTGCGCCAGCCGGCCCATGCGCAGCAAGGTGGCGGCGCGGCCATCCATCGCTTCCAGGGTCAGCGGATGCTCGCCGCCCAGCTGGCGCGCGTAGCTTGCCAGCACCGCATCTTGCAGCAGCAGCGCCGCCGCCAGCTCCCCCTGCAGCAACAGGGTTTTCGCCAGGCAGGCCCGCGCAGCCAGCGTGTCGGGATGTTCGCCGCCCAGCACGCGCTCGCGCACGTCGAGCACGTCTTCTTCCAGGAAGCGGGCTTCCTCGAGCTTGCCCAGCTGGCGCAGCAGGCGCGCCATGCCGCTCTTGCACGCCAGGCTGTCGGGATGCTCCTCGCCCAGCAGGCGCACGCGGATCTCGACACTCTGGCGGAAGGCCTCGAGCGCCTGCGCGCTGCGGCCATCCTTGCGGTACAGCTCGCCCAGACGGGCCAGATCGCGCGCCAGCGGCAGTGCCACGGCACGCCCAGGTTCGGCCAGCAAGGCCTGGCGCGCTTCGCTGATGGCGCCCAGCAAGGCGATTTCACGGCTCGATTGCCAGGGGAAGTAGCCGCCCGTCAGCCAGTGCAAAAAGGCTTCGAAGGTGCGCGTGAGGGAAAAGCGGTCGCCCCCCTGGTCGATACGCACGGCCAGCTGCTCGCCATACGCAAAGGTTTTCGTCTGCTGCAGCTGGACTTCGTCGAAATAGCTGTCCAGGGCGATCTGCGGCAAACCGTAGGAAGTGCGCAGCAGGCGCTCGAACATGGGCTGGAAGCCGGCGATGCCCTTGTGCGCATCGCCGCGGCGCCACTCGGCGCGCTGCGCGCCATCGCCCATTTCTATCCGCGAGGGCAATGGGTACACGAGCAGCGGGCGCTGTTCGTCTTCATGGCTGCGGCGGTATTCGATGGCCCGCGTGACGAGCGCATCGACGCCTTCCAGGCTTTGCCGGTTCGGCGTGAAGACCACCACCAGTTTTTTCGGCAGCAAGGTGGTGCAGATGCCGGCGCTGTCCGTGCGTCCCGTGCGCGAATCGACCAGCACATAGCGGAAGTGCTGTGCCAGGGTGTCGGCAAAGCAGCGGAACAGGGCCGGGCAGCTGTCGAACAACTGGTCCCAGCGCATCTGCGCCAGGCGCTCGCTGTAGCTGGCGTCGAAGCGTCCGGCGCGCATCAGGTACAGCGGGCTGCCCTGGTCGACGCGCACCACATATTGCTGCCAGTCGATGGCATCGAGCACGCGCTGGGCCAGCGCCGCATCCTCGCGCCCACCCGCCGTTTCCAGGCTGATGCGCTCGAGCTGCTGGCGGCATGCCTCGAAAAACTCGAGCACGCCCGGCCGCTCCTCGTGCTGCTCGAAATAATGGTGCAGGCCCGGCGCTTCCATGTCCCAGTCCAGCATCAGCACGGGCACGCTGGCGTTTTCGCGGCGCGCCAGCAGGACGGCGATGTTCGACAGGGCCATGCTGCGGCCGGTGCCGCCCTTGTAGGAGTAGAAGGTGACGACTTCGCCAGGGGCGCTCAAAGGCGGCAGGGAGAGGCGTTGGCATTCCATGACAGGACCTCTTACGTGATTAACGCGGAAAGTGGGGAGGCGGAATGGCGCGCCATTCCGGCGGGATAGCGGGCAACACGAAACGGCTGCAATCGTGGCCGGGCGGTGTTGAACGCCTGAGCAAGTGGTAATGCGTGGCGATGCGCTGCACGATGCGTTCGATGTCGGGCAGGTATTGCGGATTCGATTTCAGGTCACCGCTGGCCAGGGTGTAGCCGGAGAAGTCGACGTACAGTCCCGACTCCGTGATTTGCGGCGGCAAGCCGTCCGGATGGCGCGTCATGATGATGGGGATGATCAGGTGGCTGGGCAGCGCATACCAGGCGCGCCGCTCCTGTTCGATCAGCTGCATGGCGGCAAATTCGCGCCGCGTATAGCCGTGCGCCTCGTATTTGGGCGTGTACAGCACGATCATGCAGACGCTCTGGCACATGGCGCGCGCCACGCGCAGGTCGATGTCGTCGCCGCCGCCCAGCTGCTCGCTGTCGATGAACAGCACTTCCTCGCGGTCGAGGTGCGGCTCCAGATAGCACGCCAGCGCCTCGATGAGATCATCCTTGAACTTGTTCATGAACGCATATTGGCCGTGCGCGTAGCTCAAGAAACAGCCGTAGCGGATCTCCATGGCCTCCCCCTGTTCCCCGTGCGGCCCTGCCGTCGCCGCGCCTTGATCCTGCAAGGCATGAGCTCACTGTAGACCGCTCGGCAACAGCCCTGTTTGCGCTGGCGCAAAGATGTGTCCGGCGTCCTGGACATGCGTCACAATGCCAGAAAATGGCGCGTTCATGCCGCTTTCTGGCATGCCAGGCGCGCAGGCAGGCGGCATGCAAAAAACGCCATGGGCTTGATAACAAAGGGAAATACGCCGGCGCGCGGATGGCGCCGGCCAGCAGGACTCAAGCGAGGACTTAAGCGCCCTTGGCGGGCAGGTTGCGGAAGAACTCCACCACTTCGGCCGTATCGCGCGTGCGCTTGAACGGCGGCAGGCTTTGCCAGATGCGCTTGCCGTACGGCTTGGAGATGAGGCGCGGATCGCAGATCATCAGCACGCCCCGGTCGCCCTCGTCGCGGATCAGCCGGCCCGCGCCCTGCTTCAGGTTGATGATGGCTTCCGGCAGCGAGTGGTGCATGAAACCATTCTTGCCCTGCTTTTCCATCACTTCGATGCGCGCCGCCAGCACGGGATCGTCGGGCGGCGCGAACGGCAGCTTGTCGATGATGACGAGGGACAGCGCATCGCCGCGCACGTCGACGCCTTCCCAGAAGCTCTGGCTGCCGATCAGCACGCCATTGCCGGCCGCGCGGAACTGGTCCAGCAATTCCGTGCGGCCCTTTTCTCCCTGCACGAACAGGGGGAAGTTCAGACCGCGCTGCTTGAATTCGTCGGCCAGGCGCTCGGCGGCCCGCTTGACGGCTCGCAAGGTGGTGCACAGGAAGAAGGTGCGCCCGCCCGCCGCCTCGATGATGGGCAGGGCGCAGTCGATGACGGCGTCCGTGTAGCCAAGCGAGTTCGGCTGCGGCAGGTTTTGCGGCACGAACAGCAAGCCCTGCTGGCCGTAGTCGAACGGACTCGGCCAGGTGTGCGACGGTTCGCCCGTCAAGCCCATCTGTTCGGAAAAATGCTTGAAATCGTTCTTCACGGCCAGGGTGGCGGACGTGAAAATCCAGCTGCGCGGCGTGCCTTCGCGCTGGTTGTTGAAGATCGGTGCGATCGACAATGGCGTTTTATGCAGCTGCAAGGAGCTGGAAAACGCTTCCACCCAGAACACGGCTTCTTCGCCGGCCGCCACTTTGGCTTTCGGATCGAACTTCCAGCCGCTCAGCTGCTGCGCCAGTTCGACGCCGCGCACGCGGCACTGCTCCAGCGTTTCCGCCCGTTCCGCCTGGGTTTCCAGCACGGCGACCATGCCGTCGAGCTCATCCTTGAGCGTGTCGAGCGCAGGGAAAAAGTCGCTCGACGGGGCGATCTGCGGCAGGGACAGGCGCACGATATCCTGCGGGAAGGTCAAACGCAGGTCGCGCGCCGCCTTTTCCACCACCGTGACGGTCTTGGCCCAGTCGATGCCGCGCGCGTGCGCCAGGCCCTCGGCCAGCACGTCGCGGCACAGTTCCAGGATTTGCGAGGTCGACACCGTGTTACCAAAGAACAAGGTCGCCGTATCGGGCAGCTGGTGCGCCTCATCGAAGATGATGGTGTTGGCAGATGGCAGCAATTCCGCCACGCCCGTGTCCTTCAGGGCCACGTCGGCAAAGAACAGATGGTGGTTGACCACCACCACGTCGGCCTGCTGGGCTTCCTTGCGGGCCTTCATGACGAAGCAATCCTGGTAATACTGGCACTCGGCGCCCATGCAGGTGTCGCGCGTGGACGTCACCAGGTTCCAGATCATGGCGTTTTCCGGCACCTTGGCCAATTCCGCCTTGTCACCCGAGCTGGTCATCTTGATGAAGCGCGAGATTTCCCGCAGATGGCCCACGTCGTCACGCGACGTCATGCGGCCGTTCTGCAGGGTGCGTTCCAGGTGATAATGGCAGACATAGTTCGAGCGGCCTTTGAGCAAGGCGACGGAAACGGGCGCCTGCAGCGCGGCGCGCACGGTGGGTATGTCGCGCAGGAACAATTGATCCTGCAAGTTCTTCGTGCCGGTGGAAACAATGGTCTTGCCACCCCACATCAGGGCCGGCACCAGGTAAGCAAAGGTCTTGCCGGTACCCGTGCCCGCCTCGGCGATCAGGGTCGTCTGGCTGTCGATGGCGCTGGCGATGGCTTTCGCCATTTCCGTTTGCGAACGGCGCGGCTTGTAGCTGCCCACGGCCGGACCGAGCGGGCCGCCGGCGCCGAACAGGCGCTCGATGTCGGCATCGTGCTTGCCAGGCGCCGCCTGCGGTTCGGCAGGCAGATCGGCAGGCTGGCCATCTGGGTTTACTGGCAATAAATTGTGATCGGTCAAAATATACTTAGGTGAAGGCTGGACTGGACGCTACTGGCGCCCCTCAGGCGGGAACGTCGGGCACCAACTGCATTTTCAGCAAGGTGATGTGATCCTTCAATTGCAATTTGCGCTTTTTCAGGCGGCGCAGTTGCAGCTCGTCATGGTGGCCATCGAGTATCAGCAACTCGATGACGGCATCGAGATCGCGGTGTTCCACGTTGAGTTCAATCAGGCGCCGCTCTATTTGCTGTGCATCGCTCATGTGTTGCGTTCCAGGCAGTGTTGGTAACAGTGTTGGGAAACCGGCGCGCGCAGCGTACGCAGGCAGCCGTAGTGCGTAGTTTAACCTGCCGCGCGCCTTAGGGCACGCCATTTCCGGTCTGCCCCTGCGCGGCGCGGTTATTTGACCGGTGGTACAGGCACGGCAACGGCCGGCGTGCCGGCAGCGGCGGCCGCCGCCTTGGCCGCCTTGGCCTGCGCTTCGGCCTGGCGCTCGGCCAGACGTTGCGCCACCCGTTTCTGGCGCGCCACGGCATCAGCCTGCTTGCGCGCATAGGCAGCCTCACGGGCCGCGCGGCGCGGCGCGTCGGCCGCATCGGCGGCGGCCTGCTTGGCCACCTTCGCCGCTTGCTCGGCCTCGCGTTCGGCAACGCTCTTGCCTTGCGGTTTCGGTGGCGCCGGCTCGGGCGTGACCACTTTCACGGGCTTGGGCACGGCGGCGGCACGCTGCTCGGCGTCCAGGCGCGCACTTTCCTGCGTCCGGGCCAGGTCGATATCGCGCAGGCGCACGGACTCGGCCCGCTTGAAGTAGTTCGCTTCCGCGTCGACGGCGCGCAGGCGCACGAGGATCAGGCGGCGCTTTTCCTTGGCCTGGTCCAGGCAGCTATTCACGAAAAACTTGTCGTAGCACTCCAGTTCGCGCGCAACAAACTCGCTTTCAGCCGCCGCGCGCTCGCTGGCCGACTGCTTCAGCTTGGCGTCCGCCTCTTCCACCGACAAGGTGGCGGGCACCTGCGGCGCGCCGACCTCATCCAATGCCGGAGCGCCCTGGTGCGCGCAGGCGGACAACGCCAGGGCCAGGCCCAGCGCCGCGCCCAGCTTGTATAGTATATTTGCCATCATGTTCCTTATCCCTGCCTCAAACGATCGCGTCGGCCGCGCCGCGCTGTTCTTTTTCCATGTATTCGCGCGATTGCATCTCGATGATACGCGAAACGGTGCGGTGAAACTCGTTGGCCAGCATGCCGTTCGTGTACAGCTCATCAGGCGCCACTTCGGCCGACATGATCAGCTTGACCTTCTGGTCATAAAACACGTCGATCAGCCAGGTAAAGCGGCGCGCCTCGGACGACTGCGCCGCCGACATGGCCGGTATCCCGGACAATATCACCGTATGGAAGCGGCTGGCGATTTCCAGGTAATCATTTTGCGAGCGGGGACCGCCGCACAAGGTGGCGAAATCGAACCAGATGATGCCGCCGGCGCGGCGCAGGCAATGGATTTCGCGGCTCTCGATGCGGATGCGCGCGTCTTCGTCGGCCGTCTCGGCGATGCGCGTGTAAGCGTCGCGCAAGGCCTTGTCGGTATCCGCGCCCAGCGGGGTATAGTAGCTTTCCACCTGCTCCAGCGCGCGGCCGCGGTAATCGACGCCCGCATCGACGTTCATCACGTCGAGCTTGTCCTTGAGCAGCGCGATGGTCGGCAGCATGCGGTCGCGGTGCAGGCCGTCCGGGTACAGCAGGTCCGGATCGTAATTCGAGGTCATGATGAAGGACACGCCATTGGCGAACAGGGCCGACAGCAGGTTGTACAGGATCATCGCGTCGGCGATGTCGGAGACGTGGAATTCATCGAAACAGATGAGGCGGTATTTCTTGGCGATGCGCTTGGCCACTTCGTCGAGCGGGTCAGCCACGCCTTTCAATTCATCGAGCTGCTGGTGCACGCCGCGCATGAATTCGTGGAAGTGCAATCGCGTCTTGCGCACGAGGGGCACGACCGAGTAAAAACTGTCCATCAGGAACGATTTGCCGCGCCCCACCCCGCCCCACATGTACACGCCTTTCGGCACGGCAGGACGGTTCAGCAGGCGCTTGAAGGTGCTCGAGCGCTGGCCCTTGTAGGCCACCCACTCGTCATAGCACAACTGCAGGCGGTCGACCGCGCGCCGCTGGGCGGCATCGGCCTTGAAATCACGCTTCTGCAGCGCGTGCTGGTAAAACTCTTCTACGTTCATGGGATTCGCTTTAACGCACAAGGGCGCCGGCGGAAAAAATCCGCGAGCGCCCCTGCAGGACTAACTACAATTAAAAGTTCAACGTGCGCTTGTCAACCGCCAGAGCCGCTTCCTTGGTCGCTTCCGACAGGGATGGGTGAGCGTGGCAGATGCGCGCGATGTCTTCGGCCGAGGCCTTGAATTCCATCGCCACGACGGCTTCGGAAATCAGTTCGGACGCCATCGGGCCGACGATGTGCACGCCGAGGATTTCATCGGTCGTCGCATCGGCCAGGAATTTCACCATGCCCGAGGTGTCGCCCAGCGCGCGTGCACGGCCGTTGGCCAGGAACGGGAAGGTGCCGGCCTTGTAGGCGATGCCTTCGGCCTTCAGGGTTTGCTCGGTCTTGCCGACCCACGCGATTTCCGGCGAGGTGTAGATCACCCACGGAATCGTGTTGAAGTTGGTGTGGCCGTGCTGGCCGGCGATACGCTCGGCCACGGCAACGCCTTCTTCTTCCGCCTTGTGCGCCAGCATCGGGCCGCGCACGACGTCGCCCACCGCCCAGACGTTCGGCAGGTTGGTCTTGCAGTCGCCGTCGACGGCGATGAAGCCGCGCTCGTCCAGCTGCAGGCCGACCTTGTCAGCACCCAGGCCATTCGTGTTCGGCGTGCGGCCGATCGAAATGATCAGTTTGTCGAACACGGCTTTTTGCGCTTCGCCCTTGGCGTCCACGAATTCCACGGTGACGTCTTTCTTGCCTGGCGTGATCGCGCCGATCTTGCAACCGAGGTTGATCTTCAAGCCTTGCTTGGTAAACAGCTTCGACGCTTCCTTGGCGATCTGCTCATCAACGGCGCCCAGGAAGACCGGCAAGCCTTCCAGCACGGTGACGTCGGAACCCAGGCGGCGCCAGACGCTGCCCATTTCCAGGCCGATCACGCCGGCGCCGATGACGCCCAGCTTGGCGGGTACGGCGTCGATGGCCAGTGCGCCCGTGTTCGACAGGATCAGTTTCTCGTCGAATGGTGCGCCCGGCAGTTCGCGCGCGTTCGAACCCGTGGCGATGACCACGTGCTTGGCCGTCAAGGTTTCGTTGGCTGCGCCCGTCACGCTGATGTCATACGTGCCAGCGGCGGCGGCAGCGAAAGCGGCGCGGCCGTGGAAGAAGGCGATCTTGTTCTTCTTGAACAGGTACAGGATGCCGTCGTTGTTTTGCTTGACGACGGTGTCTTTGCGCTTGAGCATCTGGCCCAGGTTCAGCTTCAGGCCGGCGACGTCGATGCCGTGCTCGGCGAAGCTGTGGCCCGCGTGTTCGAAATGCTCGGACGATTGCAGCAGCGCCTTCGACGGGATGCAGCCGACGTTGGTGCAGGTACCGCCAGGCGCGGCGCCGCCCTTGGCGTTCGACCACTCGTCGACGCAGGCGACGGAAAAGCCCAGCTGCGCTGCGCGGATGGCGGCGATGTAGCCGCCAGGGCCCGCACCGATGACAACTACGTCAAATTGTTTAGTACTCATGTTTTGTTATTCCAATCTCTTCGTCTGGTACGAAAATCCACAATAGAAGGTAAATCACCACGCCGAAGCCGAAGGTCAATGTAAACAGGACGAAGACGAGGCGCCAGATCCACGCTTCCATGCCGGAAGCGCGGCCCAGGCCGCCGCAGACGCCACCGAGCCAGCGGTCGCTGCGCGAACGGCGCAGGCGGCTGAATTCCTGCACCAGGTCATTCGCCGGGCCGGAGTCGGATGGACTGTCCGATTTGTCCAGGTTGATATTGCTCAGGAGCTTGGCTTTCGCTTGCGCGAACTCCGCCTCGCTCAGGGCGCCCGCCAGGTGCAACTCGTGCAGACGCTTGATTTCTTCAGAGACGTTCATGGGAATCCTCTTTCATTGAGATCAGCCAGCTGCGTCTTCTGGCAAGGGGTATCAGCTACATTGCCCCGGCGGCGACGCCGGGGGACTACGGTGCTTACAGGTCCAGCAGCAGGCGTGCAGGATCTTCCAGCGCTTCCTTCATCGCCACCAGGCCCAGCACGGCTTCGCGGCCGTCGATGATGCGGTGGTCGTAGGACATGGCCAGGTAGTTCATCGGACGCACCACGATCTGGCCGTTTTCGACAACGGCGCGGTCCTTGGTCGCATGCACGCCCAGGATGGCCGATTGTGGCGGGTTGATGATCGGGGTCGACAGCATGGAGCCGAAGGTGCCGCCGTTCGAGATCGAGAACGTACCGCCCGTCAGGTCGTCCAGGGTCAGCTTGCCTTCCTTGGCTTTGGCGCCGAATTCACCGATTTTTTTCTCGATGTCGGCGATCGACAGCTGGTCCGCGTTGCGGATGATAGGCACGACCAGGCCGCGCGGCGAACCGACAGCGATGCCGATGTCGAAGTAGCCGTGGTAGACGATGTCGTTGCCGTCAACGGAGGCATTGATGATCGGGTACTTTTTCAGGGCGGCGACGGCGGCCTTGACGAAGAAGGACATGAAGCCCAGCTTGACGCCGTGCTCTTTCTCGAACTTGTCCTTGTACTTGTTGCGCAGGTCGATGACCGGCTGCATGTTCACTTCATTGAACGTGGTCAGGATGGCGTTCGTCGATTGCGATTGCAGCAGGCGCTCGGCGATACGCGCGCGCAGGCGGCTCATCGGCACGCGCTCTTCAGGGCGATCGCCCAGGCTGGCGGCCGAAGGCGTGGCAACTTGTTGCAGCGCTGGCTTGGCAGCGGCTGGCGCCAGTGGCGCGACAGCTGGCTTGGCGGAAGCGGCCAGGGCGTCGCCCTTGGTCACGCGGCCGTCTTTGCCGGAACCGGCGACGTCGCCAGCGGACAGGCCTTTTTCGGACAGGATCTTGGCAGCGGCAGGCATGGCGACATCGCCTTTGGTCGCAGCGGCTGGCGCCGACGCGTTTGCGGTGTCTTGCGCGGCGGCAGCCAGGGCTGGCGCGGCAACGGCCGACACTTCCATCGGGCTGACCTTGGCCGAACCGTCGGTGTCGATGATGGCGATGACTTCGCCGGCAACGACGGTGGCGCCGTTATCCTTGATGATTTGCACGATCACGCCGGCGGCGGGCGCCGGCAGTTCCAGCACCACTTTATCGGTTTCGATATCGATCATGTTTTCGTCGCGCGCCACTGGTTCGCCGACTTTCTTGTGCCATGCCAGCAGGGTCGCTTCTGCAACCGATTCCGACAACTGGGGAACTTTGACTTCGATTTGTGCCATGTAAAACTCCGTTTATTTTGTTATTGCGGCGCCGCCCCTGCGTAGCAAGCGCGGCGCTCCGTCATGATGTATGCGAGCAGGCGCCATGCATACACATGGCGCCCCACATCCCGCCACTTACTTGGTCAGGATAAAACCCTTCAGCTTCGAGAATGCCGTTTCCAGCAGATCTTTTTGCTGGGCGTAGTGCTTGTCATAGTAACCGACAGCAGGCGACGCCGAAGCAGGACGGCCGGCGTAAGCCAGACGCTGACCCGACTCCAGGCCTTCGAAGATGTTGTGCTGGATCTGGAACCAGGCGCCCTGGTTTTGCGGCTCGTCCTGCGCCCAGACGACTTCGACCAGGTTCGGGAACTTCTTCAGTTCAGCAGCGAACGACTTGTGCGGGAACGGATACAGCTGTTCCAGGCGCACGATGGCCGTGTCGGTCTGGCCACGGGTCTTGCGTGCGTTGACCAGGTCGTAGTAGACCTTGCCCGAGCAGGCGACCACGCGCTTGACTTTCTTGGCGTCGATTTTGTCGTCGACTTCGCCGATGACGGTCTGGAAACCGCCCTTGGCCAGGTCGGTCAGCGGCGAACCGGCATCCTTGTTGCGCAACAGCGACTTCGGCGTCAGGATGACCAGCGGCTTGCGGAACTGGCGCACCATCTGGCGGCGCAGCAAATGGAAGATCTGCGAAGCCGTCGTCGGCTGCACCACTTGCATATTGTTGTCTGCGCACAGCTGCAGGAAACGCTCGGGGCGCGCGGACGAGTGCTCAGGGCCCTGGCCTTCGTAACCGTGCGGCAGCATCATGACCAGGCCCGAAGCGCGGCCCCACTTCACTTCGCCGGAGCTGATGAATTGGTCGATCACCACTTGCGCGCCGTTGGCGAAGTCGCCGAACTGGGCTTCCCAGATCGTCAGCGTGTTCGGTTCAGCGGTCGAGTAGCCGTATTCGAAGGCCAGTACGGCTTCTTCGGACAGCACCGAGTCGATGACGGTGAACGGCGCCTGGTTGTCCGAGACGTTTTGCAGCGGAATGTAGGTACCTGCATCCCAGCGCTCGCGGTTTTGGTCATGCAACACGGCGTGGCGGTGCACGAAGGTGCCGCGGCCGGCATCCTGGCCCGTCAGGCGGATGGCGTAGCCGGACGATACTAGCGATGCGTAGGCCAGGTGTTCGCCCATGCCCCAGTCCAGGTTCATTTCGCCACGGCCCATGGTGCCGCGGTCGCCCAGTACTTTTTCCACCAGCGAGTGGACCTTGAAGTCTTCCGGCACGCTGGTGATGCGGGTGGCCAGGCGTTTCAGTTCCGTCATCGGCACGGCCGTGTCGGCCGAATCGGTCCATTTCTTGTTCAGGAACGGCAGCCAGTCGACGGCGTACTTGTTCTTGAAGTTCGAGATGACCGGATCGACGGTGTGCTTGCCGGCGTCCATGGCGTCGCGGAAAGCGGCCACCATCTTGTCGCCGCCATCGGCAGGGATCACGCCTTGCGCTACCAGCTTGTCCGCGTACAGCTTGCGGGTGCCTGGATGCTGGCCGATCTTCTTGTACATCAGTGGCTGCGTCAGTGCCGGCGTATCCTGCTCGTTGTGGCCAAGCTTGCGATAGCAGATGATGTCGAGGACGATGTCCTTCTTGAATTCCATGCGGTAGTCGAGCGCGATCTGCGTCGCCAGCACCACGGCTTCAGGATCATCGGCATTGATGTGCAGGACCGGTGCTTCGATCATCTTGACGACGTCCGAGCAGTACAGGGTCGAGCGGGCATCGCGCGGATCCGAGGTGGTGAAACCGATCTGGTTGTTGATCACGATATGCACCGTGCCGCCGGTATGGTAACCACGGGTCTGCGCCAGATTCAGCGTTTCCATGACCACGCCCTGGCCGGCGAAAGCGGCATCGCCGTGCACCAGGATAGGCAGCACTTGCGCGCCCTGCGCGTCGCCGCGGCGGTCCATGCGGGCCTTGACGGAACCTTCGACCACAGGGTTGACGATTTCCAGGTGCGACGGGTTGAACGCCAGCGACAGGTGAACCGGGCCGCCCGCAGTGGAGATGTCCGACGAGAAGCCTTGATGGTACTTCACGTCGCCGGCAGGCAGGTCGTCGCCATGCTTGCCTTCGAATTCTTCGAACAGTTCCTGCGGCGCCTTGCCCAGGGTGTTGACCAGCACGTTCAGGCGGCCGCGGTGGGCCATGCCGATGACGATTTCCTGCACGCCTTTTTCGCCGGCGCGCTGGATGGTTTCATCCATCGAGGCGATGAAGGTTTCGCCGCCTTCCAGGGAGAAGCGCTTCTGGCCCACGTAACGGGTGTGCAGATAGCGTTCCAGGCCTTCAGCCGCGGTCAGGCGGTCGAGGATGTGGATTTTTTTCTCTGGGGTGAAATTCGGGGTGGAGCGGATCGATTCCAGTTTCTCTTGCAGCCAGCGCTTTTCAGCCGGGTCGGAGATGTACATGAATTCGGCGCCGATCGAACGCGTGTAGGTATCGCGCAGATAGTTGAGCAGATCGCGCAGGGTGGCGGTCTCGGGGCCAAAATAGGTATTGCTGATGTTGAACACGGTGTCCATGTCCGCGTCGCTGAAACCGTAGAAGCTCGGCTCGAGCTCAGGGATCATCGGACGTTCCTGGCGTTGCAGCGGATCCAGATTGGCCCAGTGCGAACCGAGGTAGCGGTAAGCGGCGATCAGCTGCGTGGCGGCGACGCGCTTGCGGCCCATTTCTGCATCGAAGGAAGCGGTCACGGTGCGGATCGGACCAGCTTTTGCGCGCTCGGCGAACGAGGCGACGACGGAGGCATGCGCCACGTCAGGCTTGTTGGTGCCATCGACGGCAGGCACATGCTGCATCGCGTCGAAGTAGGAACGCCAGTTATCGGGTACCGAGCCTGGATTGTTCAGATACGCTTCGTACAGGTCTTCCACGTACGGAGCATTCCCACCAAACAGGTAGGAGTTGGTCGTTAATTGCTGCATATATTGCTCACCTTTCTTCGCGCTTCGCGAGGAATTAGCGGGTTAATCTAACCTTCCGCGACACGGCCTGACCGGTTAGCGGATTGCACATCAAGTTGTGGGGAAGGGCTTTTTTATTGCACCAGCATTCTGCATACCGTCATTTAGAATAGCACGCGGTATTGTAACGCAACAACTGCAAGTTGAATTTTATTTGGCAAGCAAATGTAAGCTGTGTTGTTGATTTTCCCGGGCTTGCAAGCCTGTCACTGTTATGCTTACAACACATCGGCGGCCCTGCCGGCGTGCCGCTTGCGCGCAACTGGCCTGCCCGGCAACGCCGGCGCGGCGATGGCTGCCAGCCAGTCGGCATCGCCGGCAAACCACTCCACCAGGAAGTCGAGCATCGTGCGCAGCAGGGGCGACATGTGCTGGCGCGAGGTGTAGACGCCATAGATGCCCATGTCCTGCGGCACGTATTCAGGCAGCAGCTCCACCAGTTGCCCGCTGGCGATCAGCGGCGCGGCCGAAAAGCGCGGCTGCATGGCGATGCCCGCCCCCGCCACCGTGGCCACCAGCAGGACCAGCGATTCATTCGCCGACAGACGGCCGCTGACGGGGACAGTGAGCGCTTCCCCTTCGTGCGTGAATTGCCACAGGCTCTTGCCGAAATACGTATAGGTCAGACAATTGTGCAGGGCCAGGTCTTCCGCCCGGCGCGGCGTGCCGTGCGCCGCCAGATACGATGGTGCAGCGCACACCACGGATGCGCAGCTGGCCAGCTGGCGCGCGATCAGGTTGGGCTCGAGCGCGTTGGTGATGCGGATCGCCAGGTCGATGCGCTGCTCCACCAGGTTGACGGCGCGGTTCTCCATCTGCAAGTCGACGGCGGCGCGCGGGTAGCGCCGCAGGTAAGCGGTTACTGCGCCAGCGAGCGCCGTCTGCGCCAGCGATTGCGAACAGGTGATGCGCAGCAAGCCATGTGGCGTGTCGAGACCCTCGGGCGAAGCGAAGGCCATGGCGCCGGCCACTTCCAGCATCTGCCGGCAGCGCGCCAGGGTGGCCTCACCCGCATCCGTCAGGCTCAGCCGGCGCGTGGTGCGATGCAACAGGCGCGCCCCCGCCCACTGCTCCATCTCGGCCAGGTAGCGCGTCACCATGGCGCGCGACATGTCGAGCGCCTCGCTGGCGGCCACCATGCTGCCGCGCTCGGCGATGGCGACGAAGACTTGTGCGGCGGCGATGCGGTCCATCTGCGACTCTCCATTGATGCGTTCGATTATTGCAATCTACCCTATTTCTCGCGCCTGGTCGAAACGGTTATATGCGACGAAAGCATCCAACAATATGCTTGCACGCGCCGTCCTCTCCTCCCGCACCCTGGAAACCTTCCGTCTGGAGGTAGCGGGCCGCACGCCACCCGTATCAACACCCCGGTTCCTGCGGGGCGATACGGCGCAGTTAGCGCACACCATCGGCGCCAGCGGCAAGCGCCGACACAGCTCGGCTTACAGGGCAGCCAGGAAGCGCTCGTACTCTTGCGCGCTGCGCGCCAGCCGCTCGGCATAACCCGTTTCCTTCGGCCCGTCTTCCGCGCCATAGAAGGCAAAGAAGCGGCGGTTGTCGGCGCCGATATACGCCAGGGTGACATCGAACGGCGCCAGCAACTGCGCCAGGGTGACGTTCCACTTGCCTTGCGGCGTGAAGTCTTCCTCGCGGATGCCTGCCGTGACGGCCAGCGCCACTTTTCTCCCCCGGAAGGCGTCGCCGCCCGTGCCGTAAGCCCAGCCATATGCAAGCACCTCGTCCAGCCAGCGCTTCGCAAGGGCGGGCAGTTGAACCAGTACACGGGGAACTGCAACACCACATTGGCGTGCGCCTCCACCAGCGCCTGTTCGCGCGCCACATCGATGTTCCCGTCAGGATAAACCTGTTGCACATCATGAATGGTGTAACGGTCAGGATACTGCGCCAGTTCCTGCAGCCAGCGCTTGTTGGCCACCGAAGTGGCGATGGAGGGATGGAAGACGATCACAAGGGTTTTCTTCATGCTGCTTTCCTGAGTATGGGATGGATGCACCGGCCCGCATGCACAGAAAAACAGGCAAGCCGATACCCTGCCCCGTGACGCGCGGCCGCGCTCCCAGAGGCAGAAACAGCATAGCCATCGTGAGCACTTTTCACAAGTACGCACATTGACTGCTCATACCATATGAAAAGTAAGCTACTTGGCCACAGAAAGCCCCTTTACCATGCGCATCCGTATCAGCCTGGCTGGTGCCGTTCGCCCCACTCGCACAGGGTGTGCAGCACGGGGATCAGCGAGGCGCCCCTGCCGGAGAGCGAATATTCCACCTTGGGCGGCACTTGCGGATACTCCTTGCGCACGATCAGCCCATCAGCCTCCAGTTCCTTCAGCACGACGCTGAGGGTCTTGAAGGCGATGCCACCGAGATGGCGCTTGAGTTCGTTATGCCGCAGCACGGTGTTTTCCGCCAGCGCATACAGGATCA
This sequence comes from Janthinobacterium sp. JF4, assembly GCF_059617925.1. Classification (NCBI taxonomy): domain Bacteria; kingdom Pseudomonadati; phylum Pseudomonadota; class Betaproteobacteria; order Burkholderiales; family Oxalobacteraceae; genus Janthinobacterium; species Janthinobacterium sp. JF4. The sequence continues at coordinate 13,889 of NZ_JCAQAV010000026.1, read as the reverse complement.
GCATCTTGTACTTGCCGCCGATCAGCGACAAGGTATAGCCAAATGCCGTATCGCCCAGGGCCACGCCGCCGGGGGCGCAGGTTTCTTCATTCATCGCGTTGTGCTTCCTGTTGAACCAGGCTCCGAGCATAACAGCATGGCGTAAAAAAACGGGCCGAAGCCCGTTTTTTGTTTGCTCGGTACCGCTCTGGATTAACGCTTGTCCAGTGGCAGTACTTCACGCGTGGTCGAACCGACGAACAGTTGGCGCGGACGGCCGATTTTTTGCTCTGGGTCGGCGATCATTTCGTTCCACTGGGCGATCCAGCCGATCGTACGGGCCATAGCGAAGATACCGGTGAACAGCGACACAGGGATGCCCAGCGCCGATTGCACGATGCCCGAGTAGAAGTCGACGTTCGGGTACAGTTTGCGCGACACGAAGTACTCGTCGTTCAGTGCAATCTTTTCCAGTTCCATCGCCAGCTTGAACAGCGGGTCGTCTTGCAGACCCAGTTCTTGCAGCACTTCGTAGCAGGTCTCACGCATCAGCTTGGCGCGTGGATCGAAGTTCTTGTACACGCGGTGGCCAAAGCCCATCAGCTTGACGCCGGAGTTCTTGTCCTTGACTTGCGCGATGAAGGCTGGGATGTTCTCGACGGTGCCGATTTCTTTCAGCATGTTGAGTGCCGCTTCGTTGGCGCCGCCGTGGGCAGGGCCCCACAGGCAGGCGATACCGGCAGCGATACAGGCGAACGGGTTGGCGCCCGACGAACCGGCCAGGCGGACGGTCGATGTCGATGCGTTCTGCTCGTGGTCGGCGTGCAGGATCAGGATGCGGTCCAGGGCGCGCACCAGCACGTCGTTGACCTTGTACTCTTCGCACGGGTTGGCGAACATCATGTGCATGAAGTTGGCGCTGTACGACAGATCGTTGCGTGGGTACACGAACGGCTGGCCGACCGAGTACTTGTAGGTCATGGCGACCAGGGTTGGCATCTTGGCGATCAGGCGGATGGCCGACACTTCGCGGTGATGCGGGTCGTTGATGTCCAGCGAGTCGTGGTAGAACGATGCCAGCGCGCCGACGGTGCCCACCAGGACCGACATCGGATGCGCGTCGCGGCGGAAGCCACGGAAGAAGAATTGCATCTGTTCGTGCACCATCGTGTGCTTGGTGACGGTGTCGACGAACTTGGCTTTTTGCGCCGCGTTCGGCAGTTCGCCATTCAGCAGCAGGTAGCACGATTCCATGAAGTCGGCGTTGACGGCCAACTGCTCGATCGGGTAACCACGGTACAGCAGCTCGCCCTTGTCGCCGTCGATGTAGGTGATCGACGAGTTGCAGGCGGCCGTCGACATAAAGCCTGGGTCGTAGGTGAACTTGCCGCTACCGGCGTACAGTTTGCGGATGTCGATGACGTCCGGGCCAACCGTGCCTTTGTAGATTGGAAATTCAAGCGATGGGCTGCCATCGGAGAACGACAGGGTAGCTTTTGTGTCAGAGATATTCATGGGCTCTTCCTTCTCGGGAGTGAGTCGAAATTAAAATCAAAAATTCTGGCTGCAATTCGCACCGCAATTCGGCAGTGCTACAGCGCGCCACTCGCACCGTTTGCAATATATCGCCCAGGCGTCTAGGCAATGCGCAGTCGTTGCAGCAGTGCGCGCACATGCGGCAGATCGACTTCGCCTTCCGGCTCTTTACGGGCCAGTACCAGATCCATTAACGCATTGTCCGATAAATCCAGCAAACGCGTCAGCGCGTCAACTTCTTCATCGGTCAATTCGGTTTCATACGCATCGAGAAAACGGGTCAGGATAATGTCGTTTTCCAGCAGGCCACGGCGTGAACGCCAGCGCAGGCGGGCGCGGTTGGCCGGGTCGGCCTGATGCGAGGACAAAATTGATTCTGTCATTTGGTTTACCACTTTACGTGTGCCTTGCGGCACGCTGCTGCTTTGCAGGCGCCGCCTGCAGGCAAGAGAGGGTACCCTCTTTCCGCAAACGGCGCCCGGCGGACGCGATCAGGAGGATCAGATCGCGCGGCGGACCATCAATTCCTTGATCTTGCCGATCGCCTTGTTCGGGTTCAACCCTTTCGGGCAGACGTCGACGCAGTTCATGATCGAATGGCAGCGGAACAGGCGGTACGGGTCTTCCAGGTTGTCCAGACGCGCACCGGTCGCTTCGTCGCGCGAATCGGCGATGAAGCGGTAGGCTTGCAGCAGGCCGGCCGGGCCGACGAACTTGTCCGGATTCCACCAGAACGACGGGCACGACGTGGAGCAGCAGGCGCACAGGATGCACTCGTACAGGCCATCGAGTTCTTCGCGCTGTTCCGGCGATTGCAGGCGCTCTTTTTCAGGCGGGATCGAATCGTTGATCAGGAAAGGCTTGATCGAATCGTACTGCTTGAAAAACTGCGTCATGTCGACGATCAGGTCGCGGATGACTGGCAAACCTGGCAACGGACGCAGCACGATAGGCTCGGAGAGTTCGTTCAGGTTGGTGGTGCATGCCAGGCCGTTCTTGCCGTTGATGTTCATCGCGTCCGAACCGCACACGCCTTCGCGGCACGAGCGGCGCAGGGCCAGCGAGTCATCGACGTCCGCCTTGATGCGCTGCAGCGCGTCGAGCAGCATCTTGTCGGTGTCTTTCAGTTCGACCGTCAGGTCTTGCATGTACGGCTTGGCATCCTGGTCAGGATCGTAGCGGTAGATTTTGAATTTAAGAGTGCGTGCCATGGTATAGCCTTAGAAAGTACGTGGTTTCGGTTTGAAGGTATCAACCGTCAGCGGCTTGGTCACGACTGGCTTGTATTCCAGTCGGTTGCCTTCCGAATACCACAGAGTGTGCTTCATCCAGTTGTCGTCGTCACGTTGCGGATGGTCGTCCTGGGCGTGGGCGCCGCGCGATTCCTTGCGGGCTGCTGCCGAAACGATGGTCGCTTTCGCCGTTTCGATCAGGTTGTCCAGCTCCAGCGCTTCCACGCGGGCCGTGTTGAAGACCATCGATTTGTCCTTGAAGGCGACGTGCTTGCGGCGCTCGTCGAGCTTCATGATTTCTTCGACGCCCTTGTTCAGCATCTCGTCGGTACGGAACACGCCGCAGTACTTCTGCATCGTTGCGCGGATGTCGTTCGCCACGCCCTGCACGGTTTCCGTGCCGGTCGAGTTTTCCAGGCGCGCCAGGCGGCCCATGGCAAAATCGGCGGCATCGGCTGGCAAAGGCTTGTTTTCCTTGGCTTTCAGGCCGCTGTTGACGATGTGGTTGCCGGCCGCGCGGCCGAAGACCACCAGGTCGAGCAGCGAGTTCGTGCCCAGGCGGTTGGCGCCGTGCACGGACACGCAGGCGCATTCGCCGATCGCGTACAGGCCGTTGACGACTTTCGCCGAATTATCCGGACCGGTCGGGGTGACGACCTGGCCGTGGATGTTCGTCGGAATGCCGCCCATCTGGTAGTGAATCGTCGGCACGACAGGAATCGGTTCCTTGGTGGCGTCGACGTTGGCGAACTTGTGGCCGATTTCCAGGATCGACGGCAGGCGCTTGGCGATGGTGTCGGCGCCGATATGGCGCAGGTCCAGCATCACGTGATCCTTGTTCGGACCGCAGCCGCGGCCTTCCTTGATTTCCTGGTCCATCGAACGCGAGACGAAGTCGCGCGGCGCCAGATCCTTCAGGGTCGGCGCATAGCGCTCCATGAAGCGTTCGCCTTCGCTATTGATCAGGATGCCGCCTTCGCCGCGCACGCCTTCGGTGATCAATACGCCCGCGCCGGCCACGCCGGTCGGGTGGAACTGCCAGAATTCCATGTCTTGCAGCGGCAGGCCGGCGCGTGCCGCCATGCCCATGCCATCACCGGTGTTGATGAAGGCGTTGGTCGACGCGGCGAAGATGCGGCCTGCGCCACCCGTTGCCATGACCGTCGTTTTTGCTTCCAGAATCATGCATTCGCCGGTTTCCATTTCCAGCGCGACAACACCGATCACGTCGCCTTCGGCGTCACGGATCAGGTCGAGTGCCATCCATTCGACGAAGAAATGCGTGCGCGCACGGACGTTGCGCTGGTACAGGGTATGCAGCAGGGCGTGACCGGTACGGTCGGCTGCCGCGCAAGCGCGCTGCACCGGCTTTTCGCCGAAGTGGGCCGTGTGGCCGCCGAAAGGACGCTGATAGATGGTGCCGTCAGGGTTGCGGTCGAATGGCATGCCGAAGTGTTCCAGCTCGTACACGACCTTCGGTGCTTCGCGGCACATGAACTCGATGGCATCCTGGTCACCCAGATAGTCGCCACCCTTGACGGTGTCGAACATGTGCCAGAACCAGTTGTCTTCGGCCATGTTGCCGAGCGACGCGCCGATACCGCCCTGCGCCGCCACGGTGTGCGAGCGGGTCGGGAAAACTTTCGACAGGACAGCGACGTTCAGGCCGGCTTCAGCCAGCTGCAACGACGCGCGCATGCCGGAACCGCCGGCGCCAACGATTACCGCATCAAAGCGGCGGGTAGGGATTGCGGATTTATATGCTGCCACGATTACACACTCCAGAGTATCTGTACCGTCCAGCCGGCACAAGCGATCAACCACAGCATGGTGGCAATTTGCAGGGTCAGACGGAGGCCAGCGCTTTTCACGTAGTCCATCCAGATGTCGCGTACGCCGACCCATGCGTGGTAGAACAGGGCGACGAAGGTCACCAGGCTGAACAATTTAAACCACTGCTGTGCGAACAGACCAGCCCAGCCTTCATAGCTGAAGTTGCTGCCGGTCAGGAAAGAAATAAGCAGGATGGCCACATAGGCCACCATGACGATGGCGGTAACGCGTTGCGCCAGCCAATCGCGCAAGCCGTAATGGGCACCGACGACGAGGCGTTTCGGTCCGATATTATTGTCTGCCATGTTTAAAATACTCCAAACAGTTTCAAAGCGACCAGGGCCGTCAACACCAGGCTCACGACCAGCACGGACGACGCGGTCTTGCGTGCCGAATCTTTTTCGATAGCAACGTGCACATCCATGAACAGGTGGCGGATACCGGCACAGAAGTGGTGCAGGAAAGCCCAGACCAGAGCCAGGGTGATCAGCTTGACGAACCAGTGCGAGGCGATGCCCTGGAAGTAGGCGTAGGACATTTCGGAACGCAGGCTCAGTTCCAGCATGTACAGTATGCATGGCAGCAAGGCGAAAATGATGAAACCGCTGATGCGATGCAGGATCGAGACGATGGCGCCGACAGCCATGCGGTAGTTCGACAATTCGGTAACATGAATGTTACGGAATTGCGGCCGTTCTTTTTTTGGTACTTCTCTTACGGCTTCAGACATAACAAAAACCTCCCCTTTGAATTTCAACTAAATATTGAAGCCGCGATTTTCGCCGATTTTCGCAACCCATACCAATATCTATTGTTACATATAACCAAAATGGTTTTTTACTACAAAATACCGCGCTACTTTCCGTAGTTCACGTAATTTAATTACAGAATCGCCGGCAAAACACGGCCCGCCGGGGCAGGCCATGCTGTCGCTGCGCTTTCCGCTGTCTCCGTTGCCCGCCTTGCGGCAGACATCCTGCAAGCGATGCACTTCAGCCTTGCTGCTTGTCCGGACGCCCGCGGGCGCCCCGCCGCTTCAGCTGAGTTCATTCTGATAATGATGGCGACTGGTCAGGTACAAGCCCCGGCGCAGTTCGACCGGTTTGTCGCCGTAGGTAAATGACACGCGCTCGGAACTGAGCAAGGGCGTGCCGAGGTCGATATTTAACAATTGCGCGGCGCCCGCGTCGGCGCACACGGCGCGGATCTGCTCGGACGCGCGTATCATGCGCGTGCCGAATTCCGTTTCGAACAGGCCATACATGGGGCCCTTGTATTCCACCAGGCGCTCGGCCGTCAGGCCCTTGAAGATCAGGCCGGGCAGCCACAGCTCTTCGACGATGGTCGGCACGCCGTCGAAATACTGCACGCGCTTGATGAAGATGACGGCGTCGCCGGACTTCAGATCCATCAGGCGCGCCACGTCGGCCGGCGCGCGCACGCGCTTGACTTCGATAAACTTGCTTTCAGGGTAATGCGGCACGCCTTCGTCCGGCACCAGGCGCAGGAAGCGGAAATGCGCGCGCGCCTCATGGTGGGTGGACACGAAGGTGCCCTTGCCCTGGCGGCGCATGACGAGATTTTCGGCCGCCAGCTCATCGATGGCCTTGCGCACCGTGCCCTGGCTGACCTTGAAGCGCCCTGCCAGCTCGACTTCGCTGGGAATCAGTTCGCCCGGCTTCCATTCGCCCGATTGCAGGCTCTGCGTGATGAGCGCCTTGATCTGCTGGTACAGGGGGCTGAAGGTAGGCGATGCAGCCGCGGCAGGCGCGGCCACGACAGTAGTGGTATTGACGCTGGCAACAGGGGTGGCGGCAGTGCCTGCCGCTGCGGCGGCGGGCGTGGCCGGGGTGCCCGCGGTCGGACTGACCGCCCCGCTTGCAGCAGTGGCATTGTTGGTCAGATTGGACGAGGCGGAATTCATAGTCCGACATTTCAACACAAATCACTGCCCGCGTCCAGTAAAAGACTCGTAGTTATCTGTCTTATATAAGACATAAGATATGATTGACAGATACAGATCCGGGGCCTAAACTGCCCTCGATAAAACTTGTGAGCCAGCGTTTTATGTTGTCGGCCAGCCACTCTGGCCTCGTGCAGCACGAGCGTGACGGCGGCGTACACCAGCAATTCGGTGGCGCGGGCCGGTTTTGGTATCATTATAGTTTTTCCGGATAAGCGTAAGCCCAGCTTCAAGCCCGTTTTCTTTCCCACTTTGGAGATTCATCATGGCTAAAACCCCAATGCGTGTTGCAGTGACCGGCGCCGCCGGCCAGATCGGCTACGCCCTGTTGTTCCGCATCGCCAATGGCGACATGCTCGGCAAAGACCAGCCTGTCATCTTGCAACTGCTTGAAATCCCGGACGAAAAAGCCCAGAAGGCGCTCAAGGGCGTGATGATGGAAATCGACGACTGCGCCTTCCCGCTGCTGACGGAAATGACCGCCCACTCCGATCCGCTGACCGCCTTCAAGGACGTCGACGTGGCCGTATTGGTTGGCGCGCGTCCACGCGGCCCAGGCATGGAACGCAAGGACCTGCTGGAAGCGAACGCCCAGATCTTCACGGTGCAAGGCAAGGCGCTCGACGCCGTCGCTTCGCGCAATGTCAAAGTGCTGGTGGTCGGCAACCCTGCCAACACCAACGCCTACATCGCCATGAAATCGGCGCCGTCGCTGCCGGCGAAAAACTTCACCGCCATGCTGCGCCTGGACCACAACCGCGCGCTGTCGCAAGTCGCTGCCAAGACCGGCACCGCCGTGAAAGACATCGAAAAGCTGACCGTGTGGGGCAACCACTCGCCAACGATGTACGCCGACTACCGCTTCGCCACCGTCAACGGCAAGGCTGTGAAAGACCTGATCAACGACCAGGAATGGAACGCCAACGTGTTCCTGCCAACCGTCGGCAAGCGCGGCGCAGCGATCATCGAAGCGCGCGGCCTGTCGTCGGCAGCGTCGGCAGCGAACGCCGCCATCGACCACATCCATGACTGGATGCTGGGCACCGCCGGCAAATGGACCACCATGGGCGTGCCTTCCGATGGCTCGTATGGCATCCCTGAAGGCACCGTGTTCGGCTTCCCGGTCACCACCGACAACGGTGAGTACACCATCGTTCAAGGTCTGGAAATCGATGCATTCTCGCAAGAGCGCATCAACCTGACCCTGAAAGAACTGACCGAAGAGCGCGAAGGCGTGAAACACCTGCTGGCCTAAGTCCAGTTCTGGCGGCGCGGCGCACACTGCGCCGCCCGCCAAGCAGGCCGCCCCGCGGGATTCGCGGCGCGGCCTGCGCGGCCCGACTGTTTATCACGTAGTTTTTACCTGCAGAAATGCCTTAAGCATGCACCCTTCCGAGGTTTTATTCCAAGGCAAACGCCAGCCGCTGTTGCTCGCCGCTTGCGACCACTACGCCGGCTCTGAAAAGCTGATGCGTAAATCGATTGCTTTGCAACAAGAGCTTGGGCCCCTGTTCGACATCACGTTCGACTGCGAAGACGGCGCCAGCGCCGGCAATGAAGAAGCGCACGCGCACATGATCGCCGGCCTGCTGGCCAGCGACGAGAACCAGTTCAACCGCATCGGCGTGCGCGTGCACGACGTCGACAGCCCGTTCTTCGCGCGCGACGTGGAAATCATCTGCGGCGCCGCGTCCCGCCTGGCCTACATCGCCGTGCCCAAGGTGGGCGGCGTGCAGGACGCCATGCTGGCCATCGACCTGATCAACCTGCACGCGCGCCGCGCCGGCCGCGACAACCTGCCCGTGCACATCCTGATCGAGACGCACGGCGCGCTGCGCGACGCCTACGCCATCGCCGCCCTGCCCCAGGTCGAATGCCTGTCCTTCGGCATCATGGATTTCGTCTCGGCCCACTACGGCGCCATCCCCGCCGCCGCCATGCGCACGCCTGGCCAGTTCACGCACCCGCTGGTGGTGCGCGCCAAGCTCGAAGTGGCGGCCGCCTGCCACGCGCACGGCAAGGTGCCGTCGCATAACGTGACGACGGACGTGCGCGATTCGGCCGTGGTGGCGAACGACGCCCAGCGCGCGACAGCCGAGTTCGGCTACACGCGCATGTGGAGCATCCACCCGGACCAGATCAAGCCCATCATCAAGGCCTTCACGCCACGCCTGTCGGAAGTCAACGAGGCCAGCAACATCCTCAATGAAGCGCTGCGCGCCAACTGGGGACCGATTGCGCAAAATGGCCGCTTGCACGACCGCGCCAGCTACCGATATTATTGGACCGTTTTGCAACGCGCCAAACTGGCAGGCCTCGGCCTGCCCGAGGCGGCCGCTGCATTACTTAACGCCCCCTCTTCCAGCACCACTGAAAACTGACAGGAATGACACGATGTCCCTCTCCAAATTAGCAATTGCCTGCAGCGTCGCGCTGGGCGCCATGACCCTCACGCTGGCGCCAGCCAGCTTCGCCGCCACGGATGCCAAGGAGCCGGCAAAAGCCAAGGCAGTCAAGGCAGTCAAGGCCAAGCCGAAAGCCAAGGCCAGCAAGGCGGCCGCCAAGGAAGCGCATCCGCTCGCCATGTCGGTGGTCGACAAGGAAGAAGCCGATGAGCCGGACACCGCTGGCTCGGCCTCCACCGATTTCAATTGTGAACTTGGTAATAAAATTACCATCTACACCAATGCGACTGACGACAAACACATCGCCCTGCGCTGGAAGAAGCGCCTGCACCGCCTGAGCCGCGTTGGCACCACCACCGGCGCCAACCGCTTCGAGAACCGGTTATATGGTCTCGTCTGGATCGGCATCCCGGCCAAAGGCATGCTGCTCGATTCCAAGCAGGGCCGCCAGCTGGCCAATGAATGCAAGGATGCGGAGCAAGCCAAGCCGGCGGCAGTGGTGGAAGCCGCGCCATCGCTGGGCGTGCTGCCGGCGACCGGCGGCTGATGTGCGCAGCAAGGGCCTCTTCGGGGGCTCAGTCATGTTTTGTAATTTGAATAATCAATAAATAGACGATACCCAACAAGGAGAGGTCATGTCCCGCAACACTCTGAACACGCTCAAGGACTTTAATATTTCGGATAGCAAGAAGGGCAAGCTGTACTCCCTGCCTGCGCTGGAAAAAAGCCTGGGCATCAATGTCTCCCGCCTGCCGGTGTCGATTCGCATCGTGCTCGAATCGGTATTGCGCAACTGCGACGGCAAAAAAGTCACCGAAGAACACGTCAAGCAATTGGCGAGCTGGGGCCCGACCGCCGAGCGCACCGACGAGATCCCGTTCGTAGTGGCGCGCGTCGTGCTGCAAGACTTCACCGGCGTGCCATTGCTGGCCGACCTGGCCGCCATGCGCAACGTGGCCGCCAAGATGGGCATCAACGCCAAGAAGATCGAACCGCTGGTGCCGGTCGACCTGGTGGTCGACCACTCGGTGACCATCGATCACTACCGCGAAAAGAAAGCGCTGGACCTGAACATGAAACTGGAATTCTCGCGCAACAACGAGCGCTACCAGTTCATGAAATGGGGCATGCAGGCATTCGACACCTTCGGCGTCGTGCCACCAGGCTTCGGCATCGTCCACCAGGTCAACCTGGAATACCTGGCGCGCGGCGTGCACCACGCAGGCAAGAAAGCCGGCGACGTGTACTACCCTGACACCCTGGTCGGCACCGACTCGCACACCACCATGATCAACGGCATCGGCGTGGTCGGCTGGGGCGTGGGCGGCATCGAGGCGGAAGCGGGCATGCTGGGCCAGCCGGTCTACTTCCTGACGCCGGACGTCATCGGCGTGAACCTGTCGGGCGCACTGCGCGAAGGCTGCACCGCCACCGATCTGGTACTGACCATCACCGAACTGCTGCGCAAAGAAAAAGTCGTCGGCAAGTTCGTCGAATTCTTCGGCGAAGGCACCGAGTCCTTGACCCTGACCGACCGCGCGACGATCGCCAACATGGCACCGGAATACGGCGCGACCATGGGCTTCTTCCCGGTCGACGACGCGACCATCGATTACTTCAAGGGCACCGGCCGCAGCAAGGCTGAAATCGCCGCGTTCGAAGGCTACTTCAAGGCGCAAAACCTGTACGGCATTCCAAAAGCCGGCGACATCGACTACACCCGCGTGGTGGAACTGAACCTGGCGACGGTCGCTCCTTCGCTGGCCGGCCCGAAACGCCCGCAAGACCGTATCGAAATCGGCAACGTCAAGGCGAACTTCGCCGAACTGTTCGCCAAGCCAACCACGGAAAACGGCTTCAACAAGAATCCAGCCGACCTGGCTGCCGTGTATGAAACGACGAACGGCGTGAAAGTGTCGAACGGCGACGTGCTGATCGCCGCGATCACCTCGTGCACCAACACCTCGAACCCGAGCGTGATGCTGGCTGCCGGCCTGCTGGCCAAGAAAGCCGTGGAAGCCGGCCTGAAAGTCGCGCCGCACATCAAGACCTCGCTGGCCCCCGGCTCGCGCGTCGTGACCGAGTACCTGACGGCTGCCGGCCTGCTGCCGTACCTGGAAAAACTGGGCTTCGGCGTGACCGCCTACGGCTGCACCACCTGTATCGGCAATGCCGGCGACCTGACGCCTGAGCTGAACGCCGCCATTGCCACGCACGACATCGTCGCGTCGGCCGTACTGTCGGGCAACCGCAACTTCGAAGCGCGTATTCACCCGAACATCCGCTCGAACTTCCTCGCTTCGCCACCGCTGGTCGTCGCCTACGCCATCGCCGGCAACATGACGCGCGACCTGATGACGGAACCTGTCGGCAAGGGCAAGGGCGGCAAGGATATCTACCTGGGCGACATCTGGCCGACCTCGGCTGAAGTGTCGGCCATGATGAAGTTCGCCATGAACGCCAAGGTGTTCAAGGACAACTACGCCGACGTCAAGGGCGCGCCAGGCAAGCTGTGGGAAAAAGTCACGACCGTCTCCGGTCAAGTCTACAACTGGCCGAAATCGACCTACATCGCTGAACCACCGTTCTTCGACAATTTCTCGATGACGCCAGCGGCAGTGGCCACCGGCATCGAAGGCGCGCGCGCACTGGGCGTGTTCGGCGATTCCATCACCACCGACCACATCTCGCCAGCCGGCTCGATCCAGGAAAACGGTCCTGCAGGCAAATGGCTGAAGGAAAACGGCGTCCTGAAAGCGGACTTCAACTCCTACGGCTCGCGTCGCGGCAACCATGAAATCATGATGCGCGGCACGTTTGCCAACGTGCGTATCAAGAACCGCATGATCCCTGCCAAGGCAGACGGTTCGGCGGTCGAAGGCGGCATCACGATCCACCAGCCTTCCGGCGAAGAAATGTCGATCTACGACGCAGCGATGAAATATGTTGCTGAAGGCACGCCAACCATGGTCTTCGGCGGCGAAGAGTACGGTACGGGCTCGTCGCGCGACTGGGCAGCCAAAGGTACGCAACTGCTGGGCGTGAAAGCCGTGATCACCCGTTCGTTCGAGCGTATCCACCGCTCGAACCTGGTGGGCATGGGCGTGTTGCCGCTGCAATTCATCGGCGACGACAGCGTGCAAACCCTGGGCATCACCGGCAATGAAACCTTCGACCTGAAAGGCCTCGAAGGCGAAATCAAGCCACAGCAACTGGCCACCCTGGTGATCCACCGCGCCGACGGCACCAGCGTCGACGTGAAAGTGCTGCTGCGCATCGATACGCCGATCGAAGTCGATTACTACAAGCATGGCGGCATCCTGCCATTCGTGCTGCGTCAACTGCTGGCCGAGTAATCAGCCCAGCTGTGATGCAAGATGAAAGCGCCGGTTCCGACCGGCGCTTTTTTTCGTCCCTGCACCCCGTTCCGACTTGAAATTTCGACTATTGGCATGATCTTAGGAGAGCTTACGTATTGCGTGCGGCTGAATCCTCTACAATACGGTTATAAGGGTTTATCATTGTTTGACTGATCCATTTTTTTCACTTTCCGAGACTCTTATCCCGCTATGCGTCGTCCTTCCAAAGATTCATCCCATAAACTGACTGCCGACAGCCAGCGCCTGGTCACCTTTGCCCAGGCGATCGTACAGGCAGCCAGCCGTCTCGAAGAGCGGTCCTGGGAACACAGCCTGGATACGCAGCTCCAGAAATTACTCAAAACCGGCCACCAGGACACCATCGACAACACCCTGGGCAGCCTGTTCAAGGAAGACTTGAACGCCTACGACGTGCTGATGGACTGCGTTGAAGCCGTCAGCGAATCGACCATCGTCACGCATGAAGACGTGCGCTACGACGCCCTGCTGGTCGCCGTGCCCATCCTCGCGTGGACGCGCTTTTCCATCGCCTCCGGCGCCATGGCCGGTGACGCTCACAGCGTGCTGTCGGCGCATTTCGCCGCCCACCTGCTGGCCGATGGCACGAAGATGGCCATGGCGCCGACCCTGTACTCGATCGACCAGCTGCCGCGCAGCCATGTCGAGACGTATGCCAAGACGCAGAAGCTGGCACTGGCCGCCCTGAAAGGCACGGCCGTCAAACCTTCGAGCAAGGAGGCGGAAACGGCGCCCTTCCTGGCCGACACGCGCTACCTGCTGGTGGCCGTGGTTGCCCCTGCTGGCGCACCGCTGTTCCGCTGGCAGACGCCAGCTAGCCAGCTCGACTTCATCGCCGAGCGCAGTGCCGCCCTGGAACAATGGCGCGAGCAGGCGACGCCGACCATCGCCCGCCTGCTGCCCGGCTGCGGCCTGGAATTGCTGCTGCCGGAAGCGTATTACGTGGCCTGCCGCGAAGCGGACAAGCTGATACGCCCCGTCTCCGTGCGCGCCGCCGTGCACTACCTGACGCACACCCTGGCCATCGAGCCATCGGAACTGCGCGCCGTTATCGCCGGTTTCGGCGAAGAAGCGGCCGATGGCCAGGTGGACGAATACCGCATCGCCTTCACCCTGCGCCAGGCGCCGGACGTCATCTACGGCATCGTCTGGCCCCTGTACGGCCAGGAAGACGAGGATGGCACGCCGATCGAAGGCCTGATCCAGGTCGGCATCGCCGCGCTGGACAAGCAAAAGACGCCCGTCGATGAAATCATCGAGCACCTGAACGCCGCCGGCGTGACGCAGATCAAGCGCCACGCGGAACGCTTTGTCGGTGAATACTGCGACGATTGCGGCGCGCCCCTGTTTGCCGACCCGGTCGGCGAGCTGGCGCATGCGGAAATGCCGGAAGATACCCCACAAGGTACAGAGCATTTCCACTGATGCTGTAACGGTGTTGTCGGATTACGCCGTACCGGCCAATCCGACCTACGATGCCGGTACGGGCTGTAGATACTGTTATCCCCGTCAAGCGGCGTGCAAGGTCGGATCAAATATTTTT
>NZ_JCAQAV010000025.1:0-74681 GCF_059617925.1 Janthinobacterium sp. JF4 | reverse complement strand
AAAATATTTGATCCGACCTTGCACGCCGCTTGACGGGGATAACAGTATCTACCCGGCTCTTGAGCCCTCGTAGAGGCGTAGGTCGGATTAGCGCGGCGAAGCCGCGCGTAATCCGACAATATTGTTGGCGTCGGATTAGCTGTTAAAACCCTTGCCTTCGCCCGCCAGTTTCACCAGCAGCGGCGCCGGCGTCCACGCTTCGCCGTGGCGGCCTTTCGCATAGCCGGCAATCGTGTCGAGCACGTTCGGCAAGCCCACCGTATCCGCATAGAACATCGGGCCGCCGCGGAACAGCGGGAAGCCGTAGCCCGTCAGGTACACCATGTCGATGTCCGACGCGCGCAGGGCGATGCCCTCTTCCAGGATGCGCGCGCCTTCGTTGACCAGCGCATACACGAGGCGTTCGACGATTTCCTGGTCGCCGATCTTGCGGCGCGCCACGCCGATGTCGGCGGAATGCTGGACTATCATGGCGTTGACCTGTTCCGACGGATAGGCCTTGCGGTCGCCCGCCTTGTAGTCATACCAGCCGGCGCCCGTCTTCTGGCCATAGCGTCCCAGTTCGCACAGCAGGTCAGCCGTCTTCGAATACGTCACGTCCGGTTTTTCCACGCTGCGGCGCTTGCGGATGGCCCAGCCGATGTCATTGCCGGCCAGGTCGCCCATGCGGAACGGGCCCATGGCAAAGCCGAATTTCTCGGCCGCCTTGTCGACCTGCTCCGGCAGGCAGCCTTCTTCCAGCAGGAAACCGGCTTGCCGGCTGTACTGCTCGATCATGCGGTTGCCGATAAAACCGTCGCACACGCCCGAGACGACGCCCGTCTTCTTCAGCTTCTTCGACAGCGCCAGCGCCGTGGCCAGCACATCCTTGCCCGTCTCCTTGCCGCGGACGATTTCCAGCAGCTTCATGACGTTGGCGGGGCTGAAGAAATGCATGCCGACCACGTCTTGCGGGCGCCGGGTAAACGCGGCGATCTTGTCCAGGTCCAGGGTGGACGTGTTCGACGCGAGGATGGCGCCCGGCTTCATGACGGCGTCGAGCTGCTTGAACACCGCTTCCTTGACACCCAGCTCTTCGAAGACGGCTTCGATGACGATGTCGGCCTGCGCAATGTCGGCGTAGGCCAGCGTGCCGGAAACGAGCGCGATGCGCTGTTCGGCCTTCTCCTGCGTCAGCTTGCCCTTCTTGACCGTGTTTTCGTAATTCTTGCGGATCGTCGCCAGGCCCTTGTCCAGCGCTTCCTGCTTGGTTTCCAGCAGGGTCACGGGAATGCCCGCGTTGGCGAAGTTCATGGCGATGCCGCCGCCCATGGTGCCGGCGCCGACGATGGCCGCACTGGCGATGCTGCGCACGGGCGTGTCGGACGGCACGTCGGGCACCTTGCTGGCGACCCGTTCGGCAAAGAAGGCGTGGCGCAGGGCTTTCGACTCAGGCGACTGCACCAGCTGCATGAACAGTTCGCGCTCGTACTTCAAGCCATCATCGAACTTCATCGTCACGGCGGCCGCCACGGCATCGACGCATTTCAGCGGTGCGGGGAACGGGCCGGACATGGCTTTGACGGTATTGCGCGAAAACTGCAGGAAAGCTTCATGGTTCGGGTAGTCGACCTTGCGCTCGCGCACTTTCGGCAGCGGGCGCACGTCGGCCACTTTCGTGGCGAAAGCCCCGGCGGCGGCCAGCAAGTCGGCGCCGGGCGCGATGACTTCGTCGAACAGGGCCGTGCCGGCCAGTTTTTCGGACGCGACGGGCGTGCCGGAAACGATCATGTTCAGGGCCATTTCCAGGCCCAGCACCCGCGGCAGGCGCTGCGTGCCGCCCGCGCCCGGCAAGATGCCGAGTTTAACTTCCGGCAAGGCCATCTGCGCGCCCGGCGCGGCCACGCGGTAGTTGCAGCCCAGCGCCAGCTCCAGGCCGCCGCCCATGCAGACGCTGTGGATGGCCGCCACCACCGGCTTGGTCGATTGCTCGACGACGTTGATCAGGGTGTGCAAGGTCGGTTCCGTGAGCGCCTTGGGCGAATTGAATTCCTTGATATCGGCGCCGCCCGAGAAGGCCTTGCCGGCGCCCGTGATGACGATGGCTTTGACGGCCTCGTCCGCCAGCGCCTGGCGGATGCCGGCCACGGCGGCCGTGCGCGTCGCCAGGCCCAGGCCATTCACGGGCGGATTGGCGAGGGTAATGACGGCAACGGCGCCGTTCACTTGATATTCAGCACTCATGTCTCTTCCTTATTGATTTTGCTCAGCGATGAGGTGGTTGCAAGGGATGAAGCTTCACTATACCGCATAAAAGAACGCTCGTATTATTTTTGTCGTGACGCACCCGGCGCCAGCATGCTACGCCATGGTACAACATCGTTTGCGGAAAGATTCTGCTGCAAGCAGCAAGCTCCCGTAGAAGCTATCACTTGGATATTCATTTAAATAACAAAAAAGCAATAATAATAACGTCGTTTTATTATGTGGAGGAATAGGTTTGTTATATGCCGGCAAGGGGCAATTGCGACAATTCTTACATTATTTATTCCCGCCCCTTGTTTTTCGCCAGATGCTGGGGAATAATAAAATTGTTGATTCAAATCAATACTCTACAATTTATTCACTATAAGGCAAACCGCAGGGCAAACACTGGCGGTCGTTGATCGCGCACATTCTCACCAATTATCACCCGATGTCGATCCATGCAATAACATCGCTGTCTTATATATGGATCGCAGAAAAAATAATAACAGCAGCCTTATCGCTCCCCTTCCTCTTCTCACCCCGAAGGAAATATGATGGACGCAGCCAGCCATGTCAGCCACTCCCAGGATCTGGACTTACAAGCGATAAATACTGCATTGAACCGTGTCCAGGCCGTGATCGAGTTCGAACTCGACGGCACCATCCTGCATGCGAATGACAATTTCCTGCGCGTCGTCGGCTATACCCTGGCCGAAGTGCAAGGCAGGCATCACGCCATCTTCTGCGACCCCGAGTATGTAAAGACGGACGAATACAGCAACTTCTGGGCCAAGCTGGGACGCGGCGAATTCGATCAGGGCGAATACAAGCGCCGCGCCAGGGATGGACGCGAAGTGTGGATCAACGCTTCCTACAACCCCATCCTCGACGCGGACGGCAAGCCGTATAAAGTCATCAAGTTCGCTACCGACATCACGGCCCTGAAAAAGCGCAATGTCGAATACGAAGGCAAGGTCAGCGCCATCGGCAAGGCGCAAGCCGTGATCGAATTCGACATGCAGGGCAATGTGCTGGAAGCGAACGACAATTTCCTCGCCGTCATGGATTACGACTTGAGCGATATCCAGGGCGAGCACCACCGCATGTTCTGCGAACCCGAGTATGCGGGCAGCGCCGAGTACAAGAAGTTCTGGCAAAAGCTCAACCGCGGCGAATTCGATGCGGGCCGCTACAAACGCCTGGGCAACCATGGCAAGGTGGTGTGGATACAGGCCACCTACAACCCCATCCTGGACCTGAACGGCAAGCCGTATAAGGTGGTCAAGTTTGCCATCGACATCACGGAACAGGTGGACCTGGAAAACAGCATCCAGTCCAAGGCCGCCAACGACAGCCGCAAGGTCAATGCCCTGCTCGAATCGGTGGCGCGCGCGGCGCAAGGCGACCTGACGTGCAAGATCGTGCCCGAGGGCGACGAGCCGATCGATCTGCTGGCCGGCGGCATCAGCAAGATGATCGGCGACTTGCGCGGCGTGATTGGCAACGTGGTGTCGGCCGCCAACGGCTTTGCCGACGCCTCGCACGCCATCGCGGAACGGGCCACGGGCGTGGCCGTGGGCACGCAGGCGCTGGGCGCCACGGTGGAAGAAATGAACGCCTCCATCGACGGCCTGACCTTTTCCATCAATTCCATCGCGGAAAACACCTCGAATGCCGATTCCCTGGCGAAAGCCACGCAGCAGGAAGCGGAAGCGGGTGCGCGCGCCGTCGCCAAGTCGATCGAGGCGATGGACTTGATCAACCGCTCCTCGGAAGATATCGGCGAGATCGTCAAGGTCATCAGCGAAATCGCCAACCAGACGAACATGCTGGCCTTCAATGCGGCCATCGAGGCGGCGCGCGCGGGCGAGCACGGCCTGGGCTTTTCCGTCGTCGCCGACGAAGTGCGCAAGCTGGCCGAGCGTTCCTCGCAGGCGACCAAGGAAATTTCCAAACTGATCAACGAATCCGTCAAGCGCGTCTCGACGGGCAGCGAGATTTCGCGCCAGGCCAGCGACGCCTTCGACAAGATCGTCTCGGGCGTGGCAAAGACCACCTTGGCCATCTCCGATATCTCGAAGGCGGCCAACGAGCAGTTGCTGACGGCGCGCGAAGTATCGACTGCCATCCAGTACATCGCCGAGGAAACGGAAAAGTCGGCCGCCAACTGCGACAGCATCGCCCGCTCGACGGATGGACTGAACGAGCGCGCGGGCAGCCTGAACCAGACTGTCTCCGGCTTCGTGGTGTAGGCCATGCGCCACGCGGCCACCTTGACGCCCGAGGTGCTGACGAGCCTGATCGCCCTGGTGCGCCAGCATACGGGCATCGCCATGACGGCGCGCAAGAGCGTCTTGCTGGAGCGGCGCTTGCAGCCAAGGCTGCAGGCGCTGGCCCTGCACAGCTACCAGGCATACCTGGAGAGGGTCAGCAGCGACGGCGACGAGGTGGCCCATTTCATCGATCTGGTGACCACCAACGACACCCTGTTCTTCCGCACGCCGCAGGTGTGGGATTACTTCCGCGACCGCTACCTGCCCGCCTGGGCGCGCGCGCATCCGGACGGCTGTCTGTCCATCTGGTCGGCAGCCGCCGCCAGCGGCGAGGAGCTGTATTCGATCGCCATGCTGTGCGAACAATTCAAGCTGCAGGCGCCCGCTTTCCGCTACCAGATCCTGGCCAGCGACATTTCGCAGCAAATCCTGGGCGCGGCGCGGGCCGGCCAGTACAGCGGGCGCTCCGTCGAGCGCATCCGCTTGTCGCACCCGGACTTGCTGCGCAAATATTTCACGCCCGCGCCGTATGGCGTCAAGGTCAACGAGGAGCTGCGCCAGCACGTCAGCTTTGCGCAGCATAACCTGCTCGAGGTACTGCGCCCGGCACGGCAGTTCGACCTGGTGTTCCTGCGTAATGTGCTGATCTATTTCGATGCCGGGCACCAGGGAACCGTGCTGCGCCTGGCACGCCTGAGCCTGAAGGACGAGGGCCGGCTGATCCTGGGCGAGTCGGAAACCATCGCCCGCCTCGGTACCGGCTATCAATTCGAGTTTCCCATGATCTATAAGGCGGGACTGGCATGATCGACACGCACACTGCGGCAGACGCGCCGCCGCTGCACCTCGTTGGCATGGGGCAACTCAGCGTGGGCACGCATGGCGAGCAGCTGCAAGCCTTGCTCGGCTCCTGCATCGGCATCGGTTTCCTCTGGAAGAATGGACCCTGCTGCGGCCTGGCCCATTGCCTGCTGCCGGAAGCGCCGGGCACCGACAGCAGCCTGGGGGCACGCTATGTGAGCCAGGCAGTGCCCTCGCTGCTGCGCCTGATGGGCGTGCGCCAGGCTGACTACCCCGATATCGAGGTGGTGCTGGCCGGCGGCGCCAGCATGTTTGGCCCCGCCCATGCCCATGGCCGGCTGCAGGTGGGCCGGCAAAACGCGCAAGCGGCGCAAAAATACCTGGACCAGTGCGGCCTGCACGTGCGTTTTTGCGCGCTGGGCGGACGCCACGGGCGCCAGTTGCTGATCGATTGCGCCAGCCACAGCTATGCCGTCACCGATGTGGTGGCGCAACCCGAATGGATTTCAAGCAAGGAAGGCGCATATGGAGATGCATGAATCAACGGGCTTGCAAACGCAGGCCAGTGGCGAGACGGCCACCGAACTGTTCGGCTCCTTCCATCTGGGCGACGATGAGTTCGCCCTGCCCGCCAGTTGCATCCGCGAAGTGGTGAACTATCCAGCGAAGGTCAGCGCCCTGCCCCTGTCTCCCGCGTATCTGGAGGGCATGTTCACCTTGCGCGGCAGCGTCATTCCGGTGGTCAACCTGGGTCGGCTGTTCCGCGCCGATGCGCCGCGCGCCGTGGCCACGGACAAGATCGCCATCCTCGACTTCCAGCACGTGCTGATCGGTATCGTCTTCCAGGACACGGGTGAAATCCTGCGCGTGCCCGCCAGCGCCCGCAGCGCCCTGCAGTACGCGGCCGGCGATGCGCACGCCGTCATCGCCGGCACCATCTTGGTGGATGGCGGTGCGCGCCTGCTGCAGGTGCTCGACCCGCACGCCCTGCTGCGCATCGAAAACGTGCCCCATGTGCTGGCCCTGCAGGCGACGGGCGCCAAGCTGAGCACGGCCCGCTACCATGCGCAAAGCGAACGCCGGCAGTGCGTCAGCTTCCATGCGGCCGGCGCCGCGTTTGCCTTCGAAATGCTGGCCATCCAGGAAATCATCCGCGTGCCGGAGCTGCACAGCTCCCTGCTGAACAACGAACTGTGCCTGGGGCGCATGCATTTCCGCGGCAGCCAGGTGGCCGTCGTCGACTTCGGCGCCCTGCTGCAGGCGCCGGCGTCCGGCACGGCGGCCAGGGCGGGCACGCAGGACCAGCGCATCATCGTCGTGCGCCTCGATGACACGACCGTGGGCTTCCTCGTCGACTCCGTCGACAGCATCGTGCATTTCTTTGGCGACGAGGTCTTGCCGATTCCCCTGCTGAGCAAGGCGCGCGCCGCCATGTTTGCCGGCTGCATCACGAAAGAGGGCCTGGGCGACATCATTTTCCTCGACCACAAGGGCATCCTGTCGCAGGCGGAGATCGTCGAGATGCGCCACGGCCACGCGCGCCTGTATCCGGCCGACACGGAAACGGCCAGCGCCGCCACGCGCAAGGCGCAGCGCCGCGTCTACATCACGTTTACGGTGGAAACCCGCTTCGCCGTGGAAATCGGGCAGGTGCGCGAAATCATCGATTTCAGCGGCGCCATCACCACGCCACCGGGCATGCCGGCCTGCATGCGCGGCATGCTGAATTTACGCCAGCAAATGATCAGCATCATCGACCTGCGCCAGCTGTACGCCATGCCGGCCTTGCCGGACGCGGGCGCCGGCAAGATTTTGATCGTGGAACGGGGGGCCGAGCGCTACGGCTTTCTCGTCGACCATGTCGACAACATCATGACGATTTCCGACAGCCAGCGCTTTGCGGCGCCGCAAATCATCCGCACGGGAGAACACGACGACTTGCGCAGCGAAATGGATGAAATGATCGATATCGGCACGGAGGCGCAGCGCCAGACCCTGTCCGTCTTCCAGTGCGATCATCTGCTGGAAAAGCTGGGGGCGGCGCTGCCGCAGGCGGCCTAGAATGTTTTCATAAAGCAAACCCAACGGCGTAAAAGTACCGGGGTCGGCCCCTCAGGGTCCGCCCCCGGCCCATGCTGTTGGGTTAATCAGGCTCGCTGATCCGTCACATCCCCGGCAACTTGTGGCCCTTGAACTGCTCGCGCAGCTTGTTCTTCTGGATCTTGCCCGTCGCGCCCATCGGCAAGGCGTCGATGAACAGCACGTCGTCCGGCGTCCACCACTTGGCGATCTTGCCTTCAAAAAATTGCAGTAGCGCTTCGCGCGTGACCGTCATGCCGGGACGCAGCACCACGACGAGCACGGGCCGTTCATCCCATTTCGGGTGGAATACGCCGATGCAGGCCGCCTGCAGCACGGCCGGATGCGCCATGGCCAGGTTTTCCAGGTCGATGGTGCCGATCCATTCGCCGCCCGACTTGATCACGTCCTTGCTGCGGTCCGTGATCTGCATGTAGCCGTCCGCGTCGATGGTGGCCACGTCGCCCGTGGGGAACCAGCCATCCTGCAGCACCTCGCCGCCCTCGTTCTTGTAGTACGAGGAAATGATCCACGGCCCTTTCACCAGCAAATGGCCATAACTGATGCCATCCCACGGCAATTCCTTGCCGTCGTCGTCGACGATCTTCATGTCCACGCCGTAAATCGCATGGCCCTGCTTTTGCAGGATCTTGCGCTGCTCGTCCTTCGGCAAGTCCAGGTGCTTGGTCTGCAAGCCGCCGGCCGTGCCCAGCGGCGACATTTCCGTCATGCCCCAGGCATGGATGACCTCGATGTCGAACCGGTCGATCAGGGTATCCATCATGGCCGGCGGACACGCCGCGCCGCCGATCACCGTGCGGCGGAAGGTGGAAAATGTCAAGTTATTCTGCAAGGCGTGGTTCAGCAGACCCAGCCAGACGGTGGGCACGCCGGCCGAGAACGTCACTTTTTCCGCCTCGAACAGTTCATACAGCGACTTGCCGTCCAGCGCCGCGCCGGGGAACACCATGCGCGCGCCGGACAGGGGCACGGAATACGGCAAGCCCCAGGCATTCACGTGAAACATCGGCACGACGGGCAGCACGGTGTCGGAAGCGCGCACGTTCAGGGCGCTGGGCATGGCCGACGCATACGCGTGCAGCACGGTCGAGCGGTGCGAATACAGGGCGCCCTTGGGGTTGCCCGTCGTGCCCGACGTGTAGCACAGGGTGGCGGCCGCATTTTCATCGAACAGGGGCCACGTGTAATCGTCGGAATGCGTGGCGATCAAGTCTTCATAGCACAGCAGGTCGGGGATGCTGCTGCTGGCGGGCATGCGCTCGCGGTCGCACATCAGCACGAAATGGCGGACAAAGGTGCAATCGGCGGCGATTTTCTCCACCACAGGCAAAAAGGTCAAATCAAACAGCAAGACCTGGTCTTCCGCGTGATTCGAGATGTAGGCGATCTGGTCGGGGAACAGGCGCGGATTGATGGTGTGCAACACGGCACCGGAGCCGGACACGGCATAATAGGCTTCCAGGTGGCGGTAGCCATTCCAGGCCAGGGTGGCGACCCGGTCGCCCATGCCGACGCCGAGGCCATGCAAGGCGTTCGCCAGCCGGCGCGCGCGCTGGTGGCAATCGCGGTAGGTGTAGCGGTGCATGTCGCCTTCCACGCGCCGCGAAACGATTTCGCTGCCCCCGTAATGACGCGCTGCAAACTCGATAATGCTGGAAATCAGCAGGGGCTGATTCATCATCTGGCCCATCACTGGACTCAAGGGGAATGCCGACATCGTGTCTCCTGGGTTGGATACTCGGTTATTGTTGGAAGTTAAAGACTTTCCTTAGTTTCGTACGGTCGTGCGGAAATCGTCAACGCATTTCGATATTGCATTGCAGCATGGAATTATCGATTCCGTTTTTCAGCCTCCCGCACCTGCGCCACGCGCCTTGGCGCTGTGCGGTAAAATCGCATCCCAGGCTGGCGCGCCTTGCCGGTCCATCTTTTGAATGGAATTGCCATCACCGCTCATACCTTACCACTGGATAACGCCTTTGCGGCCTTGCCGCCCGCGTTCTATACGCGTTTGATGCCCACGCCCCTGCCCTCGCCCTACTTTGTCGCCGCCAGCGCGCCGGCCGCAAGCCTGGTGGGCCTCGATGCCGTCCGCCTAGCCGAGCCCGACTATGTGGCGCTGCTGAGCGGCAATGCCGTGGCCGAGCGCTCCAAGCCCCTGTCGGCCGTGTATTCGGGCCACCAGTTTGGCGTCTGGGCCGGCCAGCTGGGCGATGGCCGCGCCATCTTGCTGGGCGATATCGCCACCGAAGATGGTCCGATGGAGCTGCAGCTGAAAGGCGCCGGCGCCACGCCGTATTCGCGCATGGGTGACGGACGCGCCGTGCTGCGCTCGTCCATCCGCGAATTCCTGTGCTCGGAAGCCATGGCGGCGCTGGGCATTCCCACCTCGCGCGCGCTGACCATCATGGGTTCGCAGCAAGGCATCATGCGCGAAACAGTCGAGACTGCCGCCGTCGTGACGCGCATGGCGCCTAGTTTTGTTCGCTTCGGCTCATTCGAACACTGGTTTTACCGCAAGCAGCCGGACGAGCTGAAAGTCCTTGCCGATTACGTCATTGACGGGTTTTATCCCCATTTGCGCGCTGCATCAAATCCATATCAAGCCTTGCTGGCTGAAGTGTGCGTGCGCACGGCGCACATGATTGCGCACTGGCAAGCCGTAGGCTTCATGCATGGCGTGATGAACACGGACAATATGTCGATCCTGGGCCTGACGCTCGATTACGGCCCCTTCGGCTTCATGGAAGCGTTTGACGCCGAGCACATCTGCAACCACACGGACCAGCAGGGCCGCTATTCCTACGCCAACCAGCCGCAAGTGGGCCACTGGAACTGCTATGCGCTGGGCCAGGCGCTGCTGCCGCTGATCGGCGAGGTCAGCGAAGCGCAGGCCGCGCTGGACAGCTACCAGAGCGCGTTTGCGGAAAAGATGAATGCCCTGCTGCGCGCCAAGCTGGGCTTGCAAACGAGCCAGGACGACGATACGGTGCTGTTTGACAGCATGTTTGCGCTGATGCAAGCCAATCATGTGGATTTCACCAACTTCTTCCGCGCCTTGTCGACACTGCAGCTGGCGTCGCCCGAGCGCGACGCGCTACTGCGCGACATGTTCATCGACCGGCCCGCGTTCGATGCGTGGGCGGCACAGTACCGCGCGCGCCTGCGGCAAGAGCACAGTGTCGATGCCGAACGGCAAGCGGCCATGAACCGGGTCAACCCGAAATACGTGCTGCGCAACTACCTGGCGCAAGTGGCCATCGAGAAAGCCCAGCAGCAGGACTACACGGAAGTGGCGAAATTGCTGGACATTTTGCAAAAGCCATTTGACGAACAGCCAGAACACCAGCACTATGCGGCCCTGCCGCCCGACTGGGCCAGCCACCTTGAAGTCAGCTGCTCATCCTAAGGAGTCATTATGACCACCAATAAAGTCAAGAAAACCGACGCCGAATGGCGTGCCATGCTCGACTCGATGCAATACGAAGTCACGCGCCACGCGGCCACGGAACGGGCCTTCACGGGCAAGTTCTGGGACCACCATGAACACGGCGTCTACACCTGCGTCTGCTGCAACACGCCATTGTTCGCCTCGGACACGAAGTTCGATTCCGGCTGCGGCTGGCCCAGCTACTTCCAGGCGCTCGATCCGGCCAACGTGACGGAGATTGTCGACCGCAGCCACGGCATGCTGCGCACGGAAATCATCTGCGCCGTCTGCGACGCGCACCTGGGCCACGTCTTCCCGGACGGCCCGCCGCCGACCGGCTTGCGCTATTGCATCAATTCGGCCTCCTTGCGCTTCGATCCGCAGCCTTGATGCTGGAATGGCTTGGGCGTTGCTCCTAAGCCATTCCTAAGATGATTCTAATAAGACCAGTGTAAAGTCTCGCCATGAAATTTCTATTCGACCTCTTCCCCCTGATCGCCTTCTTCGCCGCCTTTAAACTGGGCGGCATCTATGAAGCGGCCACGCACGATTTCGTGCAGCAATATTTGTCCGGCTTCGTGTCTGGCGGCCTGATCAAGGCCGACCAGGCGCCGTGGATACTCGCCACCCTCGTCGGCATCGTCGCCACGGCCTGCCAGGTCAGCTATCTGCTGCTGCGCGGGCGCAAGGTGGACGGCATGCTGTGGCTGTCGCTGTTCATCTTTGTCGTGTTCGGCGGCGCCAGCATTTACCTGCATGACGATTTCTTCCTGAAATGGAAGCCGACCCTGATCTACTGGCTGTCCGGCCTGGCCCTCCTGATCGCCTACGTGGGTTTCAAGAAAAACCTGATCCGCAAGACCATGGAAGCGCAGGTGCAATTGCCGGACGCCGTCTGGAACCAGCTGCTGGCCGCATGGATCATCTTCTTTGGCGCCATCGGCGCGCTGAACCTGTTCGTCGCCTTCGTGCTGTACAAGGGCGACATGGCTGCCTGGGTCAGTTTCAAGGCGTTTGGCGCGACGGGCATCTTCTTTGCCTTCATCGTTGCGCAAACCCTGTTCCTGGCCAAACATATCAAGGAAGACGCATGATGAGCTCCACCACCGACAACACTTCGCCGGAAACGCGCATGCAGCGCATTCGTAGCCGCCTGGAAACGGCACTTTCCCCTCTGGAATGCGTGCTGGAAGACGACTCGGCGCGCCACCGGGGCCACGCGGGCGCCGCCTCGGGCGGAGGCCATTACAATCTACGCATTATTTCTAGTCAATTTGAGGGGCTCAGGCTCGTCATGCGCCATCGACTGGTGTATGATTCCGTGCACGATATGATGCATAATGAGATACATGCATTGGCGATTGTGGCCCTGGCGCCGTCCGAAGTAGTGTAAGGATGGCGTTTTGGCGTACCCGAGCCATGTTATCAATTTCTTTCCATGCGTTTTTTACGAAACTTTCCCTAACAGGATTTAATAATGACTTTTAAGCCAGCCCGCTTGCTGATCGCACTACTCGCCGTTGTCGCGGTACCTGTTTTTGCGCAAAATGTTGCCGTTGTTAATGGCAAGCCTATCCCATCGTCGCGCGTTGATGCAGTCGTCAAGCAAGTCGTCGCCCAAGGTCAGCAACCGGATTCGCCGCAACTGCGCGAAATGATCAAGAAAGACTTGATCGGCCGTGAAGTGCTGATGCAAGAAGCGGAAAACAAAGGTTTCGGTAAAGATGCAGCCGTCAAGCAGCAAATCGAGAACGCGCGCCAGGCCATCGTCATCAACGCCCTGGTCGGCGACTACCTGAAAAAGAACCCTGTCAACGATGCTGAAATCAAGGCCGAGTACGACAAGTTCGTGGCCCAGACGGGCGACAAGGAATACCACGTGCGCCACATCCTGGTGGCCACCGAAGCGGAAGCGAAAGACATCATTGCCAAGCTGAAAGGCGGCGCCAAGTTCGAAGACCTGGCCAAGCAATCGAAAGATGCCGGTTCGGCCGACAACGGCGGCGACCTGGACTGGGCAGCCCCATCGTCGTTCCCGAAAGTGTTCTCGGACGCCTTCGTGAAACTGCAAAAAGGGCAAGTCACCGACACCCCGGTGCAGACGCCTAACGGTTTCCACGTGATCAAGCTGGACGACACCCGCGCGGCAAAACTGCCGACCCTGGAAGAAGTCAAGCCACAGATCGCCGAAGCGCTGCAGCAAAAGAAATTGCAAGCGTATCAGGAAGAAATGATCAAAAAAGCGAAAGTTCAATAAGAACTGACCTCCCCGGCGCCCTTTTCGGCGCCGGTCGTGTATTCTGCGCCTGAATGCGCACTGCCCGGCAGACGCAAACTTTTTGTATATCTATTAGGAATGAACATGATTTTGAAGCCAGCCCGCCTGATCTTAGCCCTGGTCGCCGTCGTCGCGATCCCTGCGTTCGCGCAAAACGTGGCCACCGTGAATGGCAAGGCCATCCCATCGTCGCGCGTCGACCAGGTCGTCAAGCAAGTCGTCGCCCAAGGCAAGCAAGCCGATTCGCCGCAATTGCGCGAAGCCATCAAGAAAGACCTGATCGGCCGCGAAGTGCTGATCCAGGAAGCCGACAAGCAAGGCTACGGCACGCGTCCGGAAGTCAAGTCGCAGATCGACAATGCCCGTCAAAGCATCATCATCAACGCCCTGCTGGCCGACTACGTCAAGAAGAACCCTGTCAAGGACGCTGAAATCAAGGCCGAGTACGACAAGTTCAAGGCGCAAGCGGGCGACAAGGAATACCACGCACGCCACATCCTGGTGGCCACCGAAGCGGAAGCGAAAGACATCATCGCCAAGCTGAAAGGCGGCGCCAAGTTCGAAGAACTGGCGAAAGTATCGAAAGACGGTTCCGCAGCCAATGGCGGCGACCTGGACTGGGCTAGCCCGGCTTCCTATGTGAAGCCATTCTCCGACGCCATGGTCGCCCTGAAACCAGGCCAGGTCACGCAAACGCCCGTGCAATCGCAATTCGGCTTCCACGTGATCAAGCTGGAAGAAACCCGTCCGACGAAACTGCCGGCCCTGGAAGAAGTCAAGGGTCAAGTGGCCGAGTCGCTGCAACAGAAGAAACTCGCCGCCTACCGCGACGAGTTGATGAAGAAGGCAAAAATCCAGTAATATCGGATGAAGATGAAAAGGCGCTCCACGGAGCGCCTTTTTTACGCCTGGAGATAACATGAATCTACATCAAGAATTAAAAATCGCGCTGGAAGCGGCGGCCGAACCGGGCCGCGCGGCGCCCATGCAAGCCTATATGCGCAACCAGTTCATTTTCCTGGGCGTGGCGGCGGCGCAGCGGCGGCTGGCAGTGAAAGCCCTGCTGGCAGATTTGAAAGGCGTGGGCGCCGATGCCTTGCTGGACCACGCGCAACTGCTGTGGCAACAGCCGCAGCGCGAGTACCAGCACGTGGCGCTCGACATGCTGGCCCTGCACCGGCGCCAGCTGGGTATCGAACACATCCCCGCCCTGCTGGCGCTGGCGCGCCAGCGCGCGTGGTGGGACAGCGTGGACGGCATGGCGGGCATCGTCGGCGACGTGCTGCAGGCGGAACACCTGCGCGGCGGCGATGCCCATGCGCACATGGACGCGGCCTTGCGCCATATGGATTTCTGGCTGCGCCGCATCGCCATGCTGCACCAGCTGGGCTGGCGCGCCGGCACGGATGCGGCCTGGCTATTCGACGCGGCCTTGGTGCTGGCCCACGAAGACGGGTTTTTCATCCGCAAGGCCATCGGCTGGGCCTTGCGCGATTACGCGCGCCACGCCCCCGAGGCCGTGACGGCGTTTGCCAGCGCGCACCGCCAGCAACTATCTCCGCTCAGCTACCGCGAAGCGCTGAAACACCAGCCACCCTGAACGCCGATCCGCCCAGCAGGCGCAGCGCGGCATCGATGCGCGGCGCCGCATCCCAGGCCGGCACGGGCGCCAGCAAGCCCAGCGCCATCTGCCGCAGCGGCTCGGCAATCACCATGGCCAGCAGCAAGCCGGCCAGCTCCCGTCCATCCGGCAGCAGCAGATGGCCACGCGCAACCTGGCGCTGCAGCCATTCGGCCAGCAGGGCCGTGCCCCGCTCGATGCCGTTGCGCTGATACACGGCCAGCAAGTCCGCGCGCGCGGGAAACTCCGTGCACAGCAGGCGGAACAGGCCGACGGCGTCCGCCGTCAGCACGCGCGCCGCCATCGCCTGCAAGATCTCTTTCAATAATGGCAGCACCTCGCCTGGCGTGGCCGCATCGTGCGCCATGGCTGGCAGGAAAGCGTCCGTCCAGCCGCGCACCACCAGGGCCACCAGTTCCTCGCGGTTGGCCGCGTATTGATACAGCGATTTTTTTGCCATGCCCGCGTGGCGCGCCACCGCTTCCATGGTCGTGGCGGGATAGCCTTCGTGCAGCAGCAGCCAGGTGGCCGCCTGCACGGCCGCCTCGCGCGCCTGCTCGGGCGGGCGCGCCGGACGGCCCCGTCCCCGCACAGCCTTGCTTTCTTCATCCTGCATGCCAGCTCCAGTCTTGATCGATGGGCAATTCTACACTGAAATACATTTAGGAAACGATATACGTTTCTTTAATATATAATTGTCGCACCCCAACAAAGGAGAACGACATGACGAACTACACGCATATTGAATTCCCATGGAGCATCACCAGCACGGGCGACTTGCTCGACCCCTTTCCGCTGCACCTGGAAACAGGCATCACGCGACTGGAAAATGGCTGCCTGCTGGTGGCGGCGCGCACGGAACTGCATGGCTGCAGCGGGCGCATGCTGGACTGGTGGTTCACGTTTTTCGAAACGACGCAGCACATCAAGTGGTGGCATCCGCACGATCACGTGGCCCATCATGGCTGGAACAGCGCGTGGAAAAAGGGAGAAAGTTACTACGGCGCCTCGATCGAGGCGGTGGAGTCCTTGGGCGACATTGCGCCCGTGAAAGCCAAGCTGAAGTTCCATGATCCGAAGGAAGTCTTTGACCCGGCGCAACTGCAACAGGCCAAGGACAGCGGCGCCCTGTCGGCCGCCATCTGCGCGCGCATCGGCTTTGGCGAGCACGTGCAACTGGACCCGCACGGCGACCCGCTCGATGGCGAAATGCTGCACCTGACGCGCGACACGCCAACAGGCTGCGTGCTGCGCAGCCGCTTCTTGCTGGGCCGTAACAGCCTCAATCCCGTGCTTGACGTGCCTGACGTGCTGGGCCTCAACTTGCTGCGCCATTGCTACAGCGAGTTTACCTATCTGTCGCGTTTTCTGCCGTCGCTGTACTACGGAGAAAATGGCAATGGCGAAAAGGCGCCGTTGCCCTGGTAAGCCAGCGGCTCACAGCCGCTTGTGCATGCGCGCCAGCGGCAGATGGATGTCGTCGGGCAAGTCCAGGTGAAACTCTTCCGTGACGGCAAAACCGCTGGCCAGGTACAGCGGCACGCCGGGCAAGGTAGCGGCCAGTTCCAGGGCCGTAAAACCGGCGGCCAGCGCCTGCCGTTCGCAATGGCGCATCAGCATGCTGCCCAGGCCCTGGCGCGCGGCGGCGGGTTCGACAAAAAAGGCGCGGATGCGGCCAGGCTGGCTGGCAGGATCGAGCAGCGGGTCGGGCCCGCTCTTGGCGCGGTCGGCGCCATACAGGGTGGCGCGCTGGCTCCAGCCGCCGCAGGCCAGCATGGCGCCATCGCGTTCGATCACGAAATACGTCTTGTCGGCGACGAGCTGCGTATCGACGCCGAACACATGGCGCGTCACGGCTGCGGCCTGCTCCGGCGTATAAAACCCCGCGCTCAGCGTGACGCCGGAGCGGGCGATCAGCGCGTTCATGGCAGGCACGTCGGCCGGCAGCGCCACGCGCAGGCGCGTCAACGGGCCAAAGCTGAACCAGGCACGGCTGATGCGTCCCTGCTCCACCTCATACGTCGCCACCAGTTCCTGCGCCGACACGCCATCGTCCGTGTCGCCATGGACGATTTCATGGTCGATCACCAGCTTGCCGCAGGCGATGCGGTTGAGCAACTGCGCCTGTGGCCGGCTGGCGGCGAAACGGGCAGTGAAACGGGGGCCGATCTGCGCGCCGCCCTGAGCGAGCAAGGTGTCGGGATGCTGGAATTGCTGCGCATCGTCGGCATAGATGGCCAGCAAGGCCGGCACGTCGTGTGCGTTATAAGCGTCCAGTTGGGCCTGGACCACCGCAGTGGGCGAAATGCGTGTATCGTTGACAAGCACCATGCGTGCACCTGTTGTGATGTGGTTGGAAAGTTGCAAAGCGTAACATTGTCGCTCCTGTCGCGGCGCGGTTTACTGCGATAATAACAAGATTCGCCGCAAGAGGCATCTTGAGGCGTCACCAATCAATCGCACATCGCAGCAGGAGCAGATATCATGAAATGGGAAGGCAATCGCGAAAGCGACAACGTGGAAGACCGCCGTGGCGAAGATGGCGGCGGGGGCGGCGGTGGGGGTGGCTTCGGCTTTGGCGGGCGCTCGATCGGCATCGGTACCATCGTCATCGCCCTCGTCGGCTCGTATGTGCTGGGCGTCAATCCCCTGACCTTGCTGAATCTGCTCAGCGGCGGTGGCGGCCAGGTCAGCACCCAGCAAAGCCAGGCGCCGGCGCGCCAGCCGCCCGAATCGGACGAGATGGCCCGCTTCGTGAAAACCGTGCTGGCCGATACGGAAGACACATGGAGCGCCCTGTTCAAGGCCGAAGGCGGCAGCTATGTGAAACCCAAGCTGGTGCTGTTTTCCGGCAGCACGCCGACCGCGTGCGGCACGGGCCAGAGCGCCAGCGGGCCTTTCTATTGCCCCGGCGACCAGAAAGTCTACCTGGACCTCGATTTCTTCAAGCTGATGCAGCAGCGCTTCAAGGTCTCGGGCGAATTCGCGGAAGCCTACGTGATCGCGCATGAAGTGGGCCACCACGTGCAAAACCTGATGGGCCTGTCCGAAAAAGTCGACAATGCGCGCCGCACGCAATCGGAACGCCAGGCCAACGCCATGTCCGTGCGCCTGGAACTGCAGGCCGACTGCTTTGCCGGCGTGTGGGCGTATCACGCCAACGCCGACCGCAAGATCCTGGAACAGGGCGACGTGGAAGCGGCACTGAAAGCGGCCACGGCCATCGGCGACGATGCGCTGCAGCGCCAGTCGCAAGGCCATGTCGTGCCGGACTCGTTTACGCACGGCACCTCGGAGCAGCGCGTGCGCTGGTTCAGCAAGGGCATAGCGAGCGGCCAGATTGCCCAGTGCAACACGTTTGAAGCGCGCCAGCTGTAAACACCACCCACGCATGCCGCCCTGCGGGCCGGCATGCGTCTATCAGGGCAAGCTGACGTCGTAGCGCTTGCCCAGTCTTTTCAGCTCGCCCGTCTCGATCAGGTTATTCAGTTCCTGGTCGAACTGCAGGCGCAGCTTGTCGAAAGTGGGCGAGCGGGGAAAGGCGAAATAACCGTTTTGTATGTCGATGACTTTGGGCAAGGGCTTTACCTGGCGTCCATAGCCGAGACGGGCAATCACGGGATCGGTGTTGCGGCGGTTGCTGACGAAGACGTCGACGTGATTGTGCACCAGCATCTTCAAGCCATTTTCCACATTATTGGCCACGCTGACCAGCAAGCCGGGCCGCACGCGCTCCCATTCCGCGCCATAGGCCCAGCCATTGAGCAGCACCACCCGGCGGTTCTTCAGCACGGCGTAGTCGCCATCCCAACTGAAGCTGGCGTTCTGGCGCGTATAAAAGACCATCTGGTCCTGGTAAAACGGCTTGTCGGAAAACGCCATGCTGGCGATGCGCTCGGGCGTCTTGTAGGGGCCGATCAGGATATCGGCCTGGCCCTGCACCAGCATGGCTTGCGCGCGCGCCCACGGCACCATGCGAAAACGCACGGTATGCCCCGTGCGCGCCGCCATCAAGCGCAACAGTTCCGCGCCCAGGCCGCCATACTCGCCACTCTCCTGGTACTCGAACACGCGTTCGAACTGCGCGCCCACAGCCAGCAGCTCGCGTGCCTGCAGGGGCACGGCAAATGCCGGCCACAGCAGCGCCAGGGCCAGCAGACGCCGCCCTGCTTTTTTCATCAGCCGACGATGCGCAAGGAGTAATCGGTGGCCCGCACATCCTTGGTCAGGCTGCCGATCGAAATGCGGTCCACGCCTGTTTCGGCAATGGCGCGCACGGTGTCGACATGGATGCCGCCCGACGCTTCGAGCAAGGCGCGGCCATCGGTCAAGGCCACGGCTTCGCGCAGCATGTCGTTGCTGAAGTTATCGAGCAAGACGGAGACGGCACCCGCATCCAGCGCTTCGCGCAATTGCGCCAGGGTTTCCACCTCGATTTGCACGGGCACGCCCGCATCGAGGTTGCGCGCGTTTTCCAGGGCCTGGCTGACGCCGCCCGCGGCTGCGATATGGTTTTCCTTGATCAGGATGCCGTCGTACAGGGCCAGGCGCTGGTTCTTGCCGCCGCCCACGCGCACCGCATACTTTTGCGCCAGGCGCAGGCCCGGCAAGGTCTTGCGCGTATCTAAAATGGACGCCTTGGTGCCGGCGACCACATCGACATACTGGCGCGTGGCCGTGGCGACCGCCGACAGCAGCTGCAGGAAATTGAGGGCGCTGCGCTCGGCCGTGAGCAAGGCGCGCGCCGGCGCTTTGATCGTGCACACGACGCTGTCGGCCGTCATCCTGTCGCCTTCGGCGTAATGCCAAACGATGTCGATGCTGCGGTCCAGGCTTTTCATGATGCCTTCGAACCACGGCGCACCGCACAGCACGGCCGCTTCGCGCACGATGACACGGGCCGTGACGATATGGTCGGGCGGCACCAGCTCGCCCGTCAGGTCGCACTGGCCCACGTCTTCCAGCAAGGCGGCCAGCAAATTGCCTTCGAACGCGCGCGCCAGGGCCGGGTCAAAAGGAGCGAAAGAATTAACGAGGGTACTCATGCTGGACCGATTCCTTGGAACAATGTGGTTTCTTTTGCCAGGTCCGCGCCCGGCTTGAGGCCCGCCTTCTTGGCGGCGGCGAAGTCGAGCATGCGATTGATCGAACGCACGGCCAGCTGGCCGACGGCAGGATCGACGTGGATTTCATTGTGCATGTTTTCCAGTGTCTGCGCCAGGTTCAGCAAGCCGTTCATGGCCATCCACGGGCAGTGCGCGCAGCTTTTGCACGTGGCGCTGTTGCCGGCCGTGGGCGCTTCGATGAAGCGCTTGCCCGGCGCGGCCGCGCGCATCTTGTGCAGGATGCCGTTGTCGGTGGCGACAATAAACGTGTCCGTGTCCATGGTTTGCGCCGCCGCAATCATTTGCGACGTGGAACCCACCATGTCGGCCAGCGCCACCACGTTGGCGGGCGATTCCGGGTGCACGAGCACCTTGGCTTGCGGATACTCTTCCTTGAGCAAATCGAGTTCGATGCCCTTGAATTCGTCATGCACGAGACAGCTGCCCTGCCACAGCAGCATGTCGGCGCCCGTCTGCTTCTGGATGTACGAGCCCAGGTGTTTATCGGGTGCCCAGAGGATTTTCTTGCCCTGCGCATGCAGGTGGGCAACGATATCGAGACCGATGGACGACGTCACCATCCAGTCCGCGCGCGCCTTCACGGCCGCGCTGGTGTTGGCGTAAACCACCACCGTGCGGTCCGGATGGGCATCGCAGAAGGCCGTGAATTCATCGACCGGGCAGCCGAGGTCGAGCGAGCAGGTCGCGTCGAGGTCGGGCATCAATACCGTTTTCTCGGGACTGAGGATCTTTGCCGTTTCACCCATGAAACGCACGCCGGCCACGACCAGGGTCTTGGCCGGATGGTCGCGCCCGAAGCGGGCCATTTCCAGGGAATCGGAGACGCAGCCGCCCGTGGCTTCGGCCAGGTCTTGCAGGTCGGCATCAACGTAGTAGTGGGCAACGAGCACGGCTTCGCGCTCGATCAGCAGGCGCTTGATGCGCGTGATCAGTTCGGCTTTTTCAGCCGGGGAAGGCGTCGCTGGCGTGCGTGCCCAGGCGTGGGCAGTGCAGCTGGCTCCGTCTTGTGGATGTTCATACTCGACGGATTTGATGGCTAAAGTTTGCATGGCTGTGTCAAACAAAAACGGGATAGACCGGCACGATGGCAATGAAGCAGGTGCGCCGGAACGAAAGGACCGCGGCGCGTCGGTGCGGTGCTGGTGGCTGGCGGTTGGCAACACTGGCTGGCATTGTCGGATTACGCTACGCCTCGGCGGCCCCGCTAATCCGACCTACGCGACCAACTCACCCTGACGTAGGTCGGATTAGCGCACAGCGCGTAATCCGACGCAACGCTAGCACACGAATTAATCGATACCCTGGCTCTTCAGGTAATCCTCATAGTTGCCGCGGTAATCGACCACTTCATCTTCCTTGATCTCGATGATGCGATTGGCCAGCGAGGAGACAAATTCGCGGTCATGCGACACGAAGATCAGGGTGCCCGCGTATTTTTCCAGCGCGATGTTCAAGGACTCGATCGATTCCATGTCCATGTGGTTGGTCGGCTCATCGAGCATCAGCACGTTGTGGCGGCCCAGCATCAGCTTGCCGTACATCATGCGGCCTTTTTCACCACCGGACAGTACCTTGACGGCCTTCTTGACATCGTCGCCGCCGAACAGCAAACGGCCCAGGATGGAGCGCACGGCCTGGTCGTCGTCGCCCTCTTTCGTCCACTGGCCGATCCAGTCGGTCAGGTTCGTGTCTTTGGCGAAATCTTCCGTCGGGTCTTGCGGCATGTAGCCCACGTTGGCGTTTTCCGCCCACTTCACGCGGCCCTGGTCCGGCTGCAAGCCGGCGATGTCGCCCGCGATGCAGCGCAGCATGGTGGTCTTGCCGGCGCCGTTGGCGCCGATGATGGCGATGCGTTCGCCCGCCTCGACCATGATGCTGAAATTCTTGAACAGCTGGCGGTCGAAGCCTTTCGAAATATTTTCGACTTCCACGGCCAGGCGGTGCAATTTCTTTTCGCCGTCGAAACGCACGAACGGATAGGCGCGCGACGATGGCTTGATGTCGTCGACCTTGATCTTTTCGATCTGCTTGGCGCGCGACGTCGCCTGGCGGGCCTTCGATTTGTTGGCGGCGAAGCGGCGCACGAATTCCTGCAGCTCGGCAACCTTGTCTTTCGCTTTCGCGTTGTTGGCCAGTTGCTGGTTGCGCGCCTGGGTCGAGGCGAACATGTATTCGTCGTAGTTGCCTGGATAAATCTTCAGGGTGCCGTAGTCCATGTCGGCCACGTGGGTGCAGACCTGGTTCAGGAAGTGGCGATCATGGGAAATGATGATCATGGTGGAATTGCGCTCGTTGAGCACGTCTTCCAGCCAGCGAATCGTGTTGATGTCCAGGTTATTCGTCGGCTCGTCGAGCAGCAGGATGTCCGGGTTCGAGAACAGCGCCTGCGCCAGCAGCACGCGCAGCTTCCAGCCTGGCGAGACATTGCTCATCGGGCCTTGATGCAGCTCGATGGCGACACCGGCGCCCAGCAGCAGTTCGCCGGCGCGCGATTCGGCCGTGTAGCCGTCGTATTCGGACACTTTGCCTTCCAGTTCGGCGGCCTGCATGTAGTCATCGTCCGTCGCTTCCGGGTTCGCGTAGATCGCGTCGCGCTGCTGGATGGCGGCCCACATTTCCGTGTGGCCCATCATGACGACGTCGAGCACGCGCATGTCTTCAAAGGCAAACTGGTCCTGGCGCAGCTTGCCCAGGCGCTCGTTGGTATCGAGCATGACGTTGCCGCCCGACGGATCCAGGTCGCCGCCCAGGATCTTCATGAACGTCGACTTGCCGCAGCCGTTCGCGCCGATCAAACCATAGCGGTTGCCGTCGCCGAACTTGACGGAGATATTCTCAAACAATGGCTTGGCGCCAAACTGCATCGTAATGTTAGCTGTAGAAAGCATTAGTGGGTCTTTATCCAGTGAAAACAGGTAGTTAAGTACTTTTCTCCCATTATACAGCACCCACCCTCATCACTCTATAGTGGTCCGCCAAGGGCGCTCCCGAGTGTATGCAGAGAAATAATGGCAAGAAAATATGATTGCCGTATCTCCATTTAGCGGCTACGCTGCGTGCCATCCGTTTTCTACCCTCCATATCACAGGCCTCACTTGAAAAAAATCACCATCGCCGCCGCCGTGGCCGCCATTGCCATCGCCGCCACCGCCTATGCGTCGCCGTACTACGCCTTGCACCAGATCAAGGCTGCGCTGGCCGAACGCAACGCCGACGCCCTGGCCACACACGTGGACTTCCCCGCCCTGCGCGCCAGCGTCAAGACGCAGCTGGAGGCCAGCATGGCGCGCAGCATCGAGGCGACAGCCGGCAGCGATAACCCGCTGGCCGCTCTGGGCCAATCGATCGCCAGCGCCATGCTGGGCAAGATGGTCGACACCATGGTCTCGCCCGCCGGCGTGGTGGCGCTGGTCAACAAGAGCGCCGTCAGCCCGCAAGCAAGCGACACGGCAGATGCGCCCGCCGATGGCGCACGGAAGAAGGCCGACTATTCGGCAGGCTATGCCGGCGTGAACACCTTCGTCGTGCGCGCGAAGGATGGCAATGCGCAGGAAGGCGCACTGGTCCTGCTGCGCCATGGCGTATGGGGCTGGAAGCTGAGTTCGATCGAGATTGCATCGGCGATGGCCGGACGCTAGGGACGAGCGAGCGGCAGCCTGTCGGGGCTGCGTTAGCCACCGCCCGCCATCAAAAGGTCATCGGCAGCCTGACCGAGATGGACACATCCGGCGTATCGCGCGTCAGACCGGCGCCCACGGACACGTTCAAGCTCCGGTCCTTGCCAAGGCGATACGAAAATCCCATCAGCAAGGTGCCAAGCTGCGTGCGCACGGAACCGGGCACGGTCAGGCCATTCTGGCGCGTGCGTCCAACGCTGCTGTGATCGTAGCCCAGGCTGAGCGACGCCTTTTCATTGAGCGCCAGACCGATGCCGAAATTCACGCCTAAGATTTTTCCCGGCTCGATGGTGCCCAGAGGTTCGCGCACGCCATTGAGCACCAGGCGGCTGACGTCGGTGCGCTTGAAGCTGTGCAGGTAGCTGATGCTGCCAAAAAATACGGCTGGATCAGAGGGAAACAGCCAGGTCAGGCTGGGCTGCAGGGAATAGAAACCGGAGCCGGTGGGCAAGTCCACCGGCAAGCCCGTGCCAGTCGCATTCTCGCCCACGCAGCGCTGCGTACAGTCGGTGACGACCTCGAACGGATCGCGTCCGGTGCGCGACTTGAAGCGCAGGCCGGCCACGTAGTACGGCTTGTCGGCGCCGCCATCGTTCAGTTGGTAGCGTGCCGCCACCTCGATATCGCCCAAGGCGCGCCCGCTCGTGTCAAAGACCCGCTCTACGGCCGTGCCCGTAAACAGTTCGCGGCTGACGGTGGCATCGGAGCGATAGACATAGGGCACCTTGGCTTCGACTTCAAGACGGTTGCTCAAGCCGGTACGCACGGCCAGGGCGGCCGTGAAGGTATTGCGCTTGACTTCGCGCACATCGATCAAGCCGATCAGCAAGGCGGGAATAATGGTGTAGCCGACCAGGGCGACCCTATTGCTGGACGAGTAACCGAATTGCATCGACGGTTCCAGCACGTAGCTCCCCTTGGGCGTGAGCACGCCTGGCTGTTCGAACAGGGGCGCCACTTCGGGCGGCCGGATGGGGCGGCTGGGAGCCTGCCCCACCGGCTGGGGCGTCGATGGCGACGGCGTCTCTGGAGCGGAGACGAGGTCCTGGACCTCCGCCAGCGACAGGTATGCCCCCCGCAAACCCGTGCCCCGCTGCCTGGCCAGGCGGTTATTGTCGAGAGGTTCGGTGCCCTGCAGCACCTCGATGCGGCGCTGTTGCTCATGCATCGATGCGCGCAGCGCGTCCAGCAGGTTCCGCTGTTGAGCCAGTTGCGCCTTCAGGCTTGCCAGCTGCGCCGCCAGATCGTCCTGGCCGGCGCCGGGTGCCTGCTGGGCCTGAACGGCTGCACACAGCAAAATAGCCGATACACCCGCCGTACCCAATCGCATTACGTAAAGATGCCGCATAGTCTCTCCCGATGACAAGCCCTGCCTGTCAATAGCCGGCCCGGGCAACACCTCCGCAAAGGCCAGGCGCTACTGCACGATGCCGCCCGGGAAATCCGGGCGGCTTGCTGAAAACCCTATTTGGATCCTGCCACCGTGCCTAGCGCATGTTGCAAGGTGTCCTGGAAGTTCGCCAACTTCAACAATGCAAGACTGTTCACGCTGCTATTCACGATCGTCTGGGTACGCAAGACCTGGTCATTCAAGCTGTTCTGGATCACGGTGGCGGCCATCGTTTGCGCCATCGGGCCTGACGAAAACACATTGCCGGCGCCATTTTGCAAGACATTCATCGAGGCGATTGCCGTCCGCGCCAGGCTCGCTTCCTCGACGCTCAGGTGCGCCACATCGGCAATCGTGAACGCCACGCTGGACACCACGTTGCCATTGATGCTGACCAGGCGCTCGATTCCCAACGACAAACTCAAGCCACCGGGCATGTCGAAGCCGCCACGCGCCTGCTCCAGCGTTTCCTCGCTGACCGCCGTCCAGCCCGTTTCCGGCAGTGCGGCGTAAGCATTCTGCGCGGCAACTAGCAGGCACGCCAGGCTAGCAGCGATCCACCGCTCTTTCTTATGCATACATCCTCCAGCGTGGCGTTTGCCCGCCATTAAAAATTCCCACCGTCATTCTTCGGCATGGTGAGCTGATCGAGGCCGCTGCGGCTGATCGCCAGTCCCAGCGGCGCTTGCGGCGCCGCGCGCCAGTCATCCACATCATTGAAGCGGCCCGCCTGCATTGCCACCTCAGTCGCCGCCGGCCCCGGCGTGGACGGCGTCGCGCGGCCATGGATCACAAACAGCAGGCGGCCCTGCCAGATCTCCTCGAAAGCGGCGCGCGGCATGGCCCGCGTGCCGCCGGCCGGATCGCCGATCAACACGCGGCTCTGGTTCAGTCCCTTGACCACGACGAAATGCCGGTAGCCTTTCTCGGCCACCAGCACGATGGCGGGAAAGCCCGCCTCGACCAACTTATCGAGCGGCAACTGAAACCCGTCGGCCAGAAAGCCTCGGGTCCCGAGGAAACGCTTGATATCGAGCAAGGAAAATCCTTCGCGACGGATCTTCTGCTGATCACCCTGCTGGTACATTTGCTCAAAAACAAACGCTTCCGTCACGGGATCGGCGTAATGATGGGTCAGCAGGGTGGCCACCGCGGCGGAGCCACAGCTGAAGTCGTATTGCTGATGCAAGGTGCGCTGGAATCGCGCCTCGCGCATGCTGACAACGGGCACCGCAAAGCGCGCGCTGCCAAAGGCGCCGATATCGGCCGCGCCAGCGCCTGGGGATGCCAGCCCGCCAAGCAAGGGCAGGCACAGCAGGAGCGGCGGGAATGTGCCGGGGGTGGCCATGCCTAGCGCAATTGCAAATTGATGATGGTGGCGTTCTGGATCAACACATTGGCGCCCGAATTCTGAATCACGATCGGGATGCCGGAAGCGTTGGCAAATGCGGCGCCATCGATCGTGTTGGCCCCCGTGTTGACGTAGCTGGCCGAGTTGCCCGTGACGAAACCACTCAGGCGCGCTTCATTGGTAATCGTCTCGGTGCCGCCACGCGCCTGGTCCAGCGCATATTCGCCAGCGGCCGGGCCAAGGCCCCCGGCCAAGGTCCCATCCGCCGCCAGCGGCATCAGCGCGGTCAGCGCAGTGGTCGTCGAAGCAACAATCGGCAGACTCAACTCTGGCCCGGCAAGCAAGGGCAGCGCCGTTGCTTCCTGTGCAGCCAAGGCACCTGTGGAAAGACAGGCCAGGCTGGCACAGCATATCGAATGAAAAAAAAGGCGCATGCTCATCCCCTTGTCCATGACCTGCGACGCTCCGCCGCGGCATTGCCACGGCGGAGCCTGACACCAAGCAGACGCTAGCTTAGTGTCCCACTGCCAGATTGGCCTGCACCGTCACACTTTGCTGTATCAGCGAAGAAATGCCGCTGTTCTGGCTGATGACCAGCAAGCCTGCCGCCGACTGCGCGGTACCGCTCATGGTGTTGGACATGTCGAACATGCCGGCATTGACGGCCACCGTGCCACCGGCACCGCCCGTGCCGCCAGCGCCGGAACCGCCCGTTGCCGCGCCGCCCGTGTTGGTGCCACCGCTACCGGCGGCGCCGCCACTATTGCTGCCGCCGCCGGCACCGCCGGCGCCGCCAGCACCGGCAATGGCGCTGCCGTTCGATGGCGAGCCGTTGCTAGCGCTGCCATTGCTCGAACTGCCGCCAGCCGCACCGGCGCCACCCGTGTTTTGCGCCATCCCGCTGCTGCCGCCATTACCGCCCGCCGCACCAGCGGCGCCGTTGCCGCCAGTACTGGTGCCACCCGCGCCGTCACCACCGGCACCACCGGCACCGCCAGTTGCCGCGGCCCCTGCACCGCCCGTACTCGTCAAGGCGGCGCCAGCGCCGCCAGCACCGGAGCTACCGGCACCGCCTGCGGCACCGGCACCTGCTGTATTGGTGCCACCGGCACCACCGGCGCCGCCCGTCGCCGTGCCACCGTTGGCAGTGGAGACGCCGCCACCGGAGTTCTTGGCCAGGCCGCCGGCACTGCCGCTGCCACCAGAGCCGCCAGCGGCGCTGCGGCTATAGCCACCGTCGCCACCTGCACCGCCGATGGATTTGCCGCTATCGCCGCCGTTACCGCCTGTCGTGCGGCCAGTATCGCCGCCAGAGCCGCCTTTGGCATCACCCGCCAGGCCGCCCTTGCCGCCGTTGCCGCCATAGATATCGCCACCGGCCGCACCACGGCCACCTGCGCCACCCTTGCCACCGGCACCGGCGTCGCCGCTGCTGGCATTCTTGGCCAGTCCACCGGCGCCACCGGCCCCGGCCGTGCTGTCACCCACCATCGCAGCGCCATTGATGGCACTGCCATTCCTGGCGCTGCCCCCTTTTGCGCCCGATGCGCCGTCGCCACCGATGGCCGCGCCGCCCCAGCCGCCCTTGCCGTAGGCATCGCCCCCCTGTGCGCTGCCGCCGATGCCACCCTTGCCTGTGCCACCGCTGGTATTGCCATTGTTGGTGGCGTAGTTGCCGATGTCACTGACCTTGTTACCCGACACCGCGCCACTGAGGGTGCTCGCTGCCGTCGCCGTCGATGTATTGAAGGCATTGGCAGCGTTGCTGGTGCTGGTGCTGCCATTGTTTGCCGCGGATGAACCCAGCGCAGTGGCTTTCGCGTCGCCGCTGCTATTGTTTTGCCCAGTGCTCTTGTCATTACTCTGGTCCGAGTTATTGTCTTGCGTAGCGGTGGAATGCGCGTTCGCCCCCGGCCCGGCACCGGACTGCGTCGAGGCATTGCTCGCCGTCTGGGTATTGACACCCGTGACATCATCGACCTTGGTCGAGCCATTGTTCTGGGCATGAGCGCTGAAACCGAAGGCCAGCGCTACCGCTGCCGCGATGAGAGTTTTTTTCATTGCAGTTTCCTCTTTAAAAGTTAATCAGGATGCTGGCACCAGACTGAAGCGTCGGGTCCACAGCTACACAGCAAATTTGGTGCCAGCAATGAAAAATTTGACCAAGCCATTGAATTCAAACGCCTTATTCGATGATCTTCGGCTTGCATGGCATTCCCCCCGGAAACTTGGCAAGCAAAACACAGAAAACTGTCGCAGCCGTGCGCCACCCGCCTTTCCGGTTCCGCTTACAAGAACAGCGCTATCTACGCAAAATCAAGCACTTGCAAGGTGCCACGCCGCTCCGGCGCCTGTCTCAATCCTGTTACACCGTTTCAGCTGTGACAATCCACGCGCGGACCGCAGGATTTCCCTGATGCGCCAGGTTCAAGATTCAATATTGAGCTTTTTGATCAGCCGGTACAGCGTCATGCGCGACACGCCCAGGTCGCGCGCGGCCTTGCTGATATTGCTGCCAGCACTGGCCAGGCAGGCCTGCACGGCTTCACGGTCCGCACGCCAGCGAATGCCGTCGAGTGCGACATCGGCGCCTGACTCGTCCGCAACGGACAAGCCCAGATCTTGCGGCATGATCGCCCTGCCTTCGGCCATCACCATGGCGCGCCGCACCCGGTTGATCAATTCGCGCACATTGCCCGGCCAGGTATGACTGCAGATTGCTTCGACGGCGGCGTGGCTGAAGCCGCGCACCAGCGGCGCCCGCTCCGACACATAAGTGGCAAAAAAATGGTTTGCCAGCAACATCAAGTCTTCCTTCCTGTCGCGCAAAGGAGGCACATCGAGCGCCAGCACGTTGAGCCGGTAGTACAAATCCTCGCGAAACTTCCCCTGCCGCACGGCCTCCAGCAAATTGACATGCGAGGCGGCAATGACGCGCGCGTCTACGGCGGTGCTGTGCGTGGCGCCGACACGGTAGATCGTTTTTTCCTGCAGGAAGCGCAGCAAATTGGTTTGCAGGGGGAGCGGCAAATCGCCTATCTCGTCAAGAAATACCGTGCCTCCGGCCGCCGACTCGATCAAGCCCCGCTTCTCGCGCGTGGCGCCCGTGAACGCGCCCCGTTCATGGCCAAACAGCTCGGATTGCGCCAGGCCTGCCGGAATCGCGCCACAGTTGATAGGCACGAAGGGGCCTGCCGCCCGCGCGGAATGGACATGTATGGCTTGCGCTGTCAATTCCTTGCCACTGCCCGACTCGCCCCAGATCAGCACAGGCGCGCTGGCGCCGGCGACCTTGAGGATCTGGCGCCGCAAACGGCCAATGGCGGCG
This sequence comes from Janthinobacterium sp. JF4, assembly GCF_059617925.1. Classification (NCBI taxonomy): domain Bacteria; kingdom Pseudomonadati; phylum Pseudomonadota; class Betaproteobacteria; order Burkholderiales; family Oxalobacteraceae; genus Janthinobacterium; species Janthinobacterium sp. JF4. Next base: position 45,080 of record NZ_JCAQAV010000025.1, on the reverse strand, counting down.
CCGCTGCCCTTTAACGACATATCAGGCAGTTCCAGTGCGCACCGCGGCGCGTCCGGCAGCTCGCGCAAAGTGGCGTAGCCATATGCATGGCCCAGGGTATGCCGCAGTCGCAGCATGTCGACAGGCAAAGTGTGATAATCATGGCAATGGTCACGGACCAGGCGCCGGCATGCGGCCACTTGCAAGGCGCGCGGTGGAAAAATGCCCACCCATTGCATATCCCAATGCTGATGCAAGAAACTGTCGAGTTCTCCCAGCCCGTCGAACGAAGAAATCAGTACCCCAACCGGAAAGGCCTGCGTGCGCAGCGCGCGTGCCGCGGCCGCCAGGCCTGTCACGCTGCACACTTGCCAGCCTTCCCACGCCACGCCAAACTGCCGCATGCCTGGCTCATGCAGCAAACCATTGCCACTCAAGTCGATACACAATAACTGTCGTTTCAACATCCAGCCTCCAAATGGACTGAGATCATCAGAAAGCATCGTGCCACCGCGTCCCGCAAGAAGAAGCACCCTGCGGGGCAGTGAATGAAGCCTTAATAATCAATGGCTTAAGATAAGGACTGGTAAAGAAATACCGGCGCTGGAATAGCTCTCTGGCAGGGTAGCGAGATTTGTGTATATGTGTGACAATCTTATTGATGCATATCACTGTGGCACAAAAAAATACTTTTCTTTTATAGCGAGTTTGTATTTCTGCCACACTGCACTTTCCATCGCCATCCCAGGTGCGGGCAAGCCGTTCGACATCTTTTTCTTCACGGACGACGCACCTCCAGAGATTCCATGCTGACAAAACCTGTTCTTACGCTGGCCATCGCCGCCTGCCTCGCCAACACGGGCATGGCTGCCGCCCCCCTCGATCTGGCCGAGCGCAGCCACTCTGTCGCCTCACGCATGCAGGCGGAAACGTCGCATGCCGCCGATCCCGACGCCCCCGCGCCGCTGCCCGTGCCCAGCGACATCTCGCTGGCCGAACTGGAGCGCCGCCTGGCATTGGGCCAGGCGCAGGCGGCTGAAAAACACTACACGAGCGCGCTCGATCCGGCCGCGCTGGCGGCCCTGGCACAGCAGATGGGGTGCCACGATATTGTCGGCGTGCAGCCGTTCGGCTTCCCGCTGGAACGGGCGCAGCCCACCGTCCTGAGCGGCGCGCACCTGCTGGCCCGCTGCCCGGACCGGGCCTACGTGACGATCACGGCCATGTCGATGGCGGGCAAGACGGGCAAGCGCGCCAGCATGTCACCGCAGTCGTTCAAGCAGACGGTGGATGGCCGGCCGGCGCGGCGCCTGTACTACAAGGCGCCCAGCGGCCGCCAGAAGGAATCGCTGACCATTGTCGACGGCAGTTATGCCTATGCGTTGGAATACTGGTCGCTCGATGATAGCCAGCAGAGCGGCATCGCGGGAGAACGGCGGCTGGAGAAAGTATCGTCGCTGCCTCCGCCCGGCCTCATGGCGGCGCCAGCGATGCGCGGGCATGGCCGGGAACGAGATAAGCCATGAATGTCAACAAGATCAGCAGGACAGCAAGCAATGCCCTTGCCATCAGCAGCGTGGTGCTGGGGCCGGCGGGCGTATATGCTTTTTTGATCGCGTCCCTGTGCAGCATGTTCTTTGACATGACGTCCGGCACGGCCCTTGCGTGGATCGGTGGTCCGCTGTTTGTTGTGTTTGGTATTCTGGGAGGTATATTTTTACCCGACAGCTTGCGCAAGGCAAACATCATCGGCTAGCGGCGGCAAGCATGCCGCCGCTAGTGGCAAGGCCCGTTTACATGCCCAGGGACTTGAGCAGGTCGGCGTTGTCGTCGTCTTCCGGTTCCGCTGCAGGCGCCGGGGAGGCGTCGCGTTCGCGGTTCGCGTATTCCGTATCCATCAGCGAGTCGGCATCGACTTCGCGCGAATCGAAATCGTGCAACTTGATGAACTCGGTCCGGTCGATCGCCAGTTCCAGATAGAAAATATTGTTCTTTTCCGTGTAGAAGGTGACGCGGCGCATTTCCGGGCGGTCCAGCGGCGTGTCGACGCTGAGCATCACCTGCTTGTTCAGCACCAGCATCTTCGGCTGGCTCTGGGTGATATTCGTCTGCAGTTCGCGCCGCACCTTGCCAGTGAAATCGCCCACGATCTGGTTCATCAGCTCGCCCATGATGTTCGACACTTCGTCCGACGTGTAGAAGCTGGCCAGCTCCGACTTCGGCATACCCATGTGCAACATGTAGCGCTCGTAGATTTCCATCGCCGTATCGGCGGCAAAATTGAGCACGACCAGGCCCGTGAAGCCACCATCGAACATCACGAAGCAGCCGATGTCCGGCTTCAGGCCGGTCTTGGTGATGCGCTGCACCATGCCCGAATAATTGACCTTGCTTTGCGTTGCAACGTTGAGCACCCGAACCACCGAGTTGCACAAACTCATCAACAAATCTTCTGTACCGTACACAACATCCTTTTCTGCATCCATGAGCAACCTCTCCTACTATTTTAAAGATGACAGCACCGTTCCCTGCCCGCGGCGAGCCGAAACACGACCGTTTCGCTCAGCTGTCGGACGACTTCACCTTTGCATGCCTGACCTTGCGTGGCAGCGCGCGCCGCGTTGCCGCCAGCACGCACCGCCCTCTTACCTTTTTCTGTATAGAAATAAGTATCATGCGCAGAATACCCAGATGTAACATTTCCGTCCAGCCATACCTGCATTTACTTGACGATCTGTGCGGAAATACCATACGCCGCCGTCCGCGGGAACACGCTGCGGGCGGCTAGCCGACCATGCTCAAGGCCCGGGGCCGCCGCGCGGCAGGCCGTGGCGCGCCGGTCGTCGTCGATGGCGGCGCGTCCTTCATGCGAAATACCTGCACGACTTGCGCCAACTGCGCCGCCTGCTCCTGCATGGCATTGGCCGCGGCCGCCGCTTCCTCGACCAGGGCCGCATTTTGCTGCGTCACCTGATCCATCTGGCTGATGGCTTCATTCACCTGTTCGATGCCGACGCGCTGTTCTTCGCTCGCATCCGTGATGTCGCCGATGATGGCGCTCAGGCGCTGGACACTGTCGACCACCTCCTGCATGGTGGCGCCGGCCTGGTCGACCAGCTTGCTGCCCGCGCCCACCGTCTCCACCGAATCATCGATCAAGCCCTTGATTTCCCTGGCGGCGCTGGCCGAACGCTGGGCCAGGTTGCGCACTTCTGTGGCGACCACGGCAAAACCGCGTCCCTGCTCGCCCGCGCGGGCCGCCTCCACGGCGGCATTCAGGGCCAGGATATTCGTCTGGAAGGCGATGCCGTCGATCACGCCGATGATATCGGCAATCTTGCGCGAGGAATCATTGATCGATCCCATGGTCTGTACCACTTCGGAGACCACCGCACCGCCCTTGATTGCCACGGCAGAGGCCGCCGACGCCAGCGAGCGCGCCGCCAGCGCATTGTCCGCGTTCTGCTGGACGGCCGCCGTCAGCTCTTCCATCGACGACGCCGTCTCTTCCAGCGAACTGGCCTGCTGTTCCGTGCGCGACGACAAGTCCATATTGCCTGCCGCAATCTGGCTCGACGCCGTGGCGATCGTCTCCGTGCCGCCGCGCACCTCGCCCACGATGCGCACCAGCGCGGCATTCATGTCGCGCAGGGCGGCCATCAATTCCCCCGTTTCATCCTGCGAACGCACGACGATGTCGCTGCCCAGGTCGCCCTGCGCCACGCGCTGGGCCAGCGCCACGGCTTCGGCCAGCGGCACGGTGATATTCCGCGTCAACAAGATGGCCAGGACCGCCGCCAGCACGACGGCGGCAGCGCCCCCGCCCAGCAGCACCACGTTGGTGCGCCATTTCAGCGCGGCCGCCTCGTCGGCACGCTGCGTCAGCAGCATACTTTCCGTCTTGCCTATGTCCGCCAGCAGGACGCGCATCGCATCCATGGCCGCCTTGCCCTTGCCGGCCTGCTCGGCCGCCACGACCGCATCGAGGCTGCCGTCGGCCGCCGCCGCGCGGCGCAGGGCGATGACGGGGTCGATGGCGCTCGCTTGCCATTGCCGCTGGGTATGCTCCAGCGCCGCCAGGCGCTCCTGCTGCGCCGGATTGTCCGACGTCAGGGCGCGGATCTTCCGCAAGTGTTCGCCAAAACTGCGCTGGCCCAAGGCCATCGGCTCGAGCGAGCCATCCTTGCCGGTGAGGGCAAAGCCGCGCTGGCCCGTTTCGATATTGATCAGGCTTTCCAGCAGGCCACTGGCTTCTGCCAGCACCTCGTAGGTGTGCACGTTCAAGCCATTGGCGACGCCGAGCCGCGACAAATTCGTCTGTGCAGAGGCGACCAGGATCGCCAGCACGGCGACGACGGCGCCGAAGGCCAGGTACAGGCGGGTGCCGATCTTTAAGTTGGACAATGCCATTGTGATTCTCCATTCAGGTGGCGCGAGATAAAAATGCTGTCCAGGACAAACATCGGGACATCATCATAGCGATAAAAATGGAAACATTTGTTGCTTTTAGTCTACAATTTATATCTTTTCGTCTATTTGTTGCCCTATGGATCGTCTGTCTGCCCTGTTGATGCGCCTGGACTTTTCTGCCGACACCTTCTTCGAGGGAGCATTTTGCGGCCGCAGCCACTTCCCGGCCCAGCCCGGAATTGGCCACCTGCACCTCGTGCGGCAGGGACCGGCGGCCTTCACGCATGAGGACGGCACGCGGCTGCAAGTCGAGCAGCCCGCGCTGATTTTCTACCCGCGCCCGCTGGCGCATGCACTGGACACGGGCGCTGGCACGGCGCGCCTGCTGTGCGCCACCGTCCGCCTGGCCGGCGGCGACGACGCCGTGATCGACAGCCTGCCGTCCTGCCTGCACGTCCCGCTGGCGCAGGCGCCGGCCATGGATGGCGTGCTCGGGCTGCTGTCCGACGAGGCGCAGCATGGCGGCCTGGGGCAGAAACTGCTGCTCAACCGCCTGTGCGACGTGCTGATCGTCCAGCTGCTGCGCCATGCGCTGGCCGGCAAGCTGATGTCGGCGGCGCGCCTGTTCGGCCTGTCCGACCCCGCGCTCGCCAAGGCCCTGGCGGCCATGCACGACCATCCCGGGCGCCACTGGACGGTGGCATCGCTGGCGACCCTGAGCGGCATGTCGCGCAGCCGCTTCGCGCGCCACTTCCACGCGGTCGTCGCTTGCCCGCCGGCCGAATACCTGACGGGCCAGCGCATGCTGCGCGCCCAGGCGCTGCTCCGGCAAGGCTGGCTGGTGCAGGATGTCGCGCTGGAAGTGGGCTATGGCAGCCAGCCGGCCTTCACCCGCGCCTTCCGCGCCTGCACCAGACTGTCGCCGCGCGAATGGCTGGCACAGGCAGGACGGGCAGATGTGCCGCCCGAGTGAAATGGATGGGAGCTAAAAGTCGAGTGCCCGCAGCACCACGCCGCTGACCAGCAGATCGCGGCTCAGGTGAGCGAAGGCGCGCTGGCCGATGCGCAGGCGGTGCGTGTCGAAGATGGCCAGCAAGTCGCCGCCCTGCCCCTGGTCCAGGCTGCGCAATGCCGTCGCGGTGATGCGGCACGTCTTTTCCACCCCGAAGACGGTCAGATGGAAACGGATGGCGTCGCGCGTCGGTTCAATCGCGATGCTGTCGCGCAGGATGTCATAGGGCATGGCTGGGGCGCGCGCTCAGGTGGCGGACGTAGCGGCCACAGCGACATGCCGGGGCAAGTCGATGATGAAGACGCAACCGTGGCCAGGCACGCTCTCCACGCGCAAATTGCCGCCATTCGCTTCCACGCTGCGCCGGGCAATCGACAGGCCCAGTCCCAGGCCCGTCTTGTTGGCGCCGCCTTGCGTAAAAGGCAGAAACATCTCATCCGCCGCCTCGGGCGCCAGGCCGGCGCCGTTGTCCTCCACCTCGATCCTGATCCGTTCGCCATTCGCATACGCGCGCAGCACCACGGTGCCATTCGGCGCGCCGAACTTGAACGCATTCTGCAGCAGGTTGCCCACGGCGGAAAGCAGCAGATCCTGGTCCGCATGGAGCTGCAGCGAGGGAGCGACGTCTTCCACGACCAGCGTGCAGTGTACCAAGTCCGCTTCCAGCTTGGCCGAATAGCTCAGTTCACTGATGAAGTTGCTCAGGAAGAAGACTGAGCGCTGCAAGCTCAGGCCCGCCTCCATCCGCACTTCCGCCAGCGAACGGTCGATCAGGGTACGCAAACCCACGAGGCTGCGGTCGAGCACGGCCCCGGTCGCGCCTGCCACACCCATGCCGCCCTGCTTGAGCGCGGCGACAGCCAGGCCGGCCGTTCCCAGGTGATTGCGCAGTTCGTGGGCTAGGTAACCGATGCGCTGGCTCAGTGCCAATGCCTGTTCATTGGCAATCAGCACGTCGCGCCGCTGGGTAAATTCCGACACGGCTTCGGCAATGCCGTTGTCGAGGCAGCGGTTCAGCGTCCTGAATTCCTCGACGGCAAATTGCTCACCGAGTGCCACGGCAAGATCGCTGACGGCCTGGCACAGGTCACCATAATCGTGTACCACCTGGCTGACGGAATAGCCGAGCGCCAGCAGCTGCCTGCCGTGCGTGGTGGCGCTGTCGGCCAGTTCCGATGTGGCCAGCGCTTCACCATCGGCGGGGCCGGAAATGGCCAGGCTTTGCCCCATCTTGCCCTCCTCTTCCGCCTTCAGGGTGCGGATCAGCTGATCCAGGAAGATGGGTATGCCTTCTCTTAACTGTATTTCGGTCGAAAAACGCAGTGGCCGCTTGGCGACTTTGTCACGGCAACGGCGCTCCAGTTCGGCGCGATTTTCCGCTAGGAATAAATGCATCATGACGTTTTCAGCAATCTCAATGATTAATAATAAGTAAGCCTAACGCGATGACCTGGCAAGCACCGTCTGCTACCGTACAGATTCGCGCACGCGCCGGTGCCGTGCAGCACACGCACCGGCCATGCCCTGTGCTATTGTCATCAGCTACATCACCAGGCAGGAGCCATGCATGAGCAACATCGTTACCAGCGTCTCGTTCCGCTACATCGATCCACGCCACAAGGAACCGGGCCCGAGCAGGGAATTCATCAATCAGAACATTTTGCTGCCGCCGGGCGCCCATCTGCCGCGCATGGGCGAAGCCATCGAACTCATGCACTGGGACTTGAACCGCGACATGAAATCCGGCGTGTATTCCGTCCTGTTTGTCCACACGCGCATTGCCTTGTTTGATGGCAACGACAAGCCTTCCGGCTGGCACACCACGATCACCGTGGGACCGCAGTCCGATGCGATCGACGAGCGTTTCCTCACCGCCCCTTCCTGACGGCCGTGCGCCCCTTGTACCAGGCAGGCTTGAACCCCTAAAATAGTATTCTATATTTATATTAAACATGACCGTGACGGCAGCCGGTGGCACAGTTACGCGCAATGCAAGGAAGTCAATGAGCACACTTTTAGAACAGGCAACGGCGGAAATGACGGCGGCAGTGGAGGCGTGGTTTGTCGAGCGCCTGCAGCGCACCGACCTGGAAAGCGCCGTGAATCGCACCACCTTACAGATGGGCATCTTCAGTGATTTTTTGCTCGACTACAAACCCGGACGCACCACGGCCGACGATTTCCAGCTGACTGATACCGATGCGTTCGCGCCAAGGACGCCATCGCGCCTCGATGAAGCCGTCGTGCGCGACAGCATCGCGCCCAAACTGGCGGCCATGGTGCAAGCGAAGCTGGAAACACTGGCCGACACGCCCCTGATCGACTACCGCTTCAGCTTTCGCGGGAAATTCCAGACGGCACAGGGCAAGCTGCACCTGAAGCTGATCGACTATGTCAACGAAGGCAAGCGCCAGACCTTGCTCGGACACATACACACGTACATCACGCAAAAACTCGAGCACGGCAGCAGGCCGACAAAAAAGCTGGAAACCTTCTTCCTGGCGCGCCACCTGCTCGATCCGTACCTGTTTCCACAGCCTGATATCGCCTGGACGATCGCGCAATTCGAGCGCATCGAGCAGCTCAACAAGTCACGCCCGCAAGCGCTGGCAGAACATCGCAGCGATATCATCCAGGCCGTGTCGGCCTGGGCGGAGAAGCAGTTCCTGCCGCAGTTCTATGACGTGCAGCAATCGAGCTACCGCGCCACCGAATACACCCTGAAAACGGCTGCGGTGCCCGATGCGCAAGGGCTGCAGCCGATCGACCTGCTGCTGTATGGCGCCGTGATGATACTGCGCCACGAACCGAGCTACGCCAAGTCGAAAGGCCTCAAATTCCTGGAAATCGCGCGTGAACTGGGCAGCGAACGGGCCGTGCGCATGCTCAAGGAAGGCAGCGGCACCTTCGCCGATGCCGACATCCACGTAAAAAATGCGCTGCTGGAATGCCGCGCCAACGATGTGTTTGCCACGATCAGCATCACCATCGTCCGCGAAGAGGAAGGCGCGTATGGGCAGGCGCTGGCCTTCATCACGCATTTGCTGCACAACGGTTTCCCGAAAAGCTACCAGATCAAGCTCAAATCCAGGGCCAAGGCCTACCTGCCCATCAAGGGACTGGCAAAATCCGACACGCACCGCTTCTTTGCCAACGCCCTTGCCTATGCCCCCCTGCAGCCGCAACTGGAAGCGTATGCGCGCGCGGCCATCGAGCAATTCGAATTCTATGCCGACACGGAAGGCGAAAAGAATTGCATGCCCGGCAGCTATGCCGTGTTTGGGCTGGGCTTGCTCGACTCTGGCTATTTCCCGCTGGTGCAGCACTACATGAAGAACGTCGACGAGGAACACCAGAGCGTGCAGAATCAGTTCACGGCCGCCTTCGCCGAACAACATGGCGTGACGACGGAGTCCATCCCCGTGCTGGCGGCATGCCTGCGCGCGTGCACGGACAGCGCTAAAGTGAAAATCCAGGCGGAACTGGAGGACGTGGAGAAACTGGAATTGTTCTGCCAGCAACTGCAAGGGCTGGAAGGCTATCTGGTCGAGCACATGCTGTATCCGGTCTGGGGCACGCTGGAAAAACTGGCCACCCTGGCGCGCAAGGCCGAAGGGCGGCGCAAGGAGCTGCTGCTGGCCCTGCTTGAAGCGGCCAGCAAGGCGCACGCCTGAGGTGGACAACGTTGCGTGCGCAACGTTATGACTTTCACCATATATAATGCGGGCGCCGAAATTGCCCCAAAGCATCTTTTGGCGCCTGACATTGAATCGTGGAGAAAATACATGCATCAAACGCAACAAACATCGCACACTTTCCTGCTGGCAGCAAGCTTTGCCGCCGCCGTGGCACTGGCCCAGCCCGCCATCGCCGCCGACGCTGCGGAACTCGCGCCGCTGGACGTGACCAATCTGTACATCAAGACCATCATCAACCAGGATGAAGCCAGCGTCGCCAGGCTCAATGCCTACCTGCGCCCCACCCGCCTGGCGGGCCAGCAGAGCGCAGAGTACGCTTCGTACAGCGGCCTGCAGGAGACGACTGCGCAATTCCCGAAAGAAACGGGCAAGCTGATCGCCGACCTGTTCCCGGCCGCCATGCGCGCGGCCGTCACGCCGGCCGCTGAATTGCTGGCCGCGAATGTCATCGCCGCCAAGAATGGCGCCGTGTGCCAGGCCACCAAGGCGGACCCTGTGACGGTGGAAAACGGCATGCAGACGGCCACCGTCAGCTTCGCATGCCAGCTCGTCAAGGTGCCGGTGGCATGGGCGGCTGCCGCACAGCAGCTGGCGAAGAGCGGCTGCAAGGTCGAGCAATGCACGGCCGGCCTGAATAAGATCGCCGCCACTTACACCAGCTCGCCGAAGCAGACGTGGCGTGCCGTATTCGCCGTCAGCCGCGAAAAGAATTCGGAAGCCTGGCGCAACGATTTCGCGCGCGAAACCTTCGATGAAATCTGGGAATATCTGTAATCCTTCACTCATCTCTGGACTCCGGTGGATAAACCCAAACTGACACCCGTCGCCCAGCCAGCAGGCCTGGCCCTGCTGCGCCTGCTCGACCCCGAGCATGTGGAAGGCGCGCTGGTCCAGCAAGCGCTGGCGCAGGATTTACCCGCGCTGCACGGCAAGCAATTGCTGGCGCTGCTGCGCCGGCTGCGCGCCGCGCAGTCCAACCAGCAGAACTATGCAGGCGCCAGCCCAGCGCAGGCCGAGCAGCAGTTCGGCGCCGCCATCGCCGCCGTCAAGACAGAGCTGGCCACGCGCCCGCACCTACCCAACAAGCAGGAAGCGAAGGCCCTGCGCCAGGCGGCGGCAAAGAGGCGCTGAGCGGGTCTGCGGTGCGCAGGCGGACACGGCCCTCCTTCTATAATCGGTGACGATACCTTGTTTCCCGCACTGAAAGGATTCCCCATGCCCATATCAATCTCCCGCCATGTAGTCGGCTGTGCCCTGCTGGCCTGGTCCAGCCTGGCGACCGCGCAGGCTGTCCCGGCCCCGCAAATCGGTCCCGTCGATGCGCGCGCCGTGTGGACGGAACGTTCGCTGTCGGCCTGCCGCAGCGAAGAGTCGCCCACCGCGCCCGACGTCTGCCTGCTGCGCACCATGCAGCGCTCCGGCGCGCACCCGCAAGCCATCGCTGCCGCCAGGATGCTGGTAAAAGCGGACAAGGCCGGCTTCATTTCCGCCTGGCGTCCGCTGGGCAAGGCGGCCCTGGCCACCGTCACCTATCCGTTTCGCGCCAACACGAATGAAGGCACCTTGCTGATCGGCAGCGATGGCGCCGCCATCGACGTCGACGAAGGCTCCGTGCGCGAGGAAGACCGCGCTAGCGAAGCCTGGCGCGCGTTTGCCGCCGCCCACCCGGACGCCGTGCCGTTCGCGCCCGCCGACTTTATTGGCAGCACGGCCACCGGCGACGGCGGCCAGAGCGTGCTGTTCTCCACGCCCCTGAAAAGTTGCCATGCCTGCACCGAGGATGGGGCCCTGCTGGTTGCCTACACGATCGACGAGGCAGGCATCGTGCGCGAGCGAAAACTATTGACGATCAAATAATGCTGCGTCAAAGATAAGATAGAATTGCTTGATGGCATGTACGAGTACATGCCATCGATCCACTACTTATCACGGGAAAACATGCGCCGCTCTTGCCTTGCTCTGCACCTCACCGCCACCCTGCTGCTGTCCAGCCCCTTCCACCTCGCCACTGCCGCGCCCGCCGCCAGCGCTGCCACGCCTCTGGTCATCGGCGAAAGTTTCAGCATCGATTCGCAGGTGCTGCAGGAAAAGCGCCACATCAATGTGTACATGGCGCGCGCCTGGGATACGCCACCCGATGCGCCGCTGCCCGTGCTGTACATGCCGGACGGCGGCGTGGCCGAAGACTTCTTACACGTGGCCGGCCTGCTGCAAGTGTCGGTAGCGAATGGCACCATGCGTCCGTTCATGCTGGTCGGCATGCAAAACACGCAGCGCCGGCGCGATTTGACGGGCCCGACGGACAGCGCCGAAGACCGCAAGATCGCCCCCGTGGTAGGCGGCGCGCCCGCCTACCGCGCCTTTATCCGCGACGAACTGATGCCGGAAGTCAAACGCCGCTACCGCACGACGGGCGAAACGGCCATCGTCGGCGAATCGCTGGCCGGCCTGTTCGTGGTGGAAACGTATCTGCTGGAACCGCGGCTGTTCGACCATTACCTGGCGTTCGACCCCAGCCTGTGGTGGAATCATGGCGCCCTGCCGCGCCAGGCGGCAGCCCTGCTGGCGCAAGGCGCGCCGGGCAAGCGCAGCCTGTATCTGGCGTCCAGCAGCGAAACGGGCATCGCCGTGGAAGTGCAGCGCCTGGCCGGGGTGCTGCAAGTACAGGCGCCACGCGGCTTGCAATGGCACCTGGAAAAGATGCCGGAAGAAACCCATGGCACGATCTACCACCCGGCAGCCCTGAAGGCGTTCCGCAGCGTCTTCCAGCCGCAGGCGCCGGCTGGCCAATAAAACATGGACAAAGTGTAATCTTGCAAGGGGCCCGTCCGCAAGATCGGGCGGGTAGAATCGGCGGCCCTGCTTTTCCCGCCCGAGTCCAGATACCCATGAGCTTTTTGCAATTATTAATCCTTTCCATCGTCCAGGGCTTTGCCGAGCTGCTGCCCGTGTCCAGCTCCGCCCACGTCATCATGGCGGAGAAACTGATGGGTCTCGATCCCACCTCGCCGGAGCTGACCATGCTGCTGGTGATGCTGCACACGGGCACCATGTTCGCCGTCATCGTGTATTTCTGGGCATCCTGGCGCGCCACGTATTTCAGTTCGGCCAGCGCCTTCCGCAGCAATGTGCTGCTGCTCGCTGGCGCCACGGCCCTGACGGGCATCGTCGGCTTTGGCTTGCTGAAAGGCATTACGCACGTCATGAGCAAGGATGCGCCCGGCTTTGAAATCGAGCACCTGTTTGGCAACGCGACACTGATGGCCGCCGCGCTGGCCGCCGCCGGCGTGCTGATCATTGTGTCGTCGCGCCTGCAAGCGCGCCAGCATGGCACCTTGTCCATCGGCAAAGCGATGCTGATCGGCGCCGTGCAGGGTCTTTGCCTGCCCTTGCGCGGCTTTTCCCGCTCGGGCGCCACCATTTCAACGGGCATCGCAATGGGCGTGCCGCAGCGCCGCGCCGAGGAATTCAGCTTTGCCCTGGCCGTCGTGCTGACGCCCGCCGTGCTGGTCAAGGAAGGCTGGCGCTTCTACCAGGCCGTGGCAAATGGCAGCCTCGACCATCTGGAACACGGCAACAGCGTGTTGCACCTGCTCGGCCCCAGCCTGCTGGGCATGCTGCTCTCATTCCTGGCCGGCTTGCTGGCCCTGCGCTGGCTGTCGCGCTGGCTGGAACAGGGGCGCTGGCATTTCTTTGGCGCCTATTGCCTGCTGGCCTCGTTGGTGGTGCTGTACGTAGGGTAAAATCGCCGGGTTTACGTTGAACACCTATAAAACCTGCTGCGCGTCGTGATTTACGGCCTGCGATGCTCACTGCACCTTCGTACAGTTGCGCTTCTCGGCCGCAACTCCCTCCCGCTCGCTACGGTTTTCTTAGGCGTTATTGAGTTAACTATCATCCAGCCAGGTTCCACAGAAAGCCAACGATGAATTTCGCCGCTACCGCCGCCCTCTCGCTTGCCATGTCCACCGATGCCTTCGCGGCGGCCGTGGGCAAGGGCGCCGCCCTGCACAAGCCGCAATGGCGCGAGGCGCTGCGCACGGGCCTGATCTTTGGCGTCATCGAAGCCATCACGCCCATCATCGGCTGGGCCCTGGGCAGCGTGGCCGCGCCCTACGTGGAAGCGTGGGACCACTGGATCGCCTTCAGCCTGCTGGGCATCATCGGCTTGCTGATGATACGCAATGCCCTCAGCGATAGCGACGAGGAGGAAGCGCCAGCGCAGTCGCACTCGTTCTGGGTGCTGGCCGTGACGGGCTTGGCCACCAGCATCGACGCCATGGTGGTGGGCGCGGGCCTGGCCTTGTTGGGCGCAAATATTGTCGTCACGGCGGCCGCTATCGGCTTTTCCACCTTCGTCATGGTCACCCTGGGCGTGATGCTGGGCCGCGTGCTGGGCACGGTAGCGGGCAGGCGCGCCGAGCTGGTGGGCGGCCTGGTGCTGATCGTCATCGGCTGCGCAATCCTGTACGAGCATATCGGCCATCCGGCCTGAGGCCTGGCAAGGCCCGCGCACGCCACGCCCACCGGCGTGGGCACGGACGCGCTTTGTGCTACATTCAATGCTCTGCATTCCTGTCTTGCAAGGTGACCACCATGGAAACTCTTGAGCTGCTTTTTGCCGCGCTGGTGCGCGAAACGGCCGAGTCGATACGCGACCACCACGTCCCTTTTGCCATCAAACACGACGAGCGCGCCTATTTCGAGTGGATGGATGCGCATCCGGTCAATGGCTATATCCAGGAAGCGTATCGGGAGATCGAGGAAACAGCCCAACAGATCCGCGCCATTCGCGCTGGGTGATGACGGCTGCAGCAAGCTACTGCGCGGGGGGCTTTGCGGCTGGCGATGCTCACCGCACCAAAGTGAGGTTGCGCTTCTCAGCCACACATCCCCTCCGCTCGCTACGCTTGCAGCAGCCGTCGTAACGTGCGTTGGACCGTCGTCAAGAATTTGAGTATTGAGCGAGATCAATTACTCAGCTGTTCGATACGCGTAAAAAGGTCTGGGCCACGACAATCAGGTCTGGAGGCGGGAGACATGGATCAGGAACAAAAACACCAGATCAGGGGCTACGAATTTCATGTGGCGGGGGCGCTGGAGAAGGATGGGCGCTACCGGGGCATGATTTTGATCAGCAAGCGCGGCGATACGCTGCAGGTGTACGCCAAGCCCGTGCTGATTGAAACACCGAGCAGTTTCAAGTCCGTGCATGCGGCCTTGATCGAGGCGTCGGCGTATGCCCAGGAACTCATCTACAACGGCGCCATCAAGGCGTTGCTGCCGGCCGATACGCCGCTCGCCGGAAAGCAGGTGCAGCAGCCGCCGGATTTCGTTGGCAATTGATGCTGGCAAGCCCATCCGGCCACCCTGGGGCATGCGTATAATGACGCGCTTTCCCGGATGAAAACTCAACACCATGGAATTTGTGAATTTACCGCTGGTGTTTCTGGTCGGTTGCGCGCTGGTCGCCTTGCTGGCCAAGAGAAATGGTTACTCGTGGTACCTGTTTTTCTTCGCCACTGCCGTACCCGCGCCCCTGTTGCTGTTGGCCTTGCCCCATGTGCTGGGCGTGGAGACCGCTTCCCTGACCTCCGTACGGCTGGGCACGGCCCTGCTCTTTCCCTTGCTTGGCCTGCTGCTGGCCCTGCGGCGCAAGCGCTAAGGCCACTCAGCCCGCCGGCACGCCATCGGCCAGGCTCCAGCCGATGGATAGCGCCAGTTGTTGCGCTTCTTTTTCATTGCTGCAATCGTCATAGTCGCAAGTGTCCGCATACGCCCCGCACGCCTGGTTCTGGCTGATGTACGAGCCGACCCAGCGGCCATCGCGGCGCTGGCTGGCCGTGGCGCTGATGGTAAAGCCTTTGTGGATAGTGGGATTTTCAAACGACATAATTCCTCCGGTGCAAGAAGCGTCAGGAAGCTGACTGGTCTCCACTGTGCTCCACCTGCCGCCCGCAGTCTGTACGTTTGACCACACACAGAAAGTACGCGCGCGCCTGCCCGCGCGGCACCCGGTGATCGGGTATGATTTCGCCATGTGTGGACGATTCGATCAAAATGACACGGCGCGCGTGCTGGCGTCATCTTTCGGCTGGACCGGCGCGGTGCTCGACAGCGAGGCCGAGCCGCACCTGAACGTGTCGCCCGGCACTTGCCGGCCCGTGCTGCATATCCAGGATGGCGTGCGCCGCGTCGACGACGTCTTCTGGGGCTACCGGCCCGCCTGGGCCGCCCAAGCCGTGCCCGCCCCAGGCAAGAAGAAAATCCCCATCGCCATCAATGCCCGCCTGGAAAAACTGGCCGGCGCCTACTGGAAGCCCTTGCTGCGCGCGGGGCGCGGCATCGTCAGCGTTTCCGGCTGGTATGAATGGACGGGAGAGAAAGGCAGCAGGCAGCCGTGGCACATCCATCGCAAGGATCGCGCGCGCCTGTTCCTGCTGGCGCTGGCCCAGTTCGGTCACTACAAGGTGAATCGGGAGGAAGCCGGCTTCGTGCTGGTGACGGCCGACAGCCTGGGCGGCATGGTCGATCTCCACGACCGCCGCCCCGTTGCCGTCAGCCTGGAAGACGCGCACCGCTGGCTCGACCCCACGCTCACTGCCGAGCAAGCGCTGCACCTGGCGCGCACCTGCATGTTGGACGTGGAACAGTTCGAGTGGCATGCCGTCGATAATCCACTGGTGCCGTCTGCCAAACCCAAGCCGCCACCGCCGGCCGCGGCGCAAGCCACGTTTGACTGGGGAAAGGATTAAGGCAATCGCGCCAGCCGGCGCCACAGCGCTTCCATCGGCCCCTGGCGGAAGGTCTGCAGCCAGTAGTGGCTGAGCAGCACCTGCCCCGCCATGATCAGTACGGCCAGGCCCAGCATCTCGGCCGGACGCAGCGTGGCTCCCCAGCCCAGGCCCGGCCCCTGCAACAGCCAGGTGCCGATCAGCGATTGCAGCAGATAATTGCTCAGCGCCATGCGTCCCACGGGCGCCAGCCATGCGCCGAGCCAGCGCAGCATGAATTGACCGGCCAGCATCAGCGCGGCCACGTAGCCGGCCGCCAGCACGGGGCCGCCGGCGAACAGGCCCACTTCGAACAGGGCCGTATCGAACACTTGCTGATACGGATCGGCCACCTGCCACGCGATGGCCCCCGCCGCCAGCAGGTTGAACGGCAAGCCCATGCCCAGCCCCACGGCACACACGCGGCGCCACAGGCGCTGGTGGCGCTGCGGCTGCGTCAGCCAACCGCAGCGTACGGACAAGATGCCCAGCAGGAACAACACGATGATATGCGGCAGCATGACGGCGGCGTACAGCAAAGAGACGAGGAAATCGTTGGCGCGCAGCCTGGCCACGGCCCATGCGCCACCTTGCGTGTAGGTGGCGTAACGCTCCGCAAAGCCTTGCAGGTCGCGCGCGATGTCCGGCGCGCCGCCCTGCTGGCCCACAGGGATCAACAGACACATGAATAATAGAAAGCCGGCCGCCACCAGCCAGGCGCGGTTGCGCACGCGGCTGAGCCTGGAAAATGCCAGGGGCACGATCAGCATGCCGGCCACCGCATACGAGGTCAGCACATCGCCGCTCCAGATGAGGAAACCGTGCAGCAAGCCGAAGGCCATCAGCCAGCGCAAACGGCGCCGGTAGGCCGCTTGCGCCAGCTCCCGGCTGCCCAGCTGACGCTGCAAGGAACGTGTCTGCAAGGCAAAACCGGCGCCGAACAAAAACGCGAAGATGGGATAGAACTTGAATTGCGCCAGCGCCGCGACAAAAAAAATGACCAGCTGGTCGAGCACGGGCGGCTGCGCCGGCAAGGTGCCGTAGCGCAAGGAAATCGTGCCCCAGGCAAAGCCCCAGATATTCACCAGCAGGATGCCGAACACGGCGATGCCGCGCAGCACGTCGAGCTGCAGCAATCTGCCGGGCTTGGCGGACATGGAGTTCAGGGCGTTCAGGGACGCGCCAGGGTGGGATAGTCGCCCACCTGCAGGCTGAAGCCGGACGCATCCGATTGCAGCCGCGCCTGGCCGCCGAACGGCAAGGTGACCCGGCGGCGGACGTGGCCGAATTCGAGTCCCGTCAGCACGGGCACGGGCAAGCGCTGGCGCACGTAGGCCAGCATGGCGTCAACATCATAGCCGTTATCCATCGGGCTCAATTTATAGCCGGAAAAATCACCGAGCACCACCGCTTGCTGGCGGCCAATGATACCCGCGTACAGCAATTGCAGCAGCATGCGCTCGACCCGGTACGGGTGCTCGTTGACGTCTTCCAGGAACAAAATGCCGCCGTCGACCTGCGGGAAATACGGCGTGCCCAGCAGATGGACCAGCATGGCCAGGTTGCCACCCCACAATGTTCCCGTGACCTCGACCTGCGGATTGCCCGCTGCCGTGCCCGTCACAGTGTGCGTGGGGCCTGCCAGGCACGACCAGAGCTGGTCGAGCGTAAATTGTTCGGGCTCGTCGCGGATGAAATCGTCGCAGAGCATGGGGCCGGCAAAGCTGGCGCGGCCCGTTTTTGCCAGCAAGCCCATGTGGAAAGCCGTGAAATCGCTGTAGCCGACAAACAGTTTGCCGCTGGCGGCCATGGCAGTAAAGTCGATGTCGGGCAGGATGCGGCTGAGGCCGTAGCTGCCGCGCAAGGCGATCACCACCTGCACGTCCGGGTCGGCTGCCGCCGCGTTCAGCTGCGCCAGACGGCCCGCATCCGTGCCGCCGAAGCGCTGGAATATGTGGTCGTGCTTGTAGTAATTATGGACGGTGGCGCCTTGCGCCTGCAAGCGGGCGATGCCGCGCGCCAAGGCCGCCTCGTCGGGCGCATAGCCGCCCGGCGCGACGATGGCGATGCCAATCTCAGGTGTTTTCAAAATATGCCTGGCTAGTCAAGTGGTGGGCGCGCCTAGGCTGGCTGGGAGCGCATCTGGGGCGCCATCTTACCTTGCAGATGCACATCGATCAAGGCGAGCAGGCGCTCGATCAGCTGGGGCGGCATGTCGTGCCCCATGCCTTCGATCACTTCCAGCCGGGCGCCCGGGATCAGCGCCGCCGTGTCGATGCCGCAGGCGACGGGTATCAGGGGGTCGGCCGCGCCATGGATCACCAGCGCCGGGCAGCTGATGCTCGGCAGCAAGGCCGTACGCTCGCCCGAGGCGGCAATGGCCACCATTTGCCGCGCCACGCCTTCCGGGCAACTGCCGCGCTGCAACGCCGCTTCGATGCGCTGGTACAGCAGTTTTTCCGAGACGGGATAGGCGGGACTGCCGATGACGCGCACGGTGGACGCCATGTGCGCCATCAGTTCGGCCCGGCTGGCATTGCGTTTCGGCCGTTGCAATAAAGCGTTGCGCGCGGCCCGCGTGGGGCCGGGCAAGCCGCGCCGGCCGCTGCTCGACATGATGGAGGTCAGGCTGAGCACTTGCTGCGGCGCGCGCGCCGCCATCACTTGCGCGATCATGCCGCCCATCGACACGCCGATCACGTGCGCCTGGGCAATGCGCAGGGCCGCCAGCAAGCCCAGCGCGTCTTCGGCCATGTCATCAAGGGTGTAGGAAGTCTTGAGGGGCCAGCCGACGAGGTTTTTCACGTAGGCCAGCGGCAAATAGGGTTTGCCCGCCAGCGCCATCTTGCTCGACAGACCGCTATCGCGGTTGTCGAAACGCAAGACGCGAAACCCTTGCTCGACGATGCCATCGACGAATTCCGCCGGCCAGGCGATCAGTTGCATGCCCAGCCCCATGACCAGCAGCACGCACGGATCGTTGGGGTCGCCGTGGCTCTCATAAGCTATGTTGAGGCCGTTCGCCATGATGGTTGCCATGATTGCCTCTCTTCCAGGAACCAGCACGCAGGCACGATCGCTGCGGCCATGGAGTCAGCATACCACTATTGTGATCTTGCCATCATGACTCATGCGGAAGTCCATCTGAAGTGTTGCCGCGCCGGTACGCCGGGCGGCAACGGTGCTGCTACTTACTTGGCTTTTGGCAAGGAATCGGCCAGGTCCACCCAGCTTTGCGGCTGCGGCTTGCCCCGTTCGCGCACGCCGAAGAAGGAGACCACTTGCGTGCCGTCGTTGTCGAAGAACTCGACCGAGGTGACGCCGCCGCGCTTGACGACCCAGCCGCTGCGCAGGGCCGTGTCGCGGATGTGCAGGTTGAAGTCCGGGTCCAGCACATTGAAGAAGCCGCCGGCGGCCATGGTTTTCCCGATCTTGCCGCTGTAGATCTGCGTCAAGCCGTCATTGCCCAGGAACACCATGATGGCGACCTTGTCCTTCGCTGCGTTTTCCAGCAAGGTGCGCAGCGCTTGCGGCGTCACGCGCTCGACCACGCCGGCTGGCGCCAGGCGCAGCGCCTGTTCGCGCGTCAAGTGGAATTCGCGCATGATTTGCGCAAACTGGTGCACGTCCGTCATGTCTTTCCAGGCCAGCTGGAATTCCTTGACGTCGATCTCGGCATCCGGTTTTTCCGCCGCTTTCGGCGCCACGGCCAGCACGTTCAGCTCCGCACTTTGCTGTGGCAGACGGAAGGTCGCCACCAATTTATCGTAGACGGCCACGCCCGGCT
This sequence comes from Janthinobacterium sp. JF4, assembly GCF_059617925.1. Classification (NCBI taxonomy): domain Bacteria; kingdom Pseudomonadati; phylum Pseudomonadota; class Betaproteobacteria; order Burkholderiales; family Oxalobacteraceae; genus Janthinobacterium; species Janthinobacterium sp. JF4. The sequence continues at coordinate 25,421 of NZ_JCAQAV010000025.1, read as the reverse complement.
CATTGCGCAAATAGATCTTGTGCACGGCCGTGCCGTTGGCGTCAAAAAACTGCAGGCTGCGCGTCGGCTTGCCATCGCGGCCTGCCTGTTCCACGGCAAATGCGTATTTCCAGTGTTCAAAGTGGAAACGCAGGTCGATCTGGCCGCCCAGGTAGCCGCCGGCGATATTGCGCTGGCGCGCCTGCGTTTCCGGGTCCTTGGCATCGGCCTGCTCGGATTTATCGCCCGCCTGCTTGAACTTGCTGGCGACGCCCGTCGTTTCGATAACGCCGTTTTCATTGCGCGTGATCGCTTGCACGATGCCCAGGTCCAGCGCGGCGCGCATGATTTCGCGCGGCTGGTTACCGTCCGCCTGCAGGCGCGTGACGCCCTTGCCGATATTGGTTGCCAGCAATTGCGCTTCGGACACACCCAGCGCGCGCGCCGCGTCGCGGATCTGCAGCTTCGGCTGCTCCGTGCGCAAGGTGGACCAGCGTTCCGCCAGGGTGGCTGGGGCCGCGTATGCGTTTGCAATCAGCAGGCTGCCTAGCAGGGATAGAACGAGTTTGGATAACTTCATAGAGAGACCATTCAATCAAACATGGAAAAAAAGAGGGGCAAGCACCCCTCCCCGGTAAAAATTTAGAAGTTCACGCTGAGGCTGGCGGCGACGTTCCGGCCCGGCTTGGCGTAGCGCTCGATCTCGGCGCGGGTAGCCACCGTGGTGCCGGCGGACAGGCTGCGCGCGGCGGCGTAATCCCAGTACTTGCGATCCGTCAAGTTGTACACGCCGACGATGATCTTCGCGTTCTTGTGCACATTCCAGTAGGTCGCCAGGTCGAAGATGGTGTACGACGGCACGGTGAAGCGCGGCGCGGTCGTACCCATCAGCAAGTCGTTCGGCGCCTGTTTCTCGCCTGCATGCAAGGCCGTCAGCTCCAGGCCGAACAAATTGTTGCTATGGTCGTAGCCGAAAGTCAGCGCCGTCTTGGCCGGCGCCACCGAGGCCAGGCCGCCGCTCTCGCCCGTCCGGGTATTGAAGGAACGGCCCTTGGCCACGCCCGTGGCCAGGTCGACGCGGTAGCCCTGCATCGCGGGCGACCAGGCGCCCAGCTCCGCGCGCAGGCTCAGCTCGCCACCCCAGGTACGGGCATTGCCGATGTTTTCCGGACGGAACAGGCCCTGCACGATGGTCGGATAGTTCACCGGATCATCTTCCTGCGCCACATACTCGATCATGTCCTTGTATTCCGTCTGGTAGACGGAGGCGTGCATGCTCAAGCCCTTGACGATGTCGCCCTTCAAGCCCAGCTCATAGGCCTGGCTGGTTTCCTTGCGCAAGTTCGCATTGCCCAGCACGGCATAGCCCGTACCCGCGCCCGTATAGCTGAAGGAATCATAGGTGCCCGTGCGCTCGGCCGCCGTCGGCAAGCGCGTGCCGCGCGTCACGGTGGCATAGGCATGCATTTGCGGCAACACTTCCACGGACAAGCTCAGGCTGGGCGTGAAATAGGTGTCGCTATCCTTGCGCACTTCCTTGGCCGCGCTGGGCACGGCGATCACGTAGTTTTGCAGGTTTTTCGGCTCCAGCTTGCGGTAGTCGGCGCGCAGGCCCGGCGTCAGCACGGCTTTCTTGCCAGCAAGATTAAAGCTGAGGTCGTCGCGCACATACACGGCCAGCTTGGTCGTGTCCATGTCGGCCATGCGGTTCTTGCGTGTGATCTGGTGCACACCTGTGGCGATGATGGTGCGGTCTTCCACCCATGGACGGCGCGATTGCGCCTGTTCCAGTTGCACGCCGTACAGCAGCGCGTTGTCGGCGTTGAGCTGCTTGAACGCTTCCGAGCTCAGGCCGATGCTGTCATTCTTGAAGCTGGTGGCTATGGTACGCTGGGACGGGCTGCCAAACGTGTAGCGGCCTTGCGTCTTGTCATCGATTTTCGCATTCTGCAGATACACTTTCGACGTCAGGCGGTCGAACAGGGCGAAGTCTTTCAGTGCCACATCGTGGCCCAGGCTGACGCGCGTGCGCCTGGTGGTGGAATCCTGCTGCACGCCCGTCGGATAATACGTGCTGACCTTGTTGCGCAGATCGCGTTTGTTCTTGCGTTCGAACATGTCGACCGTCAAGTCCAGCTTTTGTTCACCCGGCAAGGCCCACACCAGCTTGGACAGCAAGGCGTTCGAATGCCAGTCGTCGGGATTGACGGGGGTGCTGCCGCGGCTGCCCGTCTGTTCGCCGTCGCGGTGCACATACACGGCCAGCCCTTGCAGACTGGCGCCGAGCTTGGCGGCACCCGTCAGCGTGTGCGCATTGCTGCGGTCGGCCGTGGCGCGGCCGTATTTATACGCCACGTAATGGTCCTGCCCGTCGCCCAGGTAATCCTCGGGCGACTTGGTGATGAAGGCCACGCCGCCGCCCAGGCCCGGATTGGCGCCGCTGACGCCCGTCGTGCCCGAATCGATGCGCACTTCGCGGAAGGTTTCAGGATCGAAATAGTCACGGCCCGTGCCGAAGGCGTTCAGGGTGGTGCCATCGGGCTTCGGCGCCGCATCCGGCAGGGAAATGCCATCGACGTCCAGGCTGACCCGGTTGCCTTCCAGGCCACGGATGTTATAGCCGGTGTTGCCCGAACCATCCCACACGCTGCCGCCGCCCGATGCCGCCATTGGCGTGCTGATCAGCGGCTGGTAGCGCACGATGCCTGCCATGTCCGTCACGCCACGGCGCTCCAGGTCGTCGCTGGTAATGACCGTCCTGGTGCCGGCGCGGCGCTCGTAATCCTGCTTGGCGTTGACGACGATTTCCGGGAAGACTGGTAGCTTGGCCGGTTCCTGGGCGGCCGTGCCAGCGTTGATGGGGGCCGTTTGCGCGACGGCAGGCAGCAGCGGCGCTGCAAACAGGCCCAGCAAGGCGGCGCGCAGCACCAGGTTGTGGCGGCGGACAGGCAGTTGGGAGGCAGGAACAACGGGGGCAGCGAAGCGCTGCATAGGCACAGTAGTCATGATGATCCGGTCTAAGAGTAAAAGCTGGCTCTTGAACCCGGATCGATAACGATGCGCAAGGAAAGTTTGCTGGCGAAAACAACACTGTAACACGAATCATTCTCATTTGAGAATGACAAAGTAGTCTAGACAGATGTTATTGCGCAACAATTGTAAAAATGCCAGCCGCGATGGCTGGCATGGCTAACAGGCCGAAGGATGGGCCAGCTTGCGCGCTTGCGCCTGCGCGCGGCGGCGCTCGGCAAAGAAGCGCTTGAGGAAGGCGCCGCACTCGTCGGCCAGCACGCCGCCAACGGTCGCCGTCTGGTGATTCAGCGCCGGCTGCTCGAACAGGTTCAGCACGGAACCGCAGGCGCCCGTCTTCGGATCGCCCGCGCCGTACACCACGCGCGACAGGCGCGCATGCAGCATGGCGCCCGAGCACATCACGCACGGTTCCAGCGTCACATACAGCTCGCAGCCGGGCAAGCGGTAGTTACCCAGCTTTTCAGCGGCCGCGCGCAAGGCCATCACTTCCGCGTGCGCCGTCGGGTCGTGGCGGCCGATGGGCTGATTGTAGCCCACGGCGATGACTTCGCCATCCTTGACGACGACGGCGCCGACGGGCACTTCGCCCAGGTCCCACGCGTGCTGGGCCTGCTCCAGCGCCAGCTGCATGTAGCGCGCGTCCTGCGCGCCAGCCTGCGTTTCAGTCATCGGTTACTTCTGCCCAGCAATTCGGCGTTTCATGCAGCACCAGCTTATGCAAGTGCAAGCCGGTGCCGAAATGGTCCTTGAAAGCGGCCTTGAGGATCTCGAAGGCGATGCGCGCCAGGTTTTCCACGGTCGGGATGCGGTCGATGACGACGGTTTTATGGTCGGGCAAGCTGGCCAGGAAGTCGCGCACGGCCGTATCTTTTTCGTAGACGAGGAAGGCGTGGTCCCACACGTCGACCAGGTGCTGCTTGGCCAGGGTTTTCACGTCGGAAAAGTCCATGATCATGCCATTGTCGGAATTGCCTTCCGCTTCGATGACCTTGCCGACCAGGGTGATTTCCACCGTGTAGCGGTGGCCGTGCAGGTTGCGGCACTGGCTTTTGTGGTCGGGAATGCGGTGGCCCGCGTCGAATTCGAGCTTGCGTGTGATAGTCAGCATATTATTGTGAATACTATTATTTAAGGGATTTGCAGGAGTTTATGGGTTTGCAGGCTCAGCTTCCACTTCGGGTTGCTTTTGCACGTCTCGATGGCCAGCTGCATGTTATGCGCGGCCAGAGGGCCGTCCATCGCCTGCACGAAGAAGTTCTCGAAGTCCAGTTGCTCGTAGGCGGCCAGGTCTTGCTGGAACTGGGGAATGACCACCTTGATTTCGTTACCCTTGTGCACGACCAGGGTGGAGCCCATCTTCGGGCTGACGCAGATCCAGTCCACGCCGGCCGGCACGGGCAAGGTGCCATTCGTTTCGATGGCGATGGTAAAGCCCACGGCATGCATAGCGTCGATCAGGGCCGTGTCCAGTTGCAGCAGCGGCTCGCCGCCCGTAAACACCACGTATTTGCTCGGCGCGTAGCTGGCCGGCCACAGGCTGTCGATCAAGGTGGCCAGTTCCTGCGGCGTCTTGAACTTGCCGCCCAGTTCGCCATCCGTGCCGACGAAATCCGTGTCGCAGAATTGGCACACGGCCGTGGCGCGGTCGCTTTCGCGGCCCGTCCACAGGTTGCAGCCGGAAAAGCGGCAAAACACGGCCGGACGGCCTGCATGCGCGCCTTCGCCCTGCAGAGTGTAAAAAATCTCTTTGATGCTATAAGTCACTGTATTTCCTAAGAGCTGGCTGGCGCAATGCGCCGTCACCGCAAAAGCCGATTGACAACCCTCTATTATATGCCGCCAAGACACTTCCCGTGCAAATGCCGTGCCCGCCACCTGCCGCTGCGGCATCGAGGGCCAAGAAAGCGACACTGGCAAACATAACAGCGCAGCTTTTGCGTTTAGACAATATAAATAGCCCCAAGTTAATATATTTTCTGTAATAACATTGCCCGTTGGAAAATATTTTTGGAGCGAGGAAATGATGCAACGCTGGCTACGCATGCCGTACCGCCTGAGTATTCTGGCCTGCCTGGCGGCTGCCGCACTCGCTTGCGTGCACGCCAGCCATGCCGCCGGGACGCTACCGCCGGCTGGCACGCCCTCCCCCTTGATGCTGGCCTGTGCCATCCTGCTCGGTGCGCTGGCCCTGCTGCTGTGGCGCCAGCACCGCCTGGCGCTGCGCCTGCAGGCGCTGGAACAGCTGCGCGCGCAGGCCGAGCAGGCGCGCCTGGCCGGCGAGCAGCACAAGGCGCGCGCACAGGAACGCCTGCGCATCGGGCGCGACATCCACGATGACCTGGGCCAGCATCTGCTGACCCTGAAAATCGACCTGGCCATGCTGCAGACCAGCACGCATGACGCGGCGCCCTTGCTGGCGCGGCAACTGGCCATGATGGCGCGCAATGTCGACCTCAGCATCGCGGCGCTGCGCTGCGTCATCCATGACTTGCGCCCACCCGCCCTCGACGCCGGCTTGCAAGCGGCGTGCGACGGGCTGCTGGCAGACTTCAGGCGCACCACGGGCATCGATTGCAGCTGCGATTACCGGCTCGACGCCGCCGCCGGCAGCGCGCATGGCCCCCTGCTGTATCACGCGCTGCAGGAAGCGCTGGCGAACATCGCCCGCCATGCGCGCGCCACGCATGTCTCGCTGAGCCTGCAGCAAGCGGGAACCACCCTGGCATGCCGCATCAGCGACGATGGCGTCGGGCTGTCGGGCTCGCCGCCGCGCCTCGGCTGCGGCCTGTCCGGCATGCATGAGCGCGTGGCTGCCGCCGGCGGCAGCCTGCACATCGAAAGCCACAGCGGCGCCGGCACCACCTTGCACCTGTCGCTGCCACTGCCACTGCCAGGAGGCGATGATGAGGCGATGGTGCATCGCTGAAAATATTGCTCAATATCAACACCATCGCTTCTCCACGCTGCATCATGGCCAGCGAGCCAGCCCCATTCACCCCAAGAAGGATGCTTACATGCCGGATAGCCATGCACATGCCAGCACATCGCCCTGCGATGAAGCCCAGGGTTTCGCCGTCAAGATGATGGAATTGCTGGTGGTGCCCACCTTTGTCCTCGACGTGCATGGCCATGTGATGATCTGGAACCGCGCCTGCGAGCAACTGACGGGCGTGCCGGCGGCAGAAGTGCTGCGCACGCGCGAGCCGGGCCGCTGCTTCTACAATGACGAGCGCCCCACCCTGGCCGACCTGCTGCTGGCCGGGCGCGGCGGCGACATGCGCGCGCTGCACGCGCAACAGCAATACCGCGGCAGCACAGGCAGCAATCTGTGCGCGGAGAACTGGTGCGACATGCCGCGCACGGGGCGACGGCGCTACCTGGCCGTCGATGCCAGCCCCATCTATGGCAACCACGGCGAATTGATCGCCGTGGTGGAAACCCTGCGCGACATGACGGAGGAAAAACGCGCGCACGTGGAACTGGAACGCCTGGCCACGCGCGATGGCCTGACGGGCCTGGCAAACCGACGCTGCTTCGACGACACCATGCTGGCCGAGTGGCAGCGCGCCCAGCGGCAGGGCCAGCCCCTGTCGCTGCTGATGGTCGATGTCGACAATTTCAAGGAATACAACGACAGCCACGGCCACCAGGGCGGCGACCTGTGCCTGCGCAAGGTGGCCGGCGCCGTGGCCAGCGAAATGCGCGCGAACGACTTGGTGGCCCGCTATGGCGGCGAAGAATTTGCCGTCATCCTGCCGAACCAGTCGCTCAAGGGCGCGGCCATCGTGGCCGAACGCATCCGCCAGCGCGTGGAGCGGCTGCAACTGCCGCGCAAGCGTCCCGACGGCGCCTGCGTCACCGTCAGCATCGGCGCCGCCACGGCCCTGCCCGGTCCCGGCACGCAACTGGGACAACTGATCCACACGGCCGACTGCGCCCTGTACCGCGCCAAGCACCTGGGCCGCAACCGCATCAGCCTGCCGGAAACGACGCTCACATAAGCAACAAGGAAGCAAGACCAAATTTGGTGTATATTTGGTCCTGTCGCAGTATTTTTCTCATTTGGGGCCGCCATGAACTTCAAGGAACGCATCAAGCCGATTTCCTACCTGAAGGCCAATACGACGGAAATCGTCAACGGCTTCGACGCAGGCCAGGACGAACCCATCATCATCACGCAAAATGGCGAAGCGAAGATGGTCGTGCTGTCCATGCACGCGTATCAGGAAGGCAAGCGGCAGGCGCGGCAGATGCAGGAACAGCACGCATTCATGAAGCTGATCGCCATGGGCAACCAGGAAATCGCGCGCGGCGACGTGGTGTCCGAAGAGGACTTCCTGGCCGGCCTTGACCAGGCTTGAAGTGGCGCGCATCGTCGTGCTCAACAGCGCCGCAGCCGATTTCAATGAACTGCGCAGCGACTTCCAGGCGCGCCATACGGCCGCCGCCCAGGCGCAGTTCCTCCTGGCCTTCCGGCAATTATTCACTGACCTGAAAGCCTTTCCCGACAGCGGCGCCCCCATCGAGGCCGCCCGGGAAGTCGGCTTGGATGTGCGGCAACGCCTGTGCGAAGACATCCGCGTCGTCTACCACCATGACCGTGCGCACGGCATCGTCTATATCCGCATGTTCCTGCCGACCCGGCGCGATTTCCTGACGCATCTGACGACACGCATCCTGCGGCCCGACTTTTAGAGCCCCTAACATAACCTACTGCGCGTCGCAATTTGCGGCCTGCGATGCTCACTGTGCTCTAGCACAGTTGCGCGTCTCGGCCACAACTTGCTGCCGCTCGCTACGGTTCTGTTAGGAGCTCTTAATCTCGCCCCTATGCAGGGCGGCACGAATATTCTATGCTGCGGCGTTGCACTTTCCACATTCCAAGAAAAGAAGGAGCCCCCGTGTCAAGAATCATGCCTGTTTTATTACCCGCTTTCGCCCTGACCCTGTCGGCCATGGCCGCGTCGAACCTGGGCGCCGCGCCCGTCAAACCGGCCGCTGCCCAAAGCGCTGCCGCCAGCAAGGCCGATTTGCTGCCGTTCAAGGCGACGGAAAAGACCCTGGCCAATGGCTTGAAAATCATCATCGTGCCGACCGGCTTCCCGAACCTCGTTTCGCTGCAGATTCCCGTGCAGACGGGTTCGCGCAATGAAGTCGAGCCGGGCAAGTCCGGCTTTGCCCACTTTTTCGAGCACATGATGTTCCGCGGCACCAAGGCTTATCCGCCCGAGAAATACCAGGAAGTCATCACCCGCGCCGGCGCGCGCCAGAATGCGTATACGAGCGACGACCTGACCAATTACCACACGACGTTTGCCAAGCAGGACCTGGAAACCGTGCTGAAGGTGGAAGCGGACCGCTTCCAGCACCTCGACTATGCGGAAGACGCGTTCAAGACGGAATCGCGGGCCGTGCTGGGCGAGTACAACAAGAACAGCGCCAATCCCGTCTCGAAACTGTTCGAAGTGATGCGCGACAGCGCCTACACGACGCATACCTACAAGCACACGACGATGGGTTTCATCCAGGACATCGAAGACATGCCGAACCAGTATGCGTATTCGAAGCTCTTCTTCGACCGCTGGTACCGTCCCGAGCGCACCACCATCATCATCGCCGGCGACGTGGAACCGCAGCAAGCCATCGCACTGGTGGAAAAATACTGGAGCAGCTGGCAGCGCGGCAAGCAGCAGGCGGCCGTCCCCGTGGAACCCGCGCCGCGTGGCCCCGTCTACAAGCACGTGGCCTGGCCCACGCCGACCCTGCCGTGGGTAGCCGTGGGCTTCCACGCGCCCGCTTTTTCCGTCAAGGACAAGGACCAGGCCGCGCTGGCAACCCTGCTGTCGCTGTCGTTCGGCCGCACCTCGCCGCTGTACAAGCGCCTGGTGCAGAACGAGCAAAAGGTCGACCAGCTGTTCGACATGACGCCGGAGCGGGTCGACCCGACCCTGGCCGTGCTGGGCGCGCGCGTGAAAAACATCGATGACGCCGTCTACGTGCGCGACGCCATCCTGGCCACCGTGGCGCGGCTGCGCGACACGCCCGTCAGCGACAAAGACCTGGCGGACGCCAAGTCGGCTGAAAAATATGGCTTGATCCGCTCGCTCGACAACACGGAGCAGATCGCCGGCACCCTGGCTTCCTTCGTGCATTTCGACCGCTCGTACGCCACCATCAACCAGTACTACCGCCTGATCGATACGCTCACGCCGGCCGACCTGCAGGCGGCTGCGCGCAAATACCTGACGGACGACGGCCTGGTGGTGACCACCCTGTCGCACCAGCCGATGGCGGCCGCCATCGCCACCACGCCGACACTGGCCAGCCTGCTGCCAGCCGCCTCGAACGCGAAGTTCGACGTGCTGGTGCAAAAGTCTGCGCTGCCGCAAATCCGCTACAAGCTGCTGTTTACGGCCGGCTCCGCGCAAGACCCCAAAGGCAAGGAAGGCCTGGCCGCGCTGACGGCCGCCATGGTGGCGTCGGGCGGTTCGTCCGAGCGCAAGATCGACGAAGTCAACCAGGCCCTGTTCCCGCTGGCCGGCAGTTTTTCCCAGCAGACGGACAAGGAAATGACGACGTTTACGGGCTCCATCCACAAGGATAACTGGACCCAGTTCAACGCCATCGCCCTGCCGCTGCTGCTCTCGCCGGGTTTGCGCGAAGACGACTTCCGCCGCCTGAAGGATGCGCAAAAGAACGCGCTGCTGCTGGACCTGAAGGACAATAACGAAGAGGAATTCGCCAAGGAACGCCTGCAAACCAATGTCTACGCGGGCACGCCGTACGGCCACCCGGTGCTGGGCACGGTCGCCGGCATCGACGCCATCACCCTCGACGATGTGAAACAGTTCTGGAAGAGCGCGTATGCGCAAGGCGCCGTCAAGGTGGGCATTTCCGGCGACGTGTCCGACGCCATGACGGCCTCGCTGACGCAGGCACTCGGCAAACTGCCGGCCGGCCCCGGCTTGCCGGCCACCGTGAAGCCAGCGGGCCGCAAGGCGCAGGGCCTGGAAGTGGAAATCATCGAGAAAAACACGCGCGCCACGGCCATTTCCTTCGGCCTGCCTTTGGAGGTGACGCGCACGCACCCGGACTTCCCCGCCCTGTGGCTGGCGAAAACCTGGCTGGGCGAACACCGTGCCTCGAACTCCTACCTGTACCAGCGCATCCGTGAAATCCGCGGCATGAACTACGGCGATTACGCGTATATTGAAGCCTTCCCGCGCGGCATGTATCAATTCTTCCCGAATCCGAACCTGGGCCGCAAGGCGCAGCTGTTCGAAATCTGGATCCGCCCCGTGGCGCCCGACAACGCCCACTTCGCCCTGCGCGTGGCCCTGACGGAATTGGGCAAGCTCATCGACAACGGCTTGACGCAGGACGAGTTCGCCACCACGCGCGACTACCTGATGAAAAACGTCTTCGTCATGACCTCGACGCAGGACCAGCAACTCGGTTATGCGCTCGATTCGCAATGGTATGGCACGCCCGAGTTCACCAAGCTGATGCGCGATGGCTTGTCGACACTGACGGTGGCGGACGTCAACCGCGCCATCAAACAGCATCTGTCGGCGAAGAACCTGTCCGTGGTGATCGTCGCCAAGGATGCGGCCGGGCTGAAGGAAAAGCTCGTCAGCGACGCGTTCTCTCCCATCAAGTACGACGGCAACAAGCCGCAGTCCCTGCTCGATGAAGACAAGGTCATCGGCGCGATGAAGCTGGACATCAAGCCCGCAGCCGTCACAGTAACGCCGGCGGCGCAGGCGTTCGCGAAGTAAGCGTTTTGCCAGATCAACCTTGTCCGACAAGCTGCATGGGACAAGGTTGATCTGGTATTCGGTGCCGGAGTAGCTCAGCCGGACTGGCTACTATCGCGCCGCCAAAGCGGCACGGTAAACTTCCCCCCGGCGTCACTCGAACGGATTGGCCACCGACGTCACTTCAGGCGGCGGCAGTTGGTCGGGCAATTCCTGCTTTTCCAGCTGGGCCACCACATCGGCCAGCAGTTTTTGCAGCTGCTTGGCCAGGGCCAGGCCAGGCTTGTCCAGGGTCAGGTCGATGTCGCCGCTGATGCTGATGCGGTCGATCCGGTTTTCGATGCTCAGATTGCCAATTTCCAGCACATCGCTTTCATTGGCGTAGGGGACGAATTTTTTTGCGCACATGGGATTTCCTTTTTGACGGTCTTATTTCCTGGACTTGCTATTGATCTTCGGCAAACTCAGCATGCGCAGTTTTTGCTGGCGCGTCAGCGACGGTAACAGATCGATGCCTATCCTGTCTTCCAGTTGCGCAATGCTCAGCACTTCATATTGCTTGGTATCGACGTTTTCAATGAAGTAGGCGGCGCCGGCGCGCTGGCGCGGGCTGTACACGGCCTTGTACAGATGGCTGGGCACAATGACTCTTCCCACCTTGCGCAGGTTGCCGCCGATAAAAGCCGGTCCCGTGATCACATACAGGTCGCCCTCTTTCTTCGCCATCTTGCGCACGGCGCCCTCGATGCCGGCCCACACATAGCGGTTGTTGCGCGCGTCCTGCGGCACCATGTTGGCCAGGGTAAAGCTGTCGCGCTGGCTCTGGCGGTCCGGCATGTCGCCGTTCGGCGCCATGTGGCCACGGTCGAAGCCGCTGCGCGCATAGTCGGCCAGTTCGGCGCGCTGGGCGGCGGGCAGCTTGCGTTCGGCATGGAAGGAATTTTCGCGCGACAAGTCCTGCGCCGCTTCCAGGTTGTTCGCCGTCAGGTGTTCCGCCGACCACAGCGGCGTGCGCGTGATCCCCGAATGCATCACGCCAAACACGTTGTAGCACAGCTCTTTGGTCGCCACGTCCAGCTTGGGGTTGGTGATTTCCGGCTTGCGGCCATCCACGTAATGGGCAGGACAGGCATCGGCATGCGCCAGGTTCGCGGCAAAGGCGGAAGCCAGCAAGCCGCACGCCAGGGTCAGCCTGGCGATCGATCGTTGAATCATATTTCCCTCTGAAATCTTTGCAGGCCAGCATTCTAGCGGACGCCGGCCCTCAGCACCAACCGGCACAAACCTGGCGTGCGCGCCGCAAAACGGGCGGGCAGGCGGCCCTGCGCAAATAAAGGCCAACAGGCCGCGCACAGCGATTCATATCTGCTAAGATTGCCTTGATTCGTTCGCATCGACCATTCAAGATTTGGAGAGCATATGATCAAAAAAACCCTGCTGCTGATCGTTGTCGTCGTCGCCGCCATCCTCGGCTATGCCACCACCAAACCCGACACCTTCAGTGTCCAGCGCGAAATCACCATCAAGGCGCCGCCCGAGAAGATCGCCGCCCTGATCACGGACTTCCGCTTCTGGGCCGCCTGGTCGCCGTGGGAAAAGCTCGATCCGGCCATGCGCCGCACGTTTACAGGTCCGGCCAGTGGACTTGGCGCCCAGTATGCCTGGACGGGCAATGACAAGGTGGGTGCCGGCCGCATGGAAATCACGGAAGCGGCCCAGCCCGAGCGCACTGTCATCAAGCTGGACTTCCTCAAGCCGTTTGAAAGCCACAACACCACCACCTTTACCATGGCGCCCGAAGGCGACAGCACCAAGGTGAACTGGACCATGACAGGCCCCAGCCCTTACGTCAGCAAGGTCATGACGGTCTTCGTCAGCATGGACAGGATGATCGGCAAGGATTTCGAGAAGGGCTTGAACAACCTGAAGGCGGCAGCGGAGCGCTAAGCCGACGCGCGGCAAGCAGAAACGGGGCCAGCGCGGCCCTGTTTTAGTTGGCGCCGCCCCCTGAGGGACGGCCTGCTCAGAACTGCTCGATCCAGGCCGCCAGGTGGTCCGGCGTGAGCGCCGGTTCAGCCTGCACCACCTTGCCCTGCAAGCCCAGCTCCGTCTTATTGAGCTGCAAGGACCAGCCGCGCCGCGCCAGCCACAGCAAGCTGGCCAGCCAGAACGAGTGGATGGACGAGACGGGCGTGGTGGTCGGCGTTTCCAGGAATTCCGTCAACAGCCGGCCGTCGAGGAACAGCGCCGTGCCGCCGTGGTTTTGCAGCGCCGCGCCAAACACGGGCAGCAGCATGTCGATCGCCTGCGCCACGCCACGCCCCGGATACTCGCGCTCGAGCGTGTCGAGCTGCTGGCGCACGGCGGCGGCAAAAGCCGTGCCGCGGAAGGCTTCCGAACTGACCAGGTCGGCATAATCCATCAGCAGCCAGTCCGGCTCGGGCGGCGTGACGCCGGCCGTCAGGGCCGCCGACAAATACGCTTCCACGGGCAATTGCTGTTCCGGACCGGCCAGGCTGGCGCACAGGGCGTACAGGGTGCCGATGCGGTTGGCGACGGCTTGCCGCTGGCGCACCATCAGCTTTTCGCGCAGCAACTGGGCGTGCTCGTTGCGCAGCCGCGCCAGTTCCAGCGCCTGCTTCAATTCCATGCGCAGGGCCGCAATATCCCACGGCTTCTGGATGTAGCGGTGGATCTGCCCCTGGTTGACGGCTTCCACCGTGTGCTCCAGCTCGGAATACGCGGTGGTCAGAATGCGCACGATGTGCGGATGGCGGTCCCAGCAATACGACAGCAATTCGTTGCCGTAGGCGCCGGGCATGCGCTGGTCCGATACCAGCACGGCGATGCGGTCGGCCTGCTCGTCGAGGATGCGCTTGCCTTCCTCGACCGACGTGGCCGTCAACACGTCGGCCAGCGGCGCGATGGCGCGCTGGAAGTATTTGAGGGCGTTGGCCTCGTCATCGACATAGAGTATCGTCGGCAAGCCTTGCACCGGCTCACGCTGAGCCGGTAAACGCAGATTGGCGTCAATCATGCTCGTTCCTTATATGTACTGGAAAATTCAGGGTTACCGTGGTGGAAGTGCCAAACTCGGTGGCGATATCGAGGTTGCCGCCGAACGACTGCATCATGCGGTGGCAAAACACCATACCCCAGCCCTTGCCTTCGCCGCCGCCGGCACTGACGGGGTCGATCAACAGCTGTTCGACTATCTCGGGGGCGATGCCGGCGCCGTTGTCGCGCACCGCGATACGGCCGGCGTCGATACGGATGCCGATCGCCGGATGGGCTTGCTCGCCGGCCGAGCGCAAGGCGTTCGCCAGCACGGACGACAAGATCAGGGCGACGCAATTGGGCGACTCGGCAATGGAGAAATCGTCGCCCACGTCGACCGTGATGGCGGCGCGCTGGGCCGTGCTCAAGGGATAGCTGTCGAGCAAGGCGGTCAGCAACTGGTGGGCGCTGCCGGCGCGGCGTCCGCCCTGCATGCCCGGACCGGCGCTGGCCAGGCGCACCGTGTCGATAAAGCTGGCCAGGACAGACAGGCAATAGCGCGCATTGTCGTGCATCAAGGCGGCCGCTTCGCCGATCTCGGCCTGCGGTGCGGCGTCCGCCTGCGCGCGCCGCGCAATGCCGCGCGCAAAATTGGCGATGGCCGCCAGCGGCGTGTTCAATTCATGCGCAAGGAAGGCCAGCGATTCCTCTATCGCCACCAGGCCCTGGCGGCGCGCGGCGCGCTCGCGTCCCGTCTGCACGGCCAGCTGCAGCGCCGTTTGCATGGCGGCCAGGTCGAGCGGCTTTTCCAGCAGGCGGAACAGCGCGCCGCCGTTGATCAGTTCCAGCAGCACGTCCTTGTCCGCATAGGCGGTGACGAGCATGCAGACGATGTGCGGATAGCGCTGCGCCACTTCCTGCAGCAGCTCGCTGCCCAGGCGGTCCGGCATGCGGTAATCGGTGACGAGCACGTCGATCTGGCCCGCTTCGTCTTCCAGCAAGGCGAGCGCCGCGTCGACGCTCTGCGCCGTCAGCACGCGGTAGCGGGGCCCGACGGCGCGCTCGAAATACTTGCAGGCGAGCGCTTCATCGTCCACGTACAGCACGCTGGCGCGGCTATCGTTATCCATGCTAGCGGCCCTCCCAATCGGAGCGCTGCAGGTCGAAATTCATGCTGGCCCATTCGCCCAGCTCGCTTTCGGCGCTGAGGGTACCGCCGTGGCGCTCGATCACGCCATAGCTGATGCTCAGGCCCAGGCCCAGGCCCTGCCCCACTTCGCGCGTGGTAAAGAACGGTTCGAAGACGCGCGCCAGGTTTTCCGGGGCGATGCCGGGGCCGTTGTCGCGCACGCTGATGCGCAGGCGGTTGTCATCCCAGTGGGCCGTGATGCGGATCTCGAACGGCGGCGCATTGCCCTTGCGCATGGACAGCACGGCATTGCCCAGCAAGTTGATCAGCACGCCCACGATAGCCGCCTCGTCGCCGCGCACCAGGGTGTCGACCGGCAAGTCGTGGCTGATGCTGACATTTTTCGTTTCATGCCCCACCAGGCGGATGGCCGCGTCGAGCGCGCTGCGGAACTGGAAATGTCCCGTTTCCAGCTGGTTGCCGCTCTTGCGGTAGGCAAAGGTCTTCAAGTCCGACACGATGTGCTGCACGCGCAACATGCCCTGCTTGGCGTCGGCCAGACATTCGCTGACCAGCGCGCTTTGCCTGGCGGCCGGGTCTTCGATGGCCACCTCGATGGCCATCATGCAGAAATTCACGGGGTTGTTCACTTCATGCAACATGCCGGCGGCCAGAGTGCCGAGAGCGGCCATTTTTTCCTGCTGCAGCATCTGTCCCTTGATATCGGCCAGGCTTTTGTTGGTTTCTTCCAGCTGCGTATTCTTTTGCGCCACTTCCGCCTTCAGCTGAAACAACATGAAGCGGGCACGCTCATTGAAATAGGTAAACACGGCGCTGATGCTGGCCGACATGATGAGGAACAAACAGTTGACGACAAACGTGCCCGGCAAGTCGAAGCCACCCGCATGCCAGGCGCAGGCGGCCACGTACAGCAGGCATGAAATGGCGCCGAAGACCATGTTTTGCCACAAGCCGAAGGCCAGCACGATGCCCGACGAATAAATGGCCAGGGTCATGCCCACGTAATAGATCGAGGTGGCGCCTTCCGTGACGGCGATCATCCAGGCGATCATGATTTGCGGCAGGATCAGCCAGACAAAGGTCAAGCCCTGGATGCGGTCTTGCGCCCAGCGCGTGCGCATGGCCAGCACGACGCAAAAAATCAGCACCGATACAACGATGCGCGCACCGGTGAAGGCCGACTGCTTGTCCGGATACAGGGCCGAATCGAGGCCCATGCCCAGCAGGATCAGCACGATGCCCGTGTAGGCCCCGCCGCGGCTGAATTCCAGGCGGAAGTCGCGCAAAACGGCCGAGTAGCCGGCGTGCAGGCCTGGAGTATCCATCATCAAGGAATGCTCACTTCCGCAAACACATTCACGCCCGTGGCGTCGACATAGATCAGCGGATCCATGGCGTGCTCGGGCAGCAAGGCCGACAGGCCCGCTTCATTGCGATAGATCAAATGCCATTCCAGCAGATGCTCCATGCCGAACTTGCCCGGATTGTCCGCATGCACATTCGTGACGAGCAAGCGTCCACCCGGTCCCACGCGCGAAGCGAAATGCATCAGCAGGCGCGCGCACACCTTGTCGGACAGATAGTCGAACAGGCCGGCGCAATACACGGCGTCGAAACTGCCGGGCAAGCCAGTGATACCCGCGCCGTGGCGGCGCTTGAGCAGGTTATGCACGGAGTCGTGCACATAATCGATCTCGACCACGCGCCCCGTGCGCTGCATGATGCTGGTCAGGCGCGCGCGCGTCCAGTCCAGGGTCTCGCTGCTGAAGTCGACCAGCTCGAAGGCCAGCCACTGCGCATCGGGGCAGGTCTCGAGAAAGCGCTGCACCTCAATGGCCGGGCCGCAGCCCACGTTGAGCACTTTATACACACGCCCTGCCGCACGCGCCGCAGCCGCCTTCTGCGCCAAAAATTCCGTCAGGATATCGATGCGGTTGCGGTGCGCCGTCGCGACGGCCGCCTGCAGGAAGGCCGCATTGACGATCTGAAAATACGTGCTCGGGCCCTGGCGCGGATCGTCCAGCAACTGGTTGACCATCTGGTAATCGCCCGCGTAGCCGAGCGGTTTGGTAAACGTGCGGAAGACGAAGGGCGCGCGCAGTATCAACGGGTGCAAGGCCGCCTGGGCGAAGGCCCGATGGGCCGGCGCCCGCTCTTCCTCGACGAGCGACGCTTCCACCTCGAGCTGGCGCAGATACAGCTGGGTCTGCTCCATCAGCGGCAAGGCCAGTTCATCGAAGATATCGGGGCGCAGGCGGCCGTTTTCCTTGGGTAGCGAGTCCGACAAGTCGACCTGCTCGACCCAGCGCGCCACTTCCGACAAAAAGGCGCGCATTTCATTGACGACGATCTGGTAGTCGCGGCGGATGCGGAAGCGCTCGCCCCAGCCAGCGACAAAGGCGCTGGACTCTTTCGCCACGGCGCCCTTGACGACGACCACGTCGCTCAGCTCGCGCCACTCGTCGATCAGGGTCACGGAAACGATGGCGGTCAGGCCCGTGTTGACGCTGCTGATGACGACGGCCTTGCCCACGTAGGCGTTTTTCGCCCCCATGCGCACCGTCACGTCATTGAGCACCTCGCTGACCTGCACAATCGAATATGGGTTGTAGATTTCCATGACCAGCGAATTGCGCTGCAAGTTGAAAATCGTGCCGCGCACCGCCTCACCCTGGGTGTTGCGGAAACTGACGACTGGATCGATCTGCGATTGTGAATACACGATTGAGCATTATCAAGTTGCCCGGTTTCCGGCGCACCACGCTGGGCGCGCCGATTTCCAGGCGGGGTTAAGGCACGGCACACCGGTCGTCTGCCGCCGTGCCGGAGCGCCTCAAAGCGCGTCTGTCCGCTCTCTGATCGAGTGTACTATGGATGTGGCAGAACGGGCAATTGTTCCCGCTGGAACGACAGTCCGTGGCGCTGGCGCGCAACGCCCAACAAAACCCACGCCACCCACATGGAATGGGTGACGCCCATCAAAACCGTAGCGAGCGGAAGAGAGAGGTGGCTAAGAAGCGCAACCGTACGAAGGTACGGTGAGCATCGCAGGCCGCCTATATCGACGCGCAGTAGGTTTTGATCGGCGTTCTCAACCAGCCACAAACAAGGCCAGCGCGTGACGCAGCAACTGTGGCGTTTGCCCCGTCCAGCGCTTGAACGAGCGGCGGAAGTTGGTGGCATCATGAAAGCCAAGGTAGGCGGCCACGGCGTCGTTGTCGTAGCCATGCGCCTGGAACAGATAAATCGCCTTGTGCGCGCGCACCTGGTCCAGTTCGGCCTGGAAATGCGTGCCATGGCGCGCCAGATGGCGTTTCAGGGTGGCAGGACTGACGCCGAACTCCTGCGCCGTGCGCTCCAGCGTGGGCGCGCAACGAATGTTCGCCAGCAGGTAATCGTACAGCGCGCCGAGCAGGCTGGCGGCAGGCACGGGCGCCAGGTCCGCCGCGCGCAAGGCCAGCGCGGCCGCCGTGGCATTTCCGCGCGGCCAGGACTTGTCGAGCCAGCTGGAATCGATGAGCATGGCGTCGACCTGGCAATCGAAACGCAGCGCCTGGCCCAGGTGCACTTCATGCTGCTCCACATGACGGGGCCGCGCGCGGTTGAAGCAGAAGCGCCACGGCAAAGATGCGCCCGCCAGCCAGCGACACATGGCCGCCAGCGCCGTCATGTGCATTTCCACCAGAAACGGCAGCTGGCTGGGCGCGCCGAACGCATCGACCCAGTACAGCACGTGCATGTCGCCCGCTTCGCGCAAGCGCGGTTGCAGCAGCGGGCACAGCAAGGTATGAAAATCGCACAGGATGGTCAAGGCCTGGCGCAGATTCTGCGCCTGCAGCAAGGCGTGGCTGGCCGCGCCGTAATGGCCGGGCAGCATTTGCTGGCCCAGCATGAAGCTCGTGTCGGCACTGTCCAGGCCGCGCGCCACGTTGGCCAGCAATTGCAGGAATTGCGCGGCGCTGACCTGGCTTTCGGCGGACGGCAGCGCGCCGCCATCGAGGCCCGTGCCCTTGAGCAGCGGCGCCACAGCCAGTTCGCGGCTGCGCGCGTAATCGAGCACCAGCGCCGGCTGGTGATGGGCCGCGATGCTGGGGTCGCCCTGCTGATTCAGCGGCATCAGGCAGGCGCGGCGGTGCCGGCCCTGGGAATGGGACCGGCGCTGCGGCCCGGCGTTTCCACGGCCCGGCTCAGCTCGGCAAGCACTACTTCCGGCACCCCATCGGTGAGCGAGCACGCGTGCCGCAAGCTCAGGCGGATTTCGCGGTTGTCGTTGGCGTGATGGCGCATCTGCCCCACCATGGCGCACAGGTGGCGCGCCTTCACGGCAGCATCCTCGCGCGACACGCCCGGCATCAGCACGGCGAAGCGGTCGCCCGCATAGCGGCACAGCAAATCGTCATTGCGCAAGTTCAGCAGCAGCATGTGGCCCACGGCTTGCAGCACGCGGTCGCCTTCACGGTGGCCGTACTCGCGGTTGATCAGGTGAAAACTGTCGATGTCGAGCAAGACCAGCGCGCAATCGAGGCCGGGCCGGCGCTCCTGCTCCAGGCGCATCTGCGTGCGCAGGTAGCTGGCGTCGGCCAGCTGCGTGATGCGGTCGAAGGCGCGGTGGTCGCGGAACAGGCGTTCGCGCTTTTGCAGGTGTTCGTTCAGGCGGAACTGTTCCTGGCGCCAGTAATACATGCCGATCGTCAGCAGCAGCATGCCAAACGGAATCAGGCCTTCCAGCCAGTTATCCCACACGGCACTCTTATCGACGGCAAAAAATTCATCCAGGCAATCGGCCCAGGACCCCAGCATGATGGCGCACAGGCCGCCGGCGATCAGACTCGTTACCCGGCCGCGCGGACGGCTGCTAAGGGTAAACAAGAACCAGATGCCCGCCATGACGGCCGTGCCGCCTTCGCAGACGATATCCATCCACTTCCAGATGGCAAACGGTTTAAGCTGCCCCAGCGTGGTGTACAGGAACAAGAACAGGGGCAAGGCCAGCGCGGCGGCGATCAGGCTGTTACGGTGCAACGGCAGCATGTGGGGAACCTTTAAAAGTGGTGCTGTCGCCACGATAGCGCCTGCCCATGACGGCACGATGACATGCGCCGCGCCCGCGCGGCAGGTGCAAACGGCTCACCATTCGCATGCAGCCACACGCAATTCCGGCATGCCGCCCGCCATGCGCCCACAGCCGGCAGGTCATTTCAGCTCATGGCCTTGCCATTCCTGCAGGAAAGTGGCTGCAGGCCGTTGTTTTCAGGGTGACAAGCCCGGCCCTGTCACGCAACCGTCATATTTGCTGCCTAGAATCCGCCCGGTTCCTTACCCCTAACCGAGCTCTTCATGAAAACCATGCACACATCGTTCCCCTCCCCGCTGCGCCTGACGGCCCTGGCCCTCGGCATCACGGCCGTCTTCAGCGGCCACAGCCACGCGCAAGCGCAAGCGGCGGATGGCCAGCCGGCGGCCACCGTGGTCGTCAGCGGCCAGCGCGCCAGCCTGCGCAACGCCATCGCGGCGCAAGAGAAAGCCGACAACATCATCAGCGTCATCAGCAGCGACGATATCGGCGGCTTGCCCGATAAAAACGCGGCCGAGGCGCTGGCCCGCTTGCCGGGCGTGTCCGTGCAGCGCGACCAAGGCGAAGGCCGCTACATCACGGTGCGCGGCCTGGGCCCGGACCTGAATGCCGTCACCATCAACGGCGCGCTGGTGCCGTCGCCGGAAGCGGGCCGCCGCGCCGTGGCGCTCGACATCCTGCCTGCCGGCCTGATCCGCACGCTGGAAGTGTCGAAAACCTTGCTGCCGGAAATGGACGCCAATTCGCTGGGCGCCACCGTCGAAGTCAAATCGCTGTCCGCCTTCGACTTGCCGGGCAAGCTGCTGTCGGCCAACGTCGGCGCCAGCTACGACGAAAAGACGGGCAAGACCAGCCCCAGCGGCGGCGCCCTGTGGGCCCAGCGCTTCCTCGACGGCAAGCTGGGCGTGGCAGCCGGCCTGAGCGCGGAAAAGCGCTCGTTCGGTTCGGATGACGTGGAAACGGGCGGCGCCTGGAGCAAGGGCAAATTGTCAGGCTTGGAATTGCGCGACTACCTGCCCGTGCGCAAGCGCGGCGCCCTGGCCGTCAACCTCGATTACCGCCCCGAAGCGGGCAACAGCTGGTTCTTGCGCTCCTTCGTCAGCGAGTTTTCCGATGATGAAGTGCGCGACCGCCTGACCATCAGCAATATCGCGGGCGGCAGCCTGGCCGAAGGAGCCACGGCCAGCGCGCGCGCCGAGCGCCGCATCCGCCAGCGCAAGTACACGCAGCAAGTGCGCTCGCTGGTGCTGGGCACGCAGCAGAAATCGGGCGACTGGACGCTGGACGTGAAAGGCGGCCTGAGCCGCGCCACGGAAGACACGCCGGAATCCTTGAACGATGGCCGTTTCCGCGGCCTCAGCAATTTCGCCGGCATCCGTTTCACGGATACGCAAGAGCCGACATTGAGCGGCCCCGCCTCGCTGTACGATCCGGCCAGCTACGCGCTCAACGCCATCACCCTGCAAAAGCGCTACTCGAAGGACAATGAACACCACGCGCGCATCGACCTGGCGCGCAAGTTCGACATCGCCACCCTGAAATTCGGCGCCAAAGTCAGCCGCCGCGAAAAAACCAATGACACGGATCAATGGGCGTATAACAGCAGCAAGGCGTCGAGCGGCAATTACTGGGGCGCCGGCTCGACCTCGATGAGCAACTTCGTGCAAGGCCATAATCTCGACTATGACCTGGGCAACATCGGCGTGGCGCTGGACCCGTCTCTCATCCGCGCCCGCGTGGCGGGCCTGGACCGCGCCAAGGCACGCCTGGCTACCGAGTCCATCATCAACGACTACCGCATGCATGAAGACATCAACGCCATGTATGTGCAGAACAGCTACGACTTCGACGCCTGGCACATCCTCGGCGGCGTGCGCGCCGAACGCACCAGCTTTGAGGCAGCCGGCTCGCAGGTGGACAGCGCGGGCGTCGCCACGGCCTTGACGCGCGAACGTTCGTATACCAACTGGCTGCCGAACCTGCAAGCCCGTTATGACGTCGATCAAAAAACCAGCGTGCGGGCCGCCTGGACGCAAGCCGTCGTGCGCGCCAACTTCAGCCAGCTGGCGCCCGGCATCAGCCTGGCCAGCAACACGGAAGCCGTGATTGGCAACCCGGACTTGAAACCGCTGAAGGCGAACAACCTCGACCTGGGCATCGAGCGCGTGCTGGGCAATGACGGCGTGATGTCCGCCTACGGCTTCTACAAGGACATCAAGAATTTCACCTACACGACCAACCTGGCCGGCACGGGCCAGTGGGCCAGTTACACCTCGGCCACATCATATGCGAATGGCGACGCGGCCAAGGTGAAAGGCATCGAACTGGCCTACATGCAGCCGCTGCGCATGCTGCCGGCGCCGTTCAACAAGTTCCTCGTCGGCGTCAATGGCACCCTGAGCACGTCGAGCGCGCAAATCGGCCGCTTCGACAAGGCGACGAACAAACAGATGAACCGCGACATCCGCCTGCCAGGCCAGTCGAACCAGGTGATGAACTTGATGCTGGGCTATGAAACGGGCCCCGTCAGCGCCCGCCTGGCCCTCAACTACAAGTCGCCGTATCTGCTGGAAATGGGCAACGATATCCTCGATCAAAGCCAGGACCATATCGTCGCCGGCCAGAAGCAGCTCGATTTCTCGCTGTCGTACCAGATCAACAAACAGTTCCAGGTACTGTTCGAGGCGGCGAACCTGAACAACGAAAAATACTATGTCTACCAGGGCACGAAGCAATACAACGTGCAGAACGAACAATATGGCCGCACTTTCAAAGTGAGCCTGAAAGCCAGCGCCTTCTGATGATGATTTCTACTAACATGAAAAAAAACGTACTCTGCGGCGCCTTGCTGGCCGCCTTCTGCGCCACCGGTGCCGTCTTCGCCGCTCCCGCCAACACTTTGCCTTCCTTCACGCAGGAGGCCGAGGAACTGGCCCGCCTGCCCGGCGGCGGCTGGTTGACTTTGGACAAGCACGGCTTGCGCCTGTTCAATGCAAGCGGCCAGGAACAGGACCGCATCGCCGTGCGCGCCAAGCAGCTCGATGCGCGCAGCGATGGCAATCGCGTGCTGGCCGTGTTCCTGGAAGCGGACACGCAGCGCCCGCTGCCCGTCTCCGTCGATGTGCAGGCCGGCAAGCTGGTCAAGCTGGCGCCGTTTCCCGTCCCAACCTTTTCCGTGGAAGCGTCGTGCCTGTACCGCGACGCCCAGCGACTCGACCATCTGTTCTTGATCGGCAAGGATGGGCAAGCGGAACAGTGGGTGATGCAGGGCGAACAGCGCCGCCTGGTGCGCAAGCTGGCCTTGCCGCCGCACGCGAAACATTGCCGGGTCGACGATGGCGCCCAACGCCTGCTGGTGAGCGAGGCCAACATGGGCGTGTGGGCGTATGAGGCCGAGTCCGAAGGCATGGGCAAGCGCGAAGTGGTGGCCCTGCGCAAACCGTATGGCCAACTGGACGGCGGCGCCGGCGCGCTGGCCGTGCTGCCGGGCGGCGTGGCCGTGCTCGACGGCAAGGCGGACAAGCTGCACCTGTTTGCGCATGAAACCGGCAAATGGACGGCGCAGCCAGCCCAAGCGGTCGCCTTGAACGTGCGCAAGGGCGACAGTCAACTGGCCCTCGACGGAAATTCCTTGATGTTGCGCGGCAAGGACGGTTGGCAAGCGCGACCCTTGAAATGGAATGGCAAGGCGGAAACGCAGCCTGCGGTCGCCATCGTCGCGCCGCAAGCGCAAACGGAACCGATGGCGCGCCAGGGCGACGCGGCCGACGACCCGGCCATCTGGCTGTCCAGCAACCCTGCCAACGCGCGCATCCTCGGCACCAACAAAAAGCAAGGGTTGCTCGTCTACGACCTGCAAGGCAAGCAGACGCAGCTGCTGGAAGTGGGCCGCCTGAATAACGTCGACGTGCGCCAGAACATCAGTCTTGGCGGCAGCAAGGTCGACCTGGCCGTGGCCACCCAGCGCGATGACAACAGCATGATGCTGTTCACCATCAATGCCAGCGGCGAAGTGGCGGAAGCGGGCCGTTTTCCTACCGGCCTGAAAAGCATCTACGGCATGTGTTTGTACCAGCCCGCCAGCGGCGGCGTGCAAGCGTTCATTAACGACAAGGACGGCACTTTCCAGCAATACAGCATCGGCCTGGAAGGCAACAAGTTCAGCGCCACCCTCTTGCGCAGCTTCAAGGTTGCCACCCAACCGGAAGGCTGCGTGGCCGACGACGCCAACGCAAGATTGTTCCTGGGCGAGGAAACGCGCGGCGTGTGGACCACCTCGGCCGACGCCGCCAAGCCGGACACCCTCACGATGGTCTTGCCGGTGGGATCACACTTGAGCGCCGACGTGGAAGGCATGGCCATCTACCGCCAGCCTGGCGCCAAGCACGACACCGGCTACCTGATCGTCTCCAGCCAGGGCGACAGCAGCTACGTGGTGCTCGACGTGCAAGCGCCATACAAGGTGCGCGGGCGCTTCAAGGTAGGCTTCAACTTGCCCGCCGGCATAGACGGCACCTCGGAAACGGATGGCCTCGACGTCACGTCCGCCAACCTGGGCGGCGCGTATGCGCAAGGCATGCTGGTGATCCAGGACGGCTACAAGCGCTTGCCCGATGGGCCGCAAAATTTCAAATATGTGGCGTGGGGGGATGTGGCGAAGGCGTTGGGGCTGGAATAATCAGGCTGGGGCGGGGTCGGCTCCGCCGGAGGAATGCGCCTCAATGGGCGCATTCCAATCCCGAGGAGCCCCGCCCCGATACTATCTGCGCGGCATATCGATATGAAATGGCAGGCGCTTGCCGCACAAGTCCACCATGCCCGACACAAGCAGGCGCCGTGCCGACAATTCAATGATATTGACGGCCGACACCTCGCCATATTCCATCATATAGATACCCGATTCCTCTACCTCGGGATGCATATCCAGCATCCCGATCGCAAACGCTCGCCCCTGCCCGTCCGAAATGCGCAAGCCATGCAAGAAAAAGGCCGGCGGATACAGCGCCCACGACCATTCCGCATCCTCCGGCTCAGTCAAGCGCATAAACACATCGTCATCCCCATGGATATCAATATTGAGCTCCAGCATGCCGCTGTCATGAGCTTCCAGACTAATGCTTGATTTCGCTACATCCACTTCAAAATTGGTCTCGCCGATACTGAAAACAGTCATTCAATACTACTCCTGATGTACAAGCAAATATACGGCGCGACAGGCAGCAAGAAATGCAGGATTACCCTGTCTTCACCATATTCATTCAACTATTGTCAATGCGCACAGCAATGGCATTAAACTTTACGGTCTTTAATAATGTCAATGAATGCAAGAAAGGGCCGTTTATCCGCAAAACAGATAAAACTTGTAGTGTCCGCTTCCGCCCCAAAGCGGACCTGGCAACACTATTTTTAGCAGAAGTTTATAGAGCTTGGC
>NZ_JCAQAV010000024.1:0-75950 GCF_059617925.1 Janthinobacterium sp. JF4 | reverse complement strand
TTATTGAAAGCAACGCTGGGAGCGTTCCCACATCTGACGGTGACATAGCCTTTTTCACGTCAGGCTGAATGAGCTGTATCGGCCTCTCCCCGTAACGGACACGCCGCCGCCTGCGGCTCCAGCCGCCGCGCCAACTCGCCGCGCAGCTGCATCAATCCCGCGATGCGCGCATCGATTTCACCCAGCTTGCGCGCCAGCGCCACACGCAGCAGTTCCGCCGTGGCGGGATCGCCGGCGGCCGCCAGCAGCGGCATGTCCGCTTCGATTTCGGCCAGGGTAAAGCCCAGCTGCTGCGCCGTGCGCAGGTAGCGCAGCCAGTCGGCCGCCTCGGGCGGGTAGTCGCGGTAGCCATTCGCGCCGCGCCGCGCGCGCAGCAAGCCCCGCTTTTCATAAAAACGCAGGGTATCGCGGCTCAAGCCCGTCGCCTGCGCCATCGCGCCGATTTGCATGGTGTGCTCTTTCATAAAATGCTTGACCATGGAGTGTACTCCAGCCTTGATCATGGATGCTTTCCATAGACAGGAGTTGCCATGTTGTCCATTACTGCTTTCCGCCGCGTGGTGCGCGCCAGCGCCATTTATGACGTGCTCATGATTGCCCCGTTTACCACGCCGTGGACGTTCTTGCTGCTGCGCGAGCACTTGAACGCCCTCAACCTGGGCCTGGGCGGCGTGCCGCTGCCCGTCTTCGGACCGTTTCATCTGCTCATCAGCAGTTTGTTTGGCAGCGTGGTGATGGTCTGGTCCGTGCTGCGCATGTTCGATCCGCAGCCGCGCTTCGGCCGCTACGACGCGGCAGCGCGCTACCTGTTTTCCACCTGGATGGCGTGGGCGCTGCTGGTGACGGGCCAGCCCCTGCTGTGGCTGTTCCTCGTGCCGGAACTGGCCTGGGGCCTGGCGCAAAGCTTGCCATTGCGCCGCAGCGAGGGAGGCGGGGAGGGTATCCACGCGAATCGCTGTTGAGATGACGATAACGAAATGCAATAATGGCCGTGCTCGCAGTATAGCAATGACTGCAATGAACAACGATGAAGAGGATGACTATGCAGCAGGATGGCGCAGGAAAAAACATGGCGTTGCTCGATCCGGTGGTGGCGCCGCGTATCGCGGTGACGCGCCTGGTGACGGGCCTGCTGCAAGGCTTGCTGCTGTACTGGCTGTACAGCACGGCGCAAGACAAGGTGTGGCCCGCCACGGAAGCCTACCTGCTGGGCCCGTTGATGCTGATCACTTTGCTGTTGCCCATCCTGCTGGTGTCCAGCCTGGGCCATATGTCGGTGAAGCGCATTGCCCTGTGGATGGCGGGCGCCGCCGTCGTGCTGGCCGTGCTGGCCTGGCATGACGTGGCGCGCGGCGCCGAGCACGTCATCTGGGGCAACTACAAGCCCGGCGCGCCCCTGCGCGTCATTTCCGCCCAGCTGTTCGGTTTTTGCGTCGTGGGGTTTTATATCGCCCACGCGCTGGTGCTGGCCAGCGCCCAGGATGGCCAGCGCATTGCCCGTTATCCCACGTATTTTGAAATCGCCTGGAAGCTGGGCATCCAGCTGCTGTTTTCCCTGCTGTTCGTGCTGGGCCTGTGGCTGGTGCTGTGGCTGGGCGGGCAATTGTTCCTGCTCATCAAACTGAGTTTCCTGAAAAAACTGCTGGGCCAGGCCTGGTTCGTGATTCCCGTCATTTGCTTCGCGTTTTCGTTCGCCATCCATATCACCGACGTGCGCCCCTCCATCGTGCGCGGCATCCGTACTCTGCTGCTGGTGCTGCTGTCGTGGCTGATGCCGATCGCCGCCGTGCTCGTCTCCGGTTTCCTGCTGACCTTGCCCTTCATCGGCTTCGAGCGCCTGTGGGCCACGCGCCATGCGGCGTCCGTGCTGCTGGGCATGGCCGGCGTGCTGGTGGTGCTGATCAATGCCGCCTTCCAGAATGGTGAAGTGGGCCATGGCGTGGCGCGCGGCATCCGCCTGGGCACGCGCCTGGCATGTCTGCTGCTGCCGTGGGTGGTGGGCATCGCCATCTATGCGCTGACCCTGCGCGTGATGTCGCACGGCTGGACGTCCGACCGCCTGATCGCTGCCGCTTGCCTGTTGATCGCCACCTGCTACGCCGCCGGCTATGCCTGGGCGGCCAGCAAGTATGGCGACTGGCTGCACCTGATCGCCAACGTCAACGTGGCCACCGCCTTTGTTACCCTGCTGGTGCTGTTTGCCCTGTTCTCGCCGCTGGCCGACCCGGCCCGCATTTCCGTGGCCAGCCAGATGGCGCGCTTGAACAGCGGCAAGGTTGGCGTGGACAAGTTCGATTTCGAATACCTGCGCTTCCAGGGCGCCCGCTATGGCCAGACGGCCTTGCGGGAATTGAGCAAACGCACGACAGGGCCCGACGCGGCCATCGTGCGGGCCCGCGCCGAGGCCATGCTCAAGCGCC
The DNA here is from genome assembly GCF_059617925.1 of Janthinobacterium sp. JF4. NCBI lineage: Bacteria > Pseudomonadati > Pseudomonadota > Betaproteobacteria > Burkholderiales > Oxalobacteraceae > Janthinobacterium > Janthinobacterium sp. JF4. The sequence continues at coordinate 73,530 of NZ_JCAQAV010000024.1, read as the reverse complement.
AGAACCGCCTCGACGAGACGGGTGCGCTGAGCGACGTGTCGATCAACCTGACCCTGCGCCCGGCCACGGCGAAGTTGCCGGAAAGTTTTCTGCGCCAGGACTGGACACAAGTGAGCCCGGCCTGGCGCCTGCCCGCCTGCTTGAAGCGGGCAGGGCCGCAGTGCGACGCGTACCTGCTCGATTTCGATGGCGATGGCAAGCAGGACGTGCTGCTGATCAGCAATGACCCGCGCGCCTCGTCGGTGCTGCTGGCGGAAAAGGAAGACGGCAGCTGGACCGCGCGCGGGCAAATCCCCACGGATGCCCTGCGCTGCAAGCCCCTGCGCGAGAAGCTGCAGGCGGGCGAGTTCCAGCTGGTGCCGCCGAAGGTGCGCGAACTGGAAGTCGACGGCCAGCGCGTGCCGATGACCTTATATACGCCAGAGGACGAGGTCAGCTGCCCCGATGAGACGGCGCCGACGCCGTAAATGGCAGTGAGAGGACTTGGCGCACCGGACCAAACTTCTTGCTGGTTCCGAAGGCAGCAACTTCGCGCAAAGGCTGAGGACTTGCCGCCAGCTCTGGAGTCGTTGCGATAGTCTGGACTTCTTTCGGCCAAATGCAGGCCTTCACAAAAGTGAGCGGAACGCCCATCAAGATGTTGTGCACTTTCCTAAAAACTATTAAACGCTATAGGCTTATATGATGACTCAGGTTCCCGTCGCACTTGTTACCGGCTCGACTTCGGGCATCGGTGTGGCAATTGCCCGCCGGCTTGCAAGCGAAGGATATTCAATCGTATTGCATTCGCGCAATTCGGTAGAGGCCGGACAGCTACTAGCACTCGAACTCGGATCGGCAATTTATGTGCAAGCTGATTTGGCCGATGATGATGACAGAGTGCGACTGATCCGCGAAGCGATAGGGGCATGGGGGCGGCTGGATGTTCTGGTTAATAACGCAGGGATCTGCCGCGTTATTCCGCACGCAGATTTGGCTGCCGCGACGCCCGATGTGTGGCATGAACTCTACGAAGTGAACGTGGTTGCTCCTTTTCGTTTGATAGCTGAGGCTGAAGCAGCATTGCGTGATTCGAAACGCCACGGTCGTCCCGGCTGCATAGTCAACATCAGCTCACATGCTGGCGTCCGCCCGAAGGGCGCATCGATTCCGTATTCAGCCACGAAGGCGGCCTTAAATCATATGACACGGCTACTCGCTGTTTCACTTGCCCCCGACATCCGGGTAAATGCTGTCGCCCCCGGGTTGGTCGATACACCACTTACCGCAGATTGGACTCAGGCGCAGCAACTTTGGAAGGATCGCTCGCCGATGCGACGAGCTGCTAGCCCGGCGGACATTGCCCAAGCCGTTGCGATGTTGGTTGCATCGGACTATCTCACTGGTGAAATCCTGCTATCAGATGGTGGATTGAATCTTACGTAGTGTGCTCGTTAGGAGTGCTCCGCCGTGTCAAGTTCAATTATCAGTCCGCATTGAAGACGACAATAATCGGCATGAAGAGGAAGTACCGTTCTTGAAAAATGCTGTCTGAACCTATACCCAAAATGAACATTCGTAAAGCTGCAACCGACGACCTGGAACGTATCGTCGAGCTATTGGCACAACTAGGATATGCAAACGAAGTCGAGCAAGTCGAAAGATACTTACATGAACTACGTCAAAGTTCGTCGGGCGAGGTATTTGTAGCGCAGGATGGTGGAAGTGTTGTCGGAGTTGCGGTAGTGCATACCATAAAGCCGTTACATGTTCGAGGCTCCTGGGCTCTACTATCCGCGTTGGTAGTGGACGACGAACGCAGGAGTTCAGGCGTCGGAGCAAGCTTATTAATTGCTGCGGAAGGGTTTGCGTTGCAGCATGGTTGTTCACAGCTTGAATTGTCCAGCAGCAGTGCTCGTACCCGAGCGCATCTGTTTTATGAGCGTAACGGCTACCAAGAAAAACGCCTGCGTTTCGTTAAAATCTTGGTATAGCCTGCAATGGCCGCTTTGGGGCGGCAACTGGCCAGAAGCGGGCGTTCGGCAGCCTCCCCCATCTTCTTCTAAGATAAGGTTTATTTTTCATATGCAATTGAAAAGACCGTTTGTAACGTTTATGCCGACGCAGGAAGGCGATGCAGATGAACTTGTCGCACTTCGAATTAAGGCGATGCGCGATAGCCTGATGCAGGTAGGGAGATTCGATCCAGTTCGAGCGAGAGAGAGGTTTCTGTCAGGCTTCTTGCCGGAGCACACACGCCATATTGAAACAGAAGGCAAACGGGTCGGCTTTTTTGTTGTTAAACAGCAAGCAAATGCCATGCTTCTCGACCACCTCTATATTCATCCAGACAACCAGGGTAATGGTATTGGGGCCGTTGTTCTCGCTCGTATTATCGAAGAGGCAAACGCTCTTGGTTTGCCGGTTCGAGTGGGAGCCCTGCGCGGTAGCGACTCAAACCGTTTCTATGTGCGCCACGGATTTAAGTTGATCGAGGAAGGAGACTTTGACAATTATTACATTCGTCCATGCGAAATGGACATCAGGCGCTCGGATCAAATGTAAAGCGCCATTTATAGTAAAGATGAGCCTCCGTTTTGTGGCGAAATCTGCCAACGAAGTTAGCCGGCTAGAGACTGCCACCGAATCATAGGAAATGTCATGTCCATTGCAGGAAAAGGAAGCCGCCGGATTACTGTCGACTCTTTACCATATCGATGGAAGGTCAGCCTACCTGCCTAAACACAGGCCATGGGGGAAGCGAATGTGTCTTTCGCAGTTGCATCTGAAAGCGGTGGCCGAACCACCCTTCTGGTGAGAACAGATATCGCACGTCCGGATATTTGGCTGGGTAATTGTACGCGTGCTATTGCGCCCTCAGTCTTGGAACACGCTATTCGACAGGCATTGATGAAGGAGTGGTATCCAAGTCAATGTGGAAGCGCCTTCGAAATTACAATTCGAATCGCTTGAGCCCACTGACAATCCGCCAGTTGCGTTGTGCGCCTACGGTGGATACGGAAGTCCGTTGTCAGTATTGACAATGCCCTTCGGCGCTGTCGGCCACAACCGGCCAGAAGCAGAGCCTCCCAAATGTTTTTCCGGGCAGGCCGGCCTGTATCGCCGCTGTAGCAGTCGTTCGACTGATACAGCATGTGCTGATATGCGGCGCCTTGTGTCTTGTCCCTGCCGTGCCGCGCTTCTAGACTGGGGCCTTCTCCACGCTGCGACTGCCTACCATGACCGAACTCCTGCCCCTGATGAGCTATTGCTTTGTGATGTCTGCCACGCCCGGGCCGAACAATGTCATGCTGGCCGCCACCGGCGCCAATTTCGGCTATCGCGGTGCGCTGCCGGTGATCCTCGGCATCCAGGCCGGCATCTTTGTGCAGACCATGCTCATGTGCGTGGGGCTGGGCAGCGTGTTCGTCGCCTACCCGATGGCGCAGCAGGTACTGCGGATCGCGGGCGCGCTGTACCTGATATTTTTGGCCTGGAAGCTTGCCGGCGCCTCGGTGGCGGGAAGCAGCGCACCGAAGGCCGTGTCGTTTGCGCAGGCGGCGCTGTTTCAGGCGCTGAATCCCAAGAGCTGGCTCAAGGCGATCACCATGGCGTCGGTCTTCATGCCTGCGCAGGGCAATATGCTCGCCAGCGCGCTGCTGGTGTCCGTGATCGGCACCGTGGTGGGCATGCCGTGCAACGCCATGTGGGCGCTGTTCGGCGTCTCGATCCGCAGCCTGCTGAAAGCGCCCCGCAACCAGCGCATATTCAATCTGACGATGGGGGCCATCCTGCTGGTCCTCGCCCTGATGTTTTTACGCTAGACTGCCACCCATGTTCGCCATCGACCGCTCCTCGCCCATCGCCCTGTTCAAACAGATCGAGGCCGCATTGCGCCAGCAGATCGCGCAACGCGTCCTGCCTGGCGGGACCCGGCTGCCGTCGATCCGCCAGCTCGCCACGCAGCTCGCGGTCAGCACCAACACCGTGGTGGTGGCGTATGACAGGCTGGTGGCCGCAGGCATCATCGATACGCACGGCACGGCGGGCTTCTTCGTCTGCGCACCAGTTGACGCCAGCCGCGCCATTCCCGACGAGGTGGCGCTGGAAGCGGGCCAGGAGCAGGAACCGGTGTGGCTGAGCCAGCAAGTGAACGACCAGCGGCCGGGCGTGATATTGGCCAGCAGCGGCGCCTTGCCGCCCACCTGGCTGCAGGACGCGCTGCCGGCGGCGGCCGTGCAACGCGGCCTGGCGCGCAGCGCGGCCGGCATGGCCTCGCGCTGTCCGCCGCAAGGGCTGGCCGAACTGCGCGAGCAGATCGCGCTGCTGATGCGCGGCATCGGTATCGCTGCCGACGCCAGCCACATTCTCACCACGTTCGGCGGCACCCATGCAATCGATCTGATCTGCCGCACGTTCCTGCAGCCCGGCGATACGGTGCTGGTGGAAGACCCCGGATACTTCCTGATGTTCGGCAGGCTGCGCCAGGACGGTGTGCGCCTGGTGCCCATCCAGCGCCGCCCCGATGGCCTCGACCTGGACGAACTGGACGCCGCCTGCCGCGCGCACCGTCCGCGCCTGCTGTTCGTGCAGACGGCTTTGCACAATCCCACCGGGTGGAGCAGCAGCGCCGCCAACCTGCACAAGGTGCTGATCATGGCGCAGCAATATGGCTTCCTGATCGCCGAAGACGACGTGCACGGCCATTTCCAGCCGGGCCACAGCACGCGGCTGGCATCGCTGTCCGGACTGGACGGCGTGATCTACTACTCCAGCCTGTGCAAGGCGCTGAGCCCGGCCCTGCGCATGGGCTACCTGGCCGCGGCACCCGCCCTGCTCAAGCTGCTGATGCGCACCAAGATCCACGCCATCATGACCTTGCCTGCGCTGAACGAATATGTTTTGCTGGAAGTGCTCAAGGCCGGCAACCTGCGCAAGCACATGGAGCGGCTGCAACGCAAGATCATGGTAGCGCGCAACGCCAGTACGCGGCAACTGAGCGCGGCCGGCGTGCTGTTCGAGCAGCCCGGCGACGCAGGAATTTTCCTGTGGGGCAGCATGCCCGAAGGGCTGGACGTGGACGTGCTGGTGCAGGACGCCTACCGCAACAAGATTTTGCTGATGCGCGGCGCCGCGTTCTCGGCCAACGATACGCCCGACCAGCACATCCGCTTCAACGTCGCCTTCAGCCAGCATCCCCGCGTGAGCGCCTACCTTGAAGAGCGCCTGCGCGCGGTGGCTGGCGCCCGCTCAAGCCTGGCCCGCGCCAGCATCGGGAGCAAGTCCTGAGTATCGGCGCACCGCTTGTCCATTCCACCCGTTCCAGCTTCACCAAGGAAGCGTCTGGACGGCGCCGGAAGCCTGAGGCGCCGAGCAAGTGACACAGGCGGGATCAGTTCTTCGTGCGCACCTGGCGCACGTGGTTTTCCAGTTCGCTGAACGAGGGGCGTTCCGTGGCGGAAATGACCTTGCGGCCGAATTCCACGGCCAGCGCCGGCGCATAGCCGTTCAGGCTGGCCAATAAGGTCACTTTCACGCACTGGTACATCTTCGCCGTTTCATGGTGCTTGCGGCGCAGCAAGCTGGCCAGGGGCGCGATGAAGCCGTAGGCCAGCAGGATGCCGATGAAGGTGCCCACCAGCGCCTGGGCGATCAGCACGCCCAGTTCGGCCGGCGGCAAGCCGACGGACGCCATCGTGTGCACCACGCCCATCACGGCGGCCACGATGCCGAAGGCGGGCATGGCGTCGGCCAGCTGCGAAATCGTCTGGATCGGCATTTCCGCATCTTCATGGTGCGTTTCGATCTCGTTATCCATCAGGTTTTCGATCTGATAGGCATCCATATTGCCCGACACCATCAGGCGCAAATAATCGGTGATGAATTCCAGGATGTGCTCGTCGCCGAGCGTGTACGGGTATTTCACGAAGATGGCGCTGCGGTACGGGTCGTCGATATCGTCCTCGACCGACATCAGGCCTTCCTTGCGGATCTTGCTGAGGATTTCATACATCAGTCCCATCAGTTCCATATAGCGCGCCTTCGTGTATTGCGAACCGTGGAACAGGGTGGGCAGGGCGGCGAACGTGGCGCGGATGGCCTTGGCGTCGTTGCCGACAAAGAAGGTGCCCAGCGCGGCGCCGCCGATCATCAGCAGTTCCAGCGGCTGGAACAGGGCCGCCAGGTGGCCGCCCTGCAAGGCGAAACCGCCGAAGACGGAAAACAGCACGACGAGAAATCCGAGTATGACTAGCAAAACTTACTCCTTCATAATATTGCCATATCGCAATATTGTAGTTTAACCTGATTCGGCCGCCGTGGCCGCTTTCGGCTGCAACTGCTGGCCGAGAAAATTGATAAAAGCGCGCACTTTGGCGGGCAGCTGGTGCCGGCTCGGGTAGTAGGCGTACAGGTCGGCTGGCGCCAGCGCGTAATCGGCTAGCACCACGCGCAGGCGGCCGCTGTCGAGGTAGCGGGCCAGGTCCCATTCCGAGCGCAGCAGGATGCCGTGCCCATCGAGCGCCCAGCCCAGCACCACGTCGCCGTCGTTGCTGGCCACCGTGCCGCGCACCTTCACCGTGTGCGTGGCGCGCCCTTTGCTCAAGCGCCAGATGCCGTAGGCGTCGTCGTTCTGCCGGTGCACGATGCAGCGGTGCCGTGCCAGCTCGTCGGGGGTGTGCGGCGTGCCGTGCGCCTGCAGGTAGGCGGGCGAGGCGCACAGGAAGCGCCGGTTCGACATGATGCGCCGCGCCGATAGGCGGGTGTCGGGCAAGTCGCCGAAGCGGATGCCCAGGTCGTACGCCTGCTCGACCAGGTTGATGGGGCTGTCCGTCAGTTGCAGCTGCACTTCCAGCTGCGGGTGGCGCAGGGCGAATTGCGACAGCAAGGGCGCGATCACCGTGCGCCCGAAGCCCAGGGTGGCATTAACGCGCAACAGCCCCTTCGGCTCGGCGCTGCCGCTGGCCAAGGACTCTTCCATGGCGCGGATGTCGTCGAGTATTTGCCGCGCCTGCTGCAGATAGCTTTCGCCGTCGCCCGTCAGACTGATGCGCCGCGTGCTGCGGTTCAGCAGGCGCACGCCCAGGCGCCGCTCCATCAGCACCAATCGTTTGCTGACGGCGGGCGGCGTGATGCCCAGCTCGCGCGCCGTGGCCGACAGGCTGCCCAGCTTGGCCAGCAGCACAAAGAAAGCCATTTCCGTGGTGGCGTCGCTTTTCATTATTAACCTCATGTAAATAATGGTTTAAATTGGAATCGATTATACGACTCCATATCGCGGGTAAGCTGACGTCATTGTTTTTCACCCACAGGAGACCAGCATGAAAATCGTCGAGATCCGCGAAAAGACCATTCCCATCTCTTCCCCCATCCGCAACGCCTACATCGATTTCAGCAAGATGACGTTAAGCCTGGTGGCCGTCGTCACGGACGTGATGCGCGACGGCAAGCCCGTCGTCGGTTACGGCTTCAATTCGAATGGCCGCTATGGCCAGGGCATGCTGATGCGCGAGCGCTTCATCCCGCGCATCCTCGACGCCGATCCGGCCAGCCTCGTGACGGATGACGGCGGCAACCTCGATCCGCACAAGGTGTGGGATTGCATGTACACCAATGAAAAGCCGGGCGGCCATGGCGAGCGCTCGGTGGCCATCGGCACCATCGACATGGCCATCTGGGACGCCGTGGCGAAGATCGACAACAAGCCGCTGTTCCAGCTGCTGGCCGAGCGCCACGGCACGGGGGCACCGGGCAAAAAAGTCTTCGTGTATGCGGCCGGCGGCTATTACTACCCGGGCCAGAGCCTGTCCGCCTTGCAGGACGAGATGCGCAGCTATCTCGACCGCGGCTACACGGTAGTCAAGAAAAAGATCGGCGGTGCATCGCTGGACGAGGATCTGCGCCGCATCGACGCCATCATGGAAGTGCTGCAGGATGGGCAAAAGCTGTGCGTGGACGCGAACGGCCGTTTCGACCTGGACACCTCGATCGCCTACGCCAAGGCGCTGCGCCAGTACGACCTGTTCTGGTATGAAGAGGCGGGCGACCCGCTCGACTTCGAGCTGCAATCGACCTTGCGCAGCTATTACGACAAGCCGATGGCGACGGGCGAAAACCTGTTTTCCATGCAGGATGCGCGCAATTTGATCCGCTACGGCGGCATGCGCGCCGACCGCGACTGGCTGCAGTTCGATTGCGCCCTCAGCTACGGCCTGGTGGAATACATGCGCACCCTCGACATGCTGCACCAGCACGGCTGGTCGCGCAGCCGCTGCATCCCGCACGGCGGCCATCAGATGTCGCTGAATATCGCGGCGGGCCTGGGCCTGGGCGGCAATGAATCCTACCCGGATCTGTTCCAGCCGTTCGGCGGCTTCCCCGATGGCGTGCGCGTGGAAAACGGCCATATCACCATGCCGGATCTGGTCGGTATCGGCTTCGAGGGCAAGGCGAACCTGTATGCGGAAATGCGCGCCCTGAGCGGACAGTAGCCTTACTGCGCTCTCTGCCAGAAGCGCAGCCGGTTGCCGAACGGGTCCGCCACTTCCAGGATGCGGCCCCAGTCCTCGTCGCGGATGCCAGGCCGCGCATACGGATAATCCCTGGCCTGCAGCTCCGCGTGCAGGGCGACGATGTCGTCGACGGGGATCAGCAGCGCCGCGCCCGGCGTGGCGTCGCCGTAATGCTCGGACAGATGCAGCACGAGCTCACCGCGCGTCACCTGCAGGTACAGTGGCGCCGTGGGTACGAAGCGGTGCTCCCAGTCCAGGGTGAAACCGAGGAAATCGAGGTAGAACTCGCGTGCCTTGGCTTCGGAAAAGCTGCGCAGGATGGGGATGGGAGCATGCATGGCGGCGCTTTCAATCAGTGGCAACGTTGCTATTCTAGCATTGCATCGGCGCCTGTCGTTTGCTCTGCGCGGCGGCGCTGGTCTTTTCCCAGCGGAACAACCACATGATGATCAATTTGGTCGTGGCGCTGACGCAGGCCAGCAGCAGCAGGGGCCAGCCTGTTTTCAGTCCCATGACGCAGGCAAAGAAGATGGTGCTGACATCCATCGCCAGGATGAACTGGCTCATCTTTAACGACACGGCGCCCGTCCTGCCCGAGCGCCAGATCAGGCGGATCTGGTGCGCATAGCCCTGCGCCAGCAGCACGGTGACGGCGACGATCAGGCTTTGCGAGATCACGCGCTTTTCATCGGTGAAGGTGGGGCCGAACAGCAATCCCGCCATTCCTGCGCACAGCAGCAGCGCGCAGGCCAGCAGGGCATTGCGCGATGCCAGGCTGCGGCGGTCGCGGTCGATTTCATGCAGGATGCCGAGCGCGATCAGCGAAGCGATCAGGCGCGGCCAGACGATGTAGTGGTTGAACGGCGTGATCGAATAGCCATACACGAAGAAGGCGCAGTAGGCGAGGAAGCTGACGCTGAACTGGTTGAGCGACAGGATGTCCGTCGCCTGGCCTGCGCCCAGGCTGGCATCGTGCTTGCGCCGCCAGATCTTTTTCAGCTGCGACCACAGGCCAAGCAGGCTGACGACGATGAGGAGCGAGTTGAGGCTGCCGGCGAGGGCGTAGAGAAAAGAGGGCTGCAAGGTATCTCCTGGAATGGTCAAGGCAGCGTTGCCGTGACAGGCTGGCTTGTCTATACATTTTATTTGCACAGCATGCTCTCATGAAATAAATTATCAGGCAAGCAATGCTTTGGCCGCTGCGGCCTGTTGCCGCAGCACTTGCCCGGGCGTACCTGTTCCCGCGCTTGCCCCTATAATCACGGCATGACTTTCTTATCACTGCGTGCCCGCTCCGTGCTGGCCACCCTCGGCAAAATGGCCGTTTCCCTGATTCTCCTGTTGACTGCACTGTGGGGCGCGCTGGCGCTGTGGTACCAGCTGTCCGGCGGCACGGCGTCGCAAGCCATCGGCGCGCTGCTGTGGGGCGCGCTGGGCGTGGCCAGCATCGCGCTGTGGTGGACGCGCGGCGATGCGCGCGTGCTGCTGCCGTATGCGGCCGGTTTTATGCTGTTGCTCCTGTGGTGGAGCCTCATTGCGCCGAAACAGCAGCGCGTGTGGGCCGACGACGTGGCGCGCAATGTCACGGGCAAGGTGGCGGGCAATCTCGTCACCCTGGACAATGTGCGCAATTTCGACTGGCGCAGCGACGACGACTACACGGTCAAGTGGGAGCAGCGCAGCTACGACCTCGATGAACTGCGCACGGTGGACACGGCGCTGTCGTACTGGACGGGGCCCTACATTGCGCACACCCTGATCTCGTTCGGCTTTGCCGACGGCCGCTTCCTGACGTTTTCCATCGAGATCCGCAAGGAAAAGGGCGAGAGCTTTTCCGCCATCGGCGGCTTCTTCAAGCATTTCGAGATGAGCCTGATCGCCGCCGACGAGCGCGACATCCTGCGCGTGCGCACGAATGCGCGGGGCGAGGACATGCATCTGTACCGCGTGATGATGCCCAAGGCGGCCATGCGCTCGCTGTTCCTCGCCTACCTGGACGAAGCGCAAGCGCTGAAGGCCAGGCCGCAGTTCTACCATACCCTGACGGCCAACTGCACCACCATCGTCTTCGAGATGGTGCGCCGCATCGTGCCGGGCCTGCCGTTCGACTACCGCCTGCTGGCCTCGGGCTACCTGGACCGCTATCTGTTCGACGTCAAGGGCCTGGTGCCCGGCGTGAGCTTCCAGCAGCTGCGCGATGGCGGCCACATCACGGCGCGCGCGCGGGCCGCGAACGACGACGCGGATTTTTCGCACGCCATCCGCCGCGGCATGCCGGGCTATGACGAAACGGGCCATCCGAAGCTGCAAATGCCCAAGCAGTAAGTACCTGCTTTATACTGTTGCATATCCCGACCGGCCGCACATTGCGGCCGGTCTCACTTCATGACTAAATAATAAGAAGGCCCGCTATGCCATTTTCCTCACTGGGTCTGATTCCCGCTCTGGTCCGCGCCGTCGACAAGGCCGGCTATGCCGCGCCGACGGCCATCCAGGCGGCCGCCATTCCCGCCATCCTGCGCGGCAGCGACGTGCTGGGCGCGGCGCAGACGGGTTCCGGCAAGACGGCCGCCTACGCGCTGCCGCTGCTGCAGGCGCTGATGGCGCCCGTTTCCGGCCCGCGCCAGGTGCGCGCGCTGATCCTTGTGCCCACGCGCGAGCTGGCGGCGCAGGTGGGACAGACGGTGCACGCGCTGGCCAAGCCGCTGCCCGTCAAACTGAAGATTTCCGTGCTGTTCGGCGGCGTGTCGATCAATCCGCAGATGATGGACTTGCGCGGCGGCGCCGATATCGTCGTCGCCACGCCGGGCCGGCTGCTGGACCTGGTGCGGCAAAATGCCGTGAAACTGGGCGGCGTGTCGCTGTGCGTGCTGGATGAAGCTGACCGTTTGCTGGACATGGGTTTTGCCGAGGAAATCAACGCCATCCTGGCGCTGTTGCCGGCGAAACGGCAGAATCTGTTCTTTTCCGCCACCTTCCCCGACAGCGTGCAGGCGCTGGCCGACAGCCTGCTGACGGCGCCGGTGCGCATCGAAGTGGCGTCCGAACCGCAGGACAAGCCCGACATCGTGCAGCGGGCCATCACGGTCGACGTGCCGCGCCGCACGCAGCTGCTGCGCTACCTGATTTTGCAGCAGCAGTGGGAGCGCGTGCTGGTGTTCGTCGCCACCAAGTACGCGGCCGAACACGTGGCCGACAAGCTGCAGCGCGCTGGCCTGCACGTGGGCGCCTTCCACGGCGAATTCAGCCAGGGCACGCGCAGCCAGCTGCTGGCCGACTTCAAGGCGTGCCGTTTGCAGGTGCTGGTGGCCACTGACGTGGCCGCGCGCGGCATCGACATCGCCGGCCTGCCGGCCGTCGTCAATTACGACTTGCCACGCTCGGCCGTCGACTACACGCACCGCATCGGCCGCACGGGCCGCGCCGGCGAAAGCGGCACGGCCATCAGTTTCGTGACGGCTGACACGGAAGCGCATTTCCGCCTGATCGAAAACCGCAACGACTTGCGCATCGTGCGCGAAGTGGTGGCCGGTTTCGAGCCGACGCAACTGCCCGCGCCCGCGAGCCCCGTCACGGACACGGTCAACGGCGGCGTGAAGGGCGCGCGCAAGAGCAAGAAGGACAAATTGCGCGAGGCTGCCGCCATGGCGGCGAAGCCGGCCGAGGGCAATTAAATCCGCCTTATGTGCGCTGGCCGCTTGAACGGCCGGCCGTCCCGCTCTAAGATGGTGTTTCTATAAAGCAAGGGACAGGGTATGTACATGATCATGATCAAACGGATGGCCGCTGCCGCCAGCGTCGCGGCGCTGGCCGCTTGCGCCGGCATGGGCGGCAACGATGGCACGGCCGGCATGCAGATGCCGGGCAAGACGCCGGCCGATGCCGCCGTGGCCGCCACCTGGTACAACCCGCCCAGCGAATTTCCCGGCATTTGCCTGACCCAGTTCAAGGATGGCAGCCTGCGTTTCGATGGCGGTTTCGCCTTCTATAATCCGGGCCGCTGGGCGTACGATGCGGTCACGTCGGAATTAAGCCTGGCATTGGCGCCGACCCCTTCGCTGGAATTGTCGCACGCGCAAATCGTGCAACACCTGAACCTGCTGCGCATCGAGGCGGACAAGAACACGCTGGTGTATGGCGTGAAAGCCGATACCAAGGCCATCGGCCTGGGCGGCTTTGTGTTTTACCGCGACACGCCGTGTCCGGCGCGGCACGGATAAGTGCCATAGCGGAATATTTAGTCGTATAATTTCAAGGCAAGCTGGCTGCCGCGCAAGACTCGCAAGACGCACTTGCGCGGCAGATTCCCCTCCAGGCAAGCTCCCATATCGCCGTGGCGATGAGAGGATGGTCCGATGGATGTGCACGACGAGCAAGGTGTGCCGGGTACTGTGGCACTGGCGGCGGATGCCGGGCAGCAGGCTGCGCAGCCGCGCATCTTGCTGCTGGTTGATGACGAGCCGAATATCCTCGCTTCCCTCAAGCGCCTGCTGCGGCGCGATGGCTACCATATCCTCACTGCCAACAGCGGCCAGGAAGGGCTGGACGTGCTGGCCAGCCATACGGTCGACGTCATCGTGTCGGACCAGCGCATGCCCGGCATGCTGGGCGCCGACTTCCTGCGCAAGGCCAAGCTGCTGTGTCCGCAAACCATCCGCATCATGCTGTCGGGCTATACCGAGTTGCAGGCCGTCACGGACGCCGTCAACGAGGGCGCCATCTTCAAGTTCCTCACCAAGCCCTGGGACGACCAGCAGTTGCGCGAGCAAATCGCCGAAGCTTTTCGCCTGAAGGGCATCGATGACGACAATGTGCGCCTGAATGCGCAGTTGCGCGACGCCAACCAGGCGCTGGCGGCAGCCAATGCCGCCATGCAGGCGCTGGTGCGCCAGCAGCAGCATCAGATCAGCCGCGACGAAGTCAGCCTGGGCATCGCGCGCGAATTGCTGCAATTTCTGCCGCTGCCCGTGATCGGGCTCGATGAGGACGGCATGATCGCCTTCATCAACGCGGCAGCGGCCAACCTGTTCGAACGGGGCGCGGCCCTGCTGGGCAACGAGGCGGCGATCGTCTTGCCGCAATTATTCGACGGGCAGGGCACGCCTTGCCTGGCCGCCATCGATGGCCAGCCGTATGCTGTGGCCGTCCATCCGATGGGCTTGCATTCGCGCTCGCGCGGCAGCCTGGTCACCCTGAGTCGTCATGGAGCGGATACATGAGTGAAAGCGGACGCGAGATTTCCATGGAGCAGGCGCAGGAAGGCATGGTGCTGGCGCGGGCGCTGAGCGATGCCAGCGGCGCCGTGCTGCTGGCCCAGGGCGCCACCCTGACGGCGGCGAACCTGACGGCCTTGCGCAGGCGCAATGTGGAGCGCTGCCACGTTGTCATGGACGAGGCGCCGGACCCCGCCGCGCAGGCGCATGCCGAGCAGGAGCGTGCGCGCCGACTGGCGCGGCTGGCCGTGCTGTTCCGCGCCACGCCGCCCGATTCCGCCGGGGCGGAACTGCTGGCGCTGCTGCAGCGCTACCGGCAAGGGGGCGCGGCATGACACGGCTCAGTTTTGAACATATCATCCGCCAGATACAGGAGCTGCCTTCGCTGCCAGTGGTGGTGCTGGAACTGCTGTCAAGCATGGACCAGGACGACACGGACGTGCACGTGCTGGCGCAAAAGATCGAGCTGGATCAGGCCTTGGCGGCGAAGACCCTGCGCATCGCCAATTCCTCGTTCTACGGCATGCAATCGAAGGTCACCAGCATTCCGCAAGCCGTTTCCGTGCTGGGCTTTCACAGCATCCGCACCGTCGTCACGGCGTGCGCCCTGACGGGCAGCTTCGCGCCGGTGGCCGGCGGCTTCGACTTCCAGGCGTTCTGGCGCCATTCGCTGGCCACGGCCATCGCCGCGCGCCTGCTGGCGCCGCACCTGGGCATCAATCCCGAAACGGCGTTTACGGCCGGTTTGCTGCACGACCTGGGCACCCTGGTGCTGGTGACGCGCTTCCCGGCCGAGCACGCGCTTGTGCGCAGCTACCGCCAGGCGCATGACTGCCAGATGGCCGAGGCGGAACTGGCCGTCATCGGTATCGATCACGCGCAGGTGGGCAGCGCCCTGGCCGCCTACTGGAAATTTCCCGCGGCGATACAGCAGGCGGTGGCCGACCACCACGCCATCGACCGCCTGGAAGCGGGTGGCTTGCCGCTGGCCGTGCACATGGCCAACGCCGTCGCCCTGGCGCTCGACTTGGCCGGCGTCGACGATGCGCTGGTGCCGCCCCTGTCGCCCGCGGGCTGGCGCAGCATCGCCCTGGACGAGCCGGCCTGGCTGGCGCTGCTGGGGCAAACCGAACACACCTTCGATGAAATGTCGCGCATCATGCTGGCATGAACAGGATAGAGGCCATGGAAACAGACACAGGGCAGGCACGGCCCGCCACGCCGGAACGCCGCCAGGGCGACACCATCGCGCTATCGGCGTTTTTCGACGGCCATCCCGTGGCCACGTTCGCCATCGATACGAACCACGTGGTGACGCACTGGAACAGCGCCTGCGAACAGTTGCTGGGCTTTACGGCCGCCGAGATGGTCGGCACGCGCGACCACTGGAAGGCGTTTTATCCGCAGCCGCGCGCCTGCCTGGCCGACCTGCTGGTGGCCGACGACATCGCGCTTGGCGAAAATGACCTCTACCTTGGCAAGCTGAAGCGTTCTCCCGTGATCCCCGGCGCCTTTGAGGCCGAGGATTTCTTTGCCGATATCGGCCCCGACGGCCACTGGCTGCATTTCACGGCGGCGCCCCTGCGCGACCGCCAGGGACGCCTGGTGGGCGCCATCGAAACCCTGCGCGACGTGAGCGAACGGCGCCTTGCGGAACTGGCGCTGCGCAAGGCGCACGACAACCTGGAACACCTGGTGGCCAAGCGCACGGCCCAGCTGGCGGAAATGAACGAGCGCCTGGCCGACGATATCCGCCAGCGCCAGATCGCCGATTTGGAATTGCGCGAGCGCAACCTGGCCCTGACGGAACTGAACAGCAAGCTGTCGCTGGCCCAGCAAAAGCTGCTGCAGTCGGAAAAACTGGCCTCGATCGGCCAGCTGGCCGCCGGCGTGGCGCACGAGATCAACAATCCCATCGGCTATGTGTTTTCCAATGTGGGCACCCTGGAAGGGTACCTGGACGACCTGTTTTCCATGCTCGACGCCTATGAGGAGGCGGAACCGGCCGTCGCCGACCCCGTGGTGGCGGCGCGCCTGCGGGCGCTGCGCGAACAGATCGACCTGGATTTCCTGCGCACCGACATTCCGCTGCTGATGGGCGAGTCGAAGGAAGGCATTTCGCGCGTGCGCCGCATCGTGCAGGACCTGAAGGATTTTTCGCGCACGGATGCGCACCAGGAGTGGGTCTGGGCCGACCTGCGCCAGGGCATCGATACCACGCTCAATATCGTGAACAACGAGGTCAAGTACAAGGCCGACGTGGTGCGCGAGTATGGCGACATTCCCGATATCGAATGCCAGCCTTCCGAACTGAACCAGGTGATCATGAACCTGGTCGTCAACGCCGCCCATGCCATGGGCGAGGCGCGCGGACGCATCACCCTGCGCACGGGCAACGACAACGCGACGGAAGTGTGGATCGAGGTCGAGGACACGGGCGGCGGCATCGCGCCCGAACACCTGTCGCGCATCTTCGATCCGTTCTTCACCACCAAGGCCGTCGGCAAGGGCACGGGCCTGGGCCTGTCGCTGGCCTACAGCACGGTGCAAAAACACCATGGCCGCATCGACGTGCGCAGCGTCATCGGCCGCGGCACCACCTTCCGCATCACCTTGCCCGTGCGCCAGGCGCAGGCCGTCGCACCATGACCGAACAGGACAGCATGAGCATGAACACCAGCGCCAGCACCGCGGCCGCGCCGCCCACTATCCTGTGCGTCGACGACGAACCGAATATCCTGTCGTCGCTGCGCCGCCTGTTCCGCCCGCACGGCTACCGCGTGCTGATGGCCGAGAGCGGCGCGGCCGGCCTGGCCCTGCTCGAGAGCGAGACGGTAGACCTGGTCATCTCCGACATGCGCATGCCGCACATGGATGGCGCGCAGTTCCTGGCCCAGGTGCGCCGGCGCTGGCCCGGCACCATGCGCCTGCTGCTGACTGGCTATGCCGACATCCAGTCCATCCTCGACGCCATCAACCAGGGAGAGATCTACCGCTACGTGACCAAGCCGTGGGACGACAACGATATCGTGCTGGTGGTGCGCCACGCGCTGGAACGGCGCGCGCTGGAGCAGGAAAAGCAGCGCCTGGAAGTGCTGACGGCAAGCCAGAACGTGGAGCTGCAGGCGCTCAACGCCAGCCTGGAAGCGAAGGTGGCCACGCGCACGCAGCAGTTGAAACAGTCGCACGACGAGGTGCAGGCGGCCAACGAGCGCCTGAAGGCCACCTTCGTGACGACCATCAAGGTGTTTTCCAACCTGATCGAGATGCGCGGCGGCAAGCTGGCCGGGCATGCGCGCAGGGTGGCCGAGCTGGCGCGCAAGCTGGCGCAGGCGCTGGGCCTGGAAGGGCAGGAAGCGCGCGACGTGTTCATCGCGGCCCTGCTCAAGGATATCGGCAAGCTCAGCTTGAGCGACGACGTGCTGGAACTGCCGGCCAGCGCCTGGACGGGCGAGCAGCTGGCCGCGTTCCGCAAGCATCCGCTGCGCGCCGAGCAATTGCTGATGGCGCTCGACGAGCTGCGCGCCGTTTCCGTGATCCTGCGCTCGCAGCTCGAGCGTTTCGACGGCGGCGGCTTTCCCGATGGCCTGGTGGGCCTGGCCATTCCGCTGGGCGCGCGCATCCTGGCGCTGGCGTCGGACTACGACGGCTTGCAGATCGGCGCCATGGTGCAGCGCAGCCTGCGCGCCGACGAGGCCCGCACCCTGATCTACGACAGCGTCGGCAAGCGCTACGACCCGGCCGTGGTGGCCGCCTTCCGCAGCATCATGGACGAGACGGAGCCGCCGGCGCGCGACCTGACCGTGCTGTCGGGCCAGCTGGAGCCGGGCATGATGCTGTCGCGCGACCTGATCAGCCGCGATGGCCTGATGCTGCTGGCGGCCGAACATGTGCTGACGGCCCGCGTGATCGCCCAGCTGCTCGATTTCGAAAGCAAGAATGGCGGGCGCCTGAGCATCCGCGTGTATGCGCCGCCGAAAGACGCCTAGGCGTTCGCTGCGGCGCCAGGGGGCTGCAGCGGCAGGTGCACGGTAAAGCGCGTGCCGCGGCCCACTTCCGAGGCCACTTCGATGCGTCCGCCGTGCTTGTTGACGATGCCGTACGACAGCGACAGGCCCAGGCCCGTGCCGCTGCCGACGGCCTTGGTGGTGAAGAACGGTTCGAAGATGCGGTTCAGGTGCTCGGGCGCGATGCCGGCGCCCGTGTCGCCGATCTCCACCCACACCCAGTCGCCGGCGTGGCCGGTGCGGATGCTGATCACGCCGTCGCTGCTGATGGCCTGGCCCGCGTTGACGAGCAGGTTCATGAAGACCTGGTTCAGCTGCGAGGCCAGGCACAGTATCGGCGGCAGCTCGCCATAGTGTTTCTCGATGCGCGCCTTGTATTTCAATTCGTTGGCGACGATATTCAGGGTGCTGTCCAGGCCCGCATGCAGGCTGGCCACCTGCCAGTCCGTCTCGCCCACGTGGGAAAAATCCTTCAGCGCCTGCACGATGTCGCGCACGCGCTTCAAGCCGTCCATCGATTCGCGCACCAGGTCGCCGATGTCGTCCTGCAGGAAGGCCAGATCGGCCTGCGCGCGCACCTCGGCCACGCGTTTGTCCAGGGCCGCGCCAGCGGGCGGTTCGCGCATCGCCGCCTCATACTGGGCGATGACGTCGAACAGGGTGCCGACATAGCCTTGCAGCGAACTCATGTTCGAATTGACGAAGCCGATCGGGTTATTGATTTCATGCGCGATGCCGGCCGCCAGCTGGCCGATGGAGGCCATCTTTTCCGATTGCAGCAGCTGGTCGTGCGCTTCCTGCAACTTGCTGATCAGTAGTTGCTGCTCTTCGCCGCGCGCCTGCAGCATCGCTTCCATGCCCTTGCGTTCCGTGATGTCCGTCAGCGAACCGATCACCTCGAACGGCACGCCGTGTTCGTCGCGTACCAGGCGCAGGCTGTCATGCATCCACAGATAGCTGCCGTCGCGCACGCGGAAGCGGTATTCGTAGGCGCGCGCGCCTTCGACGAAGATCTGCGCCAGGCTGGAAAAAATGCCGGGCGCATCGTCGGGGTGGATGTGGTCGAACCAGAAGTTCGGATCGGCCACCATCTCCTCGGGCTGGTAGCCCAGCACATTCAAGGCATTGTTGCTGACAAACGTCATCTTGAAGTCGCCGCTGGGCACGGTGCAATAGATGATGGAGGGCGTATTGTCGAGCAGGTATTGCAGGCGCACGGCCGTGGCGGCCGGCGTCTCATCGCCAGGCGCCGCCGCGGCTTGCCGGCCGGTATCGGGCGTGGAAAGGTCGAAATCCTCGAACTGCATCGTCATACCTCGCTGCCTGCACGGCATAGCTGTCATCCTGGCTCGATTATGCCTGATTCCGCCTGCCTTGGGCCACCGATCGTCATCGGCGCATCAAGGAGCCAGCGGCTGCTCGACGATCGCCATGCGCCGTGCGATGCGCTGCGCCGCTTGCGTGTCGCCCGCCTGTTCGGCGCGCAGGCGCTGCACGCCCAGCCAGGCCAGCAGAGGCCGGCGCCAGCCCTGGTCCGAGGCGGTGGCGACAGCCGTATCGAGCAGCGCCGGCGTGGCGCGGCCCGAGCGCAGCAGCACGCCGGCCGCCACCAGCCGCGACAGCGGGTCATTGATGGCCGCCACGGCGCTGGCGGCGGCCGTGTCGGAGGCGGCGCCGGCGGCCGCCCGCTGCGCTTGCGGCAGCAGGGCGACGTCTGCCGCCTGCCCCTTGCCGGCCAGCCAGGCCGCATACGCGCGGTCGGCGGCTGTCGCGTCGGCCTGCAGCGCGTCAAAGCCGGCGCAGTCCTCGAAGGCCAGGCTGGCCGCGCGCGCGGCGCAGCGCAGCAGTTCGATGCGCGCCACGAGTTCAAGCTTGCCCGTGCCGGCCACCTGGCTGCGGGCGCGCCGGAATTCCGTCTGCTCGACCAGGGTGTTGCCATTCAAATAAGCCGCTTGAAACCGTTCGATGGAACTTTGCGCATTCATTTTCCAGTCCGGCACGGGCGGGCCGCCGGCGCAGGCGGCGAGCAAGGTGCATAGCAGGGCGGCGATGGCGGGGCGGGATATGGTCATGGCAGTGTGATCTCCGGATTGCGCTTGAACGGCCATTTGCGGTTGATGTCATTGACCAGCTGCTCGACCTTGCGCAGATTGCTTTCCACGTCGGCGCGCAGCGGACCCAGGTCGGCCGTCGCCGCCCTGGCATTGGCGCCCACGGCTTGCGCCTCGACCAGCACGGCGTCGACTTTTTTCAGGCTGGCGCGCGTATCGGCCAGCAGGGCGTTCAGCTGCACGATGGTGGCCTGCGCATCCGTCATCACGCCCTTGTCGCCAAAGACGCGCGTATCGGCATTGGCCACCAGGCCATCCGTGCGGCGCGCCAGCTGGTCGGCCGTGACCAGCAGCGCGTTGGCCCGCTCGACCAGCAGGCGCGATTGCTTGTCGTCGCCCGTCAGCAAGCCCATGGCGCCGCCCGGGCCGCTCAATTTGCCCGTCACTGCCTGCACGTTGCGCAAGGTGCCGTCGAGGGCGGAATCGCTGCCCGTCAGGCTGGCCACGTTGTTCAGCAAGTCCTTGGCGGCGGCCAGCAGGCGGGGGATTTCCGCCGCCATGTCGCCCACCAGCAAGTCGCGCGTGGCGTCGTCGGGCAGCGGCGGGTCCGTCAGGATGCCGCTGTAGGCGCGCAGCTTGGCGCCACCGACGATGCCCCGTTCCAGGGTGAAGATGGAACTGGTGCGCAGCCAGTGCGCGTCTTTGCGCGGCACGTCGACGATGACGCGCGCGCGGCCGTCCGGCGCCAGTTCGATGCGCTGCACGCGGCCGATGGGAAAGCCGGAAAAGGTCAGGTCGGCGCCCACGCCGACACCATCGGAATCGTCGGCCGTCAGCACCAGCGTCTGCGTGGCTTCGAAGGCGCCGCGCGCATACATCAGATAGACGACGGAGCCGACCACCAGCACGAACATGAAGACGAGCAGGATGGCCGCCTTCAGTTCGGCGTGGCGCACGGGAGGCGGGGCGGGCAAGACGGCATCTTGCGCGAGACCGGCGGGCGCCGTGACGTCGACCTGGTCGGGATTGGGGGGCTGGCTCTGGCTCATGGATTCTGGCTCTCGTATGGGTGGTTCGGGGATCGCTGGCGGCGGCGGGCGGGGCATCAGTAGTAATTGCCCATCAGCGAAGCCACTTCGACCAGCAGGATGACGGAAAACAGGCGCAGCATTTCGGACAGGCCGTGCGCGGCCCACAGGCGCTTGCGCCGGCCGTGCGGCTCGTCCGGATAGTAGGACGAGGCCAGCGGGATCAGGGCCACGGCAAAGCTGAAGAAGATCACCTTGAGCATCAGGATCAGGGCCACGGCCGGATTGAAGATCTGCCCCACGACGCGCGTATAACCCTGCAGCGCCCACGGCGTAAAGCCGTAGATGGTGATATAGGCGAGGATCAGCGAGGTGACGCAGCTGACGATGGCCAGCATCCACACGGCGAAGATGCCGGACATGACGCGCGGAAAGTATTCGCGGCGCAGCAGGTCGATGCCCTGGCGCTGCATGGTGTCGAGCATGCCGGAAGAGCGCATTTGCGCGAATGCAATGCCGTCGGGCAGGGTCAGGCGCAGGGCCACGAACAGGGCGGCCGTCAGCGGGATCAGTTCCAGCACCAGCACGCGCACCACCATTTCCAGCGCATAGCGCGACAGGCCGTAGCTTTGCGCGCTGACGACGACGATGCGGATCAGCACCAGGCTGACCAGCGCGCTGGCCACGCTGAACCAGACGAGGTTGGGCGCCGTGTTCGTCACCAGGCGGTGCGCGAGGATGGGGCGGTTGTCGCGGTTGTAGCTCGAGGGCGACAGGGCCAGCGAAAACACGAGGATGGCGAAATGCAGCATGCGCCACCAGCTGACCAGCCAGGCCATGGTGGCCCGGTGCAGGCGGCGCAGGCTGATGATGAGGGAGACGGATAGGGTCATCATGGCATCTTAACATCAGGCCGCCCCGGCAAGCACGGCTAGCGTGCGCGCGCTGCTCTTTCTGTTCCTATTGACCGGCCACGCTGGCGACGCTGTGGATAATCGCGTCGGCCGCCGCGCGCACGCGGGCGGAGCGGTTCAGGTCGGCATGCATGACCAGCCACACGTCGTAGCTTTCCGCCCGCTCGGGCCAGATGCGCACGAGCTGCGGGTCGATGTCGCCCAGGTGGGTGGCCAGCTCGGCCACGCCCAGGCCCGCGCGCGTGGCTTCCTGCAGCATCGCCGCCGAGTTCACTTCCATGGCGACCCGGGCGTTGGCGACGGACTCGCCGGCGATGTTCTCCCCATGGCGCGGCGTGACGGAATGGTGGTAGATGACGATGTCGTGCCCGGCCAGCGCCGTGCCGCGCACGGGCTCGCCCCGTTCCGCCAGATAGCTTTTTGAGGCATACAGGCCCAGGCTGCGCTTGACGAGGTGGCGCGAGATCAGATCCGGGTCGGTGGGGCGCACGCCGCGCACGGCCAGATCCGCTTCGCGCCGCGTCAGGCTGGCCAGCGCCGGCGCCACGTTGAGCACGATGCGGATGTCGGGGTGCGCCGCATGCAGCTGCTGCATGGCGCGGATGACGAAGTGGCTGGCCATGGTGTCGGTGGTGGCCACGCGCACCAGGCCAGACAGGCGGTTGTCGACGCCCTGCATCTCGCGCTGCAGCTTGTCGGCCGCCCGCTCCATCGCTTCGGCGGCCGTGAGCGCCAGCTCGCCGGCCGGCGTGGGCACATAGCCCGATGGCGTGCGCAGGAACAGGGTCGCGCCCAGCGAGCTTTCCAGCGCGGCCAGGCGGCGCCCGCAGGTGGCCTGGTCGATGCGCAGCAGGGCCGCCGCGCCGCGCAGGGTGCCGGCCCGGCCGATGGCCAGAAAGATGCGCGCGTTATCCCAGTCCATTGCGTTTCCTTCGTCCGGTTGTTGATGCATTTTTGCATCAATGCGCCGATTTTATGCCTGTTTACTGCATCATGCAACGCTCGCATAATGGCTGCCCCGCTGTCCCTGCAAGGAAATATCATGATTGCCCCCACACCGCACCGCGCCAGCGGCTTGATCCTGCTGACCCTGGCCTTCGGCTTCGTCATGGCCATGCTCGACGTCACTGCCGTCAACGTGGCGCTGTCCGATATCGCCCTGGACCTGGCCATACCGCTGACGGGCCTGGTGTGGGTGGTCGACGGCTACACCTTGACGTTTGCCGCGCTGCTGCTGGCCGGCGGCGCGCTGGCCGACCGCTACGGGCCGAAAGCCGTGTACCAGGGCGGCCTCGGCGTCTTCATCCTCGGCTCGATCCTGTGCGGCGCCGCGCCCGACGGGCATTTTTTGACGGCGGCGCGCCTGCTGCAGGGCGCGGGCGCGGCCCTGTTCATGCCCAGTTCCCTGAGCCTGCTGACGCACAGCTTTGACGACGAGCGCGAGCGTACGCGCATGCTGGGCGCCTGGTCGGCCCTGGTAGGCGTGGCGGGCGCGTCCGGTCCCCTGATCGGCGGCATCCTCGTGCACCAGTTCGGCTGGCGCAGCGTGTTCTGGGTGAATGTGCCGCTGGGCGTGCTGGCCATCGTCATGGCGCAGCTGCTGCTGGCCGCGCCGGCGCGCCAGCCGCGCGATTTGTCTCTGTTCAGCCATGCGCTGGGCGTGGCGGCGCTGGCGGGCCTGAGTTTTACCTTGATCGAAGGGCCCGTGCTGGGCTGGCTGTCGCCGGGTGTGCTGGCGGCGGGGGCCTTGACGGTATTGTCCGCCGGGCAATTGCTGCGGCGCGAGCGCAGCGGCAGCCATCCGTTGTTGCCGAGTGCACTGTTTCACAGCAGCAGCTTTGGCGCGGCCAACGGCGTGGGTTTTCTGATCAATTTCTGCGTGTTTGGCCAGCTGTTCTTGTTGAGCCTATTCCTGCAGCAGTCGGGCGGCGCCGATGCCTTGCAGTCGGGCTTGCGCCTGCTGCCCATGATGGCGGCCTATACGGTGGGAAATTTCCTGGCGGGCGGTATCGCGGCGCGCCATGGCACGCGCTGGCCCATGCTGGCCGGCTTGCTGGTGGGCGCCGTGATGGCGCTGTTGCTGATGGCATTGCGTCCGGGCACGCCATATTTCCTGCTGGCGCTGGGCACGGCCGTCATGAACGTGGCCATCGGCATCGCCATTCCCGCCATGACGGCCACCGTGATGCGGGTGGCCGGCAAGCAGCATGCGAACAGCGCGGCGGCGGCCCTGAATGCCAACCGCCAGATCGGCGCCCTGGTGGGCGTGGCCGTGATCGGCAGCATCCTGCACATGGTGCCGGACTGGTCGCTGCGCTTGCCGCTGGCCTACGCGACGATCGCCGTCGCGTATGGCCTGGCGGCGGGCCTCGTCTACCGGCACGTGCATCTGCCGAAGGCCGTGGCCGCTGCCTGAAGCAGGTTTACTGTTCGCGCGTGCTGCGCCATTCCACCAGTTCTTCGATGGTCAGAATCGGCATGCCGTGCAGCTCGGCGAAGCGCTCGATAGCGTCGCCACGCATCATGGTGCCGTCCGGGTTCATCAGTTCGCACAGCACGGCGGCCGGGTTCAAGCCCGCCATGCGCGACAGGTCGACGGAGCCTTCCGTGTGGCCACGGCGCTCGAGCACGCCGCCGGGCGCGGCGCGCAGGGGGAACACGTGGCCAGGGCGCACCAGGTCGGCCGGCTTGGCGTCCGGCGCGATGGCGGCGCGGATGGTGGTGACCCTGTCCGCGGCCGACACGCCCGTCGTGACGCCGTCGCGCGCCTCGATGGAGACGGTGAACGGCGTGCCGTAGCGGCTGCCATTATCGGACGACATGGGCGGCAATTCCAGCGCGCTGACGACGTCCGTCGGCAGGCACAGGCAGACGATGCCGCTGCATTCGCGGATCAGGAGGGCCATGGTTTCGTGCGTGAGTTTCTCGGCCGACAGGATCAGGTCGGCTTCGTTTTCACGGTCGAAATCGTCGAGCAGGATGACGGGAATGCCGGCGCGCATGGCGGCCAGGGCGGATTGGATGCGACCTTCCAGGTCGTTGGAAAGCAGGGTATAGCTGTTGACTAACATGGTGAAACGCTCCTCGCATAGGCGAAAAACGCTGCAGGGCAAGCGAATAGACGCAACTGGCCGCATCGCCGTGGCGATGGGACATCACACTACTGCACATCTTCTTTCATCCGGACTATACCGTCGGCTCTGGAGTCTCACCAGATCTGCTGACCTCATCAGGCGGAACCTGACAAGCGCTCGCGGGCTCGACCGTTGCCGGTCTTACCGCCGGTGGGGAATCGCACCCCGCCCCGAAGACGTCGTTGTGCCGGTCCACATGACCGGCGGCAATACTTTAGCACAATTGACCAAAACTGGCAGGGCACTGTTGCGTTTGTCATTCGGCAAAGTTGCCTGGGAAAAGCAATTTTTCCTAAGCTGTTTTTAATGGCGGAAAGACGATTTCAGTGTAAGGTACGCCTACTGAATCTTACCGTTGAGAATACATGAAGCTGAGTACATTACGCCTGATCTCGGGCGCCGTCTTGCTGGCGTGCGCCTGCATGGCCCAGGCGGAAATCCGTTTGAGCGATCCCTTGCCGCTGGCACCCGAAGTGACCGTTGGAAAATTGCCGAACGGCTTGACCTATTACATCAAGAAAAATGCCCGTCCCGCGCAGAAAGTGGAATTGCGCCTGGTGGTGAAAGCCGGGTCCATCCTGGAAGATGACGACCAGCAAGGCCTGGCGCATTTCACGGAACACATGGCCTTCAATGGTTCCACGCATTTCAAGCGCAATGAGCTCATTTCCTACTTGCAATCGATCGGCGTGAAGTTTGGCGCCGACTTGAACGCCTACACGAGCTTTGATGAAACCGTGTACGTGCTGCCGATTCCGACGAACAAGAAGGAAAACCTGGAAAAGGGTTTTCTCGTGCTGGAAGACTGGGCGCATGGCTTGAAGTTCAATCCTGCCGACATCAACAGCGAGCGCGGCATCGTGCTGGAAGAGGCGCGCCTGGGCAAGGGCGCCAGCGACCGCATGAACAAGGTCTTGTATCCGAAGCTGCTGAACGGTTCGCGCTATGCGCAGCGCATGCCGATCGGCAAGGAGTCCGTCTTGAAGACGTTCAAGCCGGAAGCCATCAAGCGCTTCTATAAAGACTGGTACCGGCCCGACCTGATGGCCGTGATGGTGGTCGGCGACGTGGAACCGAGCCAGGCTGAAAAGCTGATCCAGCAGCATTTCGGCAAGCTGAAAAACCCCGCGAAACCGCGGCCGCGCCTGTATGCGGAAGTGCCGCAGCGCTCGCAGACTGAAGCGCTGGTGATCACGGACAAGGAAGCGCCGGACGACACGGTCTTCATCCGCTACCCGATCCGCGCCGCGCAGGAGCCCGTCACCATTGCCGACTACCGCCGCCAGATGATCGAAAACCTGTATGGGCAAATGCTCAGCGCGCGCATGCAGGAATTGACGCAGCAAGCCAATCCCCCATTCATCCAGGGCGGCAGCAGCATGGGCAAGCTGGTGCGCGGCTATGAATCGTTCAGTGCGTATGCCTTGCTGGGCAAGGGCGGCGTGCAGCCGGCCGTCGATGCGCTGGTGCAGGAAGACGAGCGGGCGCGCCGCTTCGGTTTCAGCCAGGATGAGCTGGACCGCGCGCGCAAGAACATGCTGCGCAATTACGAGCGCGCATACAGCGAACGCGACAAGTCCGATTCGGCCGGTTTCGTGGCCGAGTATTCGCGCAACTTCCTGGAGCAGGAAGCCATCCCCGGCATCGCCAATGAATTGCTGTATGCGCAGGAACTCTTGCCGCAGGTAACGCTGCAGGAAATCAACGAGACGGTGGCCAAGGTCATCCCTGACCAGCAAAAGAAACTGGTGGTCTTCATGGGCACCGAGCCGAAAGCGGGCGCCAGTGTTCCCACGCGG
The DNA here is from genome assembly GCF_059617925.1 of Janthinobacterium sp. JF4. Lineage (NCBI taxonomy): Bacteria > Pseudomonadati > Pseudomonadota > Betaproteobacteria > Burkholderiales > Oxalobacteraceae > Janthinobacterium > Janthinobacterium sp. JF4. Next base: position 46,895 of record NZ_JCAQAV010000024.1, on the reverse strand, counting down.
CAGCAATTGCTCGACGCCGTGGCGCAAGCCGAGCAGCAGAAGGTCGAGCCGCGCACGGAAAAAGTCCTGGCCAGCAAGCTGATGGACGGCCCGCCGGCCGGCGGCAGCGTCGTCGCTGAAAAGTTGAATGGCGCCATCGGCGTGACGGAACTGACCCTGGGCAATGGCGTGCGCGTGCTGTTGAAACCGACCGACTTCAAGAATGACCAGGTGCTGATGGGCTCGACGCGCTTCGGCGGCCAGTCCCTGTTTGGCGACGCCGATATCTATAACGCCCGCTACGCCAGCGCCGTGGTCGGCAGCATGGGCCTGAAGGATCTGGCGCCGCTGGACCTGCAAAAGGTGTTGGCCGGCAAGACGGTCAATGTGGGCGCTTCGCTGGGTGAACTGAGCGAAGGCTTTGGCGGCTCGGCCAGCAGCGCCGACGTGGAAGCCATGCTGCAACTGGTATATCTGTATTTCCATGACGTGCGCAAGGATGCGGGCTTGTACCAGTCCTTCATTGGCAAGCAGCAGGACCTGGCGAAAAACAGCATGGCGCAGCCGGAAGCCGTGTTCTACGATGCCATCCAGCACGCCATGTTTGGCGACAACCCGCGTGTCGATGGCGTGCCGCGCGTGGCCGACTTCGACAAGGTGGACCTGGACCGTTCGCTGGACATCTTCCGCCAGCGCTTTTCCAGCGCGCGCGGCATGACCTTCATCTTCGCGGGCAGCTTCGATTTCGACAAGATCAAGCCGCTGATCGCCAGCTACCTGGGCACCTTGCCCGTGGCCGACGTGGCGCACGCCTACCGCGACGTGGGCATGCGCCCGGTGACCGGGGTCGTCAAGAAGGATATCTACATGGGCAGCGAGCCCAAAAGCACGATTTCCATCACCTTCAATGGCGACGTGGCGTATTCGGACGAACAAAAGCTGACCCTGCAGGCGCTGGGCGAGGTGCTGAACCTGAAAGTCATCGAAGTGCTGCGCGAAAAGATGAGCATGATCTATGGCGGCGGCTTTGAAACCTCGATGGGCCAGCATCCGTATGGCCATTACTCGGTGGCCTTGAACTTGCCGACGGGACCGGAAAACGTCGACAAGGTGATCGCCGCCGCCTTTGCCGAAATCAACAAGATGAAGATGGACGGGCCGTCCGCAGCGGACCTGGAAAAGGTCAAGCTGAACTGGATCACGCGCCAGCAGAAATCCTTGCGGGAGAATAATTACTGGATGAACCAATTGATGGGTTCGGTAACGCAGGGGCGCGACCCCGCGCACATCCTGCGCTACGCGCAGCGCGTGCGCGCCATCACGCCGCAAGCCGTCAAGCTGGCGGCCCAGCGCTATCTGGACATGCATAATTATGTGCAGGTGGTACTGTATCCGGAACGCAAAAACGTTGCAGCAAAGTAATCTTCATTGTTGAACTGCAGGGGCGGGGGCGGCGAAGCTGTTAAACTGCTGCCGATGGATGTGATCGCAATTTAACAAGCAAGGAAATATGATGGCGAAGAAAGAAGAACTCGATCCGGAAACCCTGGAGTTGATCAACTGGTGCATCGAGGTCGAAGGCTTCCTCGTGGCCGGTGGCGCCACCGTGGCGCAGGCGCAGGACCACATCGAAGAGCAGGTCGAGTGGTTTACCGACCAGTTCTACGACGGCTTGACGCCGGAAGAGGCGGCCAAGGAAGCCTTGGCCTGACCTTTCAGCAAGACTTCAGCAAGACATATGCGGGCGGTGCCTGCCGGGCATCCGCCTGGTAGCGCCGCCCGCTTTGCTTTTCCGAAAAGATTTCCACATGGAAATTGTTTATAATTCCACATTTTATTCTTTACCCAGGCTCCCATGACACTTCGTTCGCGCATTCTCCTCCTGTGTTTCAGCACCTTGCTGGGCATCGTCCTCATCGCGTCATTCTCTCTGTATTCGTTGCGGCAGACCATGATGGCCGAAAGGGTCGAGCAATTGACGGTGCTGGTGGAGTTGGCCCATGCCTCCGTGGAAAAGGCGTATGCGCTGGAGCAGTCGGGCAAGCTGACGCGTGAACAGGCCCAGCAGCAGGCCAAGCTGGCCATCGGCAGCTTCGTCAAGGACGAGATGTATTATTTTGTGCGCGATTTCAGCACCGACTTGCTGTACGTGCACCCGAATGCGTCGCGCATCGGCGTGCCGCAAAAGAACATGAAACAGTCGGGCGACCGCTACCGCGCGGCCCTGGCCAACAGCCGCATCGGCCTGGTGCAGGCGGACGGCACGCGTCCCGGCGTGAAGGACCCGGTGGCGAAGATGTATGCGGTGGTGAAATTTGCGCCGTGGGACTGGCTGATCGGCACGGGCACCTACATCGATGACATCAACCACAAGTTCTGGGCCCAGGCGGGCGTGCTGCTGGCCATCGGCGGCGCGCTGATGCTGGTGGTGGGTGCCCTGGCGGCCTTGATGCTGCGCCGCATCCTGGGCCAGCTCGGTGGCGAACCCGACTATGCAGCGGCCATCGTCGCGCAAATCGCCCAGGGAGATTTGACGACGCAGATCGATACGCGCCCCGGCGATACGTCCAGTTTGCTGATGGCGATCAAGGCCATGCGCGACAACCTGGCCCATCTGGTGAGCCAGGTGCGCAACGATGCGGAATCCATTTCCACGGCGTCGGGCGAAATCGCTTCCGGCAACCACGACCTGTCGGCGCGCACGGAGCAGCAGGCGGGGTCGCTGGAAGAAACGGCCTCGACCATGGAAGAAATGACCTCGACCGTGCGTCAGAATGCGGACAATGCGCGCCAGGCCAACCAGCTGGCCATTTCCGCCTCGCAAGTGGCGACGCAGGCCGGTGGCGTGGTGAGCCAGGTGGTCGATACCATGGGCGCCATCAATGCCTCGTCGAAAAAGATCGGCGACATCATCGCCGTCATCGACGGCATCGCTTTCCAGACGAATATCCTGGCCTTGAACGCGGCCGTGGAAGCGGCGCGCGCGGGCGAGCAGGGCCGCGGCTTCGCCGTGGTGGCGTCCGAAGTGCGCAACCTGGCGCAGCGCTCGGCCGCCGCGGCGAAAGAGATCAAGCAATTGATCGACAGTTCCGCCGAGCAAGTGGGCGCCGGTGAAAAGCTGGTGGCGCTGGCGGGCGAGACGATGGAAAAAGTCGTCTCCAGCGTGCAGCACGTGACCGATATCGTGGCCGAGATTTCCTCGGCCAGCGCCGAGCAAAGCGCCGGCATCGAGCAGATCAACCAGGCCATCGTCGAGATGGACAACATGACGCAGCAAAACTCGGCCCTCGTCGAGCAGGCGTCGGCGGCGGCGCAGGCCATGAACGAGCAGGCGGCCGGGCTGGCGCAGATCGTCAGCGTGTTCAAGGTGGGCGCAGTGGCACCGGCAGCTGCCGCGGCGCCGCGGCGCCTGGCGCGCTAAGCGCTTTCGTCTGTCATTGGGGAACTTATCCCTGGCTCACCTGTCCAACCTTCTTCGTCCGCAAGGGATGCACAGAAGAGGTGAGCATGACAGACGGTTTTTCCTATCACGCGGCATTTGCCCGCAACCTGGGCTGGGTCACGCAGGCGGAGCAGGACAGCTTGCGCGGCAAGCGCGTGGCTATTGCCGGCATGGGCGGCGTGGGCGGCGTGCACTTGCTGACCCTGGCGCGGCTGGGCATCGGCGCCTTTCACATCGCCGATTTCGACACCTTCGATATCGCCAACTTCAACCGCCAGGCTGGCGCCATGGTGTCCACCCTGGGCCAGCCCAAGGTGGCGGTACTGGCGCAGATGGCGACGGACATCAATCCCGAACTGGAGATTAGACAATTTACTGACGGCATACACGACAGCAACCTGGCCGAGTTTTTTGCCGGCGTCGACCTGTATGTGGACGGCCTGGATTTCTTCGCCTTTCCCGCGCGCCAGGCGACCTTCGCCACGTGCGCCCGCCTGGGCATCCCCGCCATCACGGCCGCGCCGCTGGGCATGGGCACGGCCGTGCTCAGCTTCCTGCCGGGCGGCATGACGTTCGAAGCGTATTTTGGCTGGGGCGACTTGCCCGAGGAAGAAAAAGCCCTGCGCTTTCTCGTCGGGCTGGCGCCGGCCGGCTTGCACGGTCCCTACCTGGTCGACCCGTCCGCCATCAACCTGAAGGAGCGGCGCGGGCCGTCGACCATCATGGGCTGCCAGCTGTGCGCGGGCGCGGCCGCCACGGAAGCCTTGAAGATATTGTTGAAACGCGGCAAGGTGATGGCGGCGCCGCACGGCATGCATTTCGACGCCTACCGCAACAAGCTCGTGCATACCTGGCGTCCCGGCGGCAACCGTCATCCGCTGCAGCGCCTGACGATGGCCATCATCAAGCGCCGGCGCGCGGCGCAGGGGGCATAAATGGCGCAAGCACCGCTGATCGCGCAGATCGATTCTGTGCTGGAAAACATCCTCGAGCAGGCGCGCTGGGCGCCCAGCGGCGACAACACGCAGCCGTGGCGCTTTGAAATCGTCGACCAGCGGCACGTGGTCGTGCATGGCTTCGATACGCGCAGCCATTGCGTGTATGACCTCGACGGCCACCCCAGCCAGCTGTCGCTCGGTGCCTTGCTCGAAAGCATGGCGCTGGCGGCCAGCAGCCATGGCCTGCGCATGGAGGCGCGCCGGCGTCTGTCCATGCCCGACACCTTGCCCACGTTTGATGTGCAATTTGTCGACAGCCCCGGCATGCTGCCCGATCCGCTGGCGGCCTTCCTGCCGCAGCGCAGCGTGCAGCGGCGCCGGCTCAGCACGCGCAGCCTGCGCGCCAGCGAAAAAACCGCGCTGGCGGCCAGCTTGCCGCCCGGTTACGGCGTGCAGTGGTTCGAAGGCGGGCGGGCGCGCATGGCCTGTGCGCGCCTGATGTTCGACAATGCGAAGCTGCGCCTGACCATGCCCGAAGCGCACAAGGTGCACCGCGACGTCATCGAATGGGGCGCGCGCTACAGCAGCGACCGCATCCCGGAGCAGGCGCTCGGCGTCGACCCCATGACGGCGCGGCTGATGCGCTGGATCATGCAAAGCTGGCGCCGCGTGGATTTCTTCAATACCTGGCTGGCGGGCACGCTGGCGCCGCGCCTGCAGATGGACTTGCTGCCCGGCCTGTATTGCGCCGCGCATTTCGTGCTGCTGGCCGATGCGCCACCACGCCAGATCGACGACTACGTGGCGGCCGGCCGCGCCATGCAGCGTTTCTGGCTGACGGCAACGCAGCTGGGCCTGCAATTGCAGCCGGAACTGACGCCGCTGATTTTTGCCCGCTATGTGCGCGAACGGCGTACTTTTTCGCGCACCGATGGCATGCAGGAAATGGCGCAGGAACTGGCTGTGCGGTGCCAGGCCGTGCTGGGGGAGGCGGTGTTTGAACGGGCCGTGTTTCTTGGGCGTATCGGTGCGGGACCGGCCGCCAGGGCGCGCTCGCTGCGCCGACCGCTGCAAGACTTGCTGGTGCCGCCCACGGCGGGGCAGTGAGGCGCGCGTGAGGCCATGCGGGCGTCTCAGCCTCGTCAGTGCCAGCGCCGGCGCCGTGGCACGAAGCTGGCCAGCGCCGCCAGGCCAGCCGCCAGCAGCGGCAAGGTGCCCGGCAGCGCCACTGGCGTGACGCCTGGCACGTAGGCCAGTTCGGAACTGTTCAGCATGTTCAACACCAGGGTGTAATTGCCCGCCGCCAGGGTATCCGTGACGGCGCTATACTGCCCGCCGCACGTCGTGCCGATGCCCGTGCCTGTGGGCGCGCCGCAGCCGCTGGGGTCGTAGGTGAACATGCTGCCGCTGGTGAGCGGCGTTTGCGCGTAACCGGTATTGAGATTGGCGGCATCGGCCAGTTCGGTGCCGCCCAGGATGCCGGAGCCGAGGGTGCCGTCGGGCGCCCAGTTGAAGACGATCTGGCCATTTTCATCGATGATGGTAAACGTCAGCGCCATGTTGGTGGTGGCCGCCGATCCCGTGCCGGCCAGCGCATCCAGGTACAGCTGCATGAAGGGCAGGGCCTGGAAGTCGAAGGCCAGGGTCGCGCCCGGTTGGCCGACGACGAAATTGACCGTCATCGCGGTGCTGGAACCATTGTGTCCCGAGGCGTCGGCATTGCCGCCGCTTGTGAGGAAGGTTTCTGCCGCATTCACCGTATGCGTGCTGGTCGAGCCCGGTGGAAAGGGGGGGATTTGCGAAGTGACGATCTGCGCCTCGCCGCGCGCATACGCGGCATTGCCCATGCCTTGCCGGGTAAAGTCGTTTTCTCCCTTGGTGACGGCGCCGCGTTTCGCTTGCGGCGCATCGATCTCATTGCTGCCGCCATGGATGATGCTGCTGCCGTCGAGCGTGGCGGTGGTGCGCGACAGGTCGATGTTGTTGATCAAGGTGGTGGAGCCGCTGGGATTGCTGATGACCAGGCCAAAGACGCTGGTGTACGAATAGCCGTAGGCGGCGGCACTGGCGGTGCCACTGCTGGCCAGCAATAGCCAGGCCAAGAAGACCGTTGGCAGTCGGCTGCAAGAAAATATAGTCATGAAAATCCTCATCTCCTGATCGGCCGCGTTGTAAGGAAAACCGACAGGCTTGCCACATAAAAAAGGCGAGGAGAGCCCCTCGCCTGTGAATCCCTCCTGTTGCCTGCTTCAGGCGGCAACCTTGCGGCGACGGGCATAGCTCAGGCCGGCCAGACCCAGGCCCAGCAAGGCCAGGGTGCCCGGTTCCGGCACCGCTTGTTTCACCAGGTCCACGCTTTCCACCGCATTCAGGGTCAGCGTGTAGTTGCCGGCCGTTAAAGCATTGCTGACGGAGCTGAAGTTGCTGCCGCACGCTGTGCCAACGCCGGTGCCCGTGGGCGTGCCGCAGCCGGAAGGGTCGTAGGTGAACAGGTTGCCGCGCGTGAGGAAATTGGTCGCCAGGCTGGTGTTCAGGTTGGCGCCATCGGCGTTTTCCGTGCCGCCGAAGATGCCAGACCCGATCGCGCCATCGGGTGTCCAGTTGAATACCGTCGCGCCGGTCGCATCCGTGATGGTGAAGGTGACGACCAGGTTGGCCGTTGCGGTAGACAGCTGGCCGACCGTGCTTTGCAGGAAGACTTGCATGAAGGGCGATGCCAGGAAGTCAAAGCTCAGGGTTGCCGTGGGCGAACCGACGATGAAATCGACGGAAAAGCCCGTGGTCGAGCCATTGCGCCCGGAGGCGTCGGCCGTGCCGGCGGGGCCGTCGAGGTGGGCTTCGGCCACGTTCACCACCTGGGTGGAGGTGGAGCCGGGCGGGAACGAGGGAAACTGCGTGCTGACGATCTGCGCATCGCCGCGCGAATAATTGCCCGATGGACCTTGCTGCGTGAAGTCATTCTCGCCCTTGGTGACGGCACCGACGTTGGCGCGTGGGGCATCGAGCGAGCCGGAGCCGCCATTGATGACGCTGACGCCATTCAGGGTGGCCGTGCTGCGCGAGATGGTGGTGCTGTTGGCGACCGTGATCTGGCCCGTCGGCACGGCGATCACCAGGCCGAAGATGTTGTTGTACGAATAGCCGTAGGCGCCCGCCTGTGCGCTACCGGCGGCGCACAGCATGGCCAGTGCCGTTGCGGCCGGGAGCAGTTTCAGTTTGGAGAGTTTCATTGTGTTCACCTCGTGGTTGAGTGAGTCTGGAAGTGTTGCCTGAGTCCTGTCGGCAGGTGCTCATGGCCAGTACCTAGCGACTTCCATGCCAACGCATGAGGTTCTTTTGAAATCAATGACTTGGCGTGCTTTTGTTGGCGCGGTGCAGGTGTTGCCGGACGCACTGTAAGAAAAACCGACGCCGCCCGTCAAGGCTGGCTGCCATGCGGCAACGGGCCCAACAGGGCGCGCATATGGGGCAGCAAGCGCTGCCCTGGCACATAGTCGCGCATGGCCGTGGCCAGCTGGCGCGCCGCCAGCCTGGCCCGGCCATCGTCGAGCATGCGCGTGGCGGCATGGCGCAGGGCGGTTTCCTGGAAGCGGTCGGCGCGCAGCAGCAGGCCGGCGCCGGCCCCCGCGATGCCATGCATGTTGAGGAATTGATCGAGGTTGCCGGCGATGCCGATGACGGGTACGCCTGCCGTCAGCGCCTGCTGGCTGGTCGGGCTGCCGCCGTTGCAGATCACCAGGCTGGCGCGCCGGGCCGCTGCGTCGCCCGGCAGAAAGGGCGCGACACAGGCGTTCGGCGGCACGGCGTCGATGCGGATGGTGCCGGCCGTGGCCGCCAGTACGGTGACGGGCAGGGGCGCCAGCGCGCGCAGCACGCGCGGCAGCAACTGCCCCTGGCCGGAGCTGCCCAGGGTGACATAAATAATGGGCCGTCCGCTGCTCAGTTCCGGGCGCTGCCACCAGTCCGGCAAGTCGAGCGGCGGCGCCCAGATGATGGCGCCCAGGTAGTCGTGCGTGGACGGCATGGCATGCGGCGGGAACAGTTGCGGAATATCCGCGTACAAGGTGTGGTCGGCATCCGTATAGATGCGCCGCAAGTCGCTGCCCAAGGATGGCAGGCCATGGCGGCGGCGCACGCGGTTCAGGGGCACGGCATGCGAGGCGAAGGCCAGCGGGCGGATCAGGCGGAACAGGGGGGCGGCCAGCCAGATGGGCAGCATGCCTGTCAGGGGCAGGCTGGGCACCGTGTAGTGCTGGCGCACGTAAGGGCTCCAGTAGGCATTGCTGATGGTGATGTAGGGAATGCGCTGCAAGCGGGCGCTGACCGACAGCGACAGGCGAAAGTCGCCGATCACGAGATCGGGCTGGACGGCATTGAGCAGGCGCAAGTCGTCTTCCACATACGCGTGCAGCGTGCTTTCCGTGTAGACAGGCTTGCCGCGGGCTAGCGCCTGCAGGAATTGCAGCGATGAAATACTGTCGATGCGCCAGCGCCGGAAGGGGGCTTGCTTGAAACAAAAGTCGTAGCCATCGGCGCAGGCGAAATGCACCTCGTACTCTTGCTCGTCCAGGCCCTGGGCCAGGCTCAGGGGGCGGCCAACATGGGCCAGGGTCGCTGCCTCGGCCATAAAGAGGATTTTCTTGCGCGCCATGGGGATCGCTTGCACTCGCAGGAGGAGATACCTGCCAAGTTGGAGTGACGCCACGCCGTTTAGTTCCCCCGCAGCCTGCCAGTGGCGGGCGCCAGGATTTGGCCGCATCGGCTACAGTGGGGCAAAGGAGGTCACCATGCAGCCACAATTCCATCTTGCCCCGTTGCGTGCGCACAGCACGCCCGAACCCGATATGCCGCCACCGCCGGAAGGCGATCCCGTCACGCCGCCGCCGGAACAGCCGCCCCACATCGACCCCGTGCCGGTCGAGGAGCCGACGCCGCCACCACTGCCCGTGAAAATGCATTGACCGGATCGCGCGGCAAGTTCTCGCAGCCCGCAGCCATGGCGCATGGCGACCCGTCATGCGCGGTCGCGGGGAGACCTGTACCGCGTTTATTTCCAATCGGAAATGGACTGCGGTGCCGCCGCCGGCGCCACGCCATTTAAACAACAAAAATGCGCATAAATGTTGCCGAGTGGATACAAATCAAGCTCTAACTGTCGAGTGTCATGCGGCCGTCACGATTCTGTTCTTATAATGAGACATCATAAAAATTCTTGTACAGGAGACCATCATGGGCAATTCCTTGCATAACAAAATCTACCTGGGACGTCGTCCTGTGATGACCAGCAAAAACCTTTTGGCACTGGCGCTGGCGGGCGCCGTGGCGGGTTGTGGTCTGGCATGGCTGCTGCTGCGCAGCTATAAATAAGGGCTGTCCAGCCCGCCTTTCAGTCGTCCGTTCGCGGCGCGAGCGGTGACCGATTCACGTTGCCTGTTGCCGATGCGCAGCGGGGCGCGTACCATGGGGGCCGAACACCTGGCCTTTTATGGAAAAGTAATGAAGAACGAGAAATTAACAACCGATGAATATGACGCGCTGGAGCAAGTTGCACGCGGCATCAAGACCGAGCGCCCCAGCGCTTGCGTTGCCCGCAATGCCAAGCGCCTGTCCGGCCTGAAGCTGCTCAGCTATGCACGCGATGGCCGTCTGTCCATCACCGAGAAAGCGCAGCAACTGCTGTTCCTGCGCCGCTGCATCATGGGCTTGCGCGCCGTCGCCGCCGATCCGCTGACCAAGCTGGAGTCGGACGTGGCCTATTTCCTGGGCAAGAAAGCCCATATCGTGGCGCGCGCCGAAGGCGAGGGCCACGACATTTCCGACAAGGGCCGCGAGTCGCTGGCCGACATCGACACCCTGGGACTGTAGCAGCCTGTCCCGGCAACCGGCCCCTGGGGCCGGTTTTTGCATCCCCCTCTTTTTATTCTTTTCCCCTTTGGAGAACACTTTGGACAGCGCGATGAACTGGTCGGCCCACGAACTGACGATGACGGTCTTGATGACGCCCGATATGGCCAATTTTTCCGGTAACGTGCACGGCGGCACCATCCTGAAATACCTCGACAGCGTTGCCTATGCCTGCGCCAGCCGCTATTCGGGCAGCTACGTGGTCACCCTGTCGGTGGACCAGGTGATGTTCCTGCAGCCTATCCACGTGGGCGAACTGGTGACGTTCCTCGCCTCGATCAACTACACGGGGACGACGTCGATGGAAGTGGGCATCCGCGTGGTGACGGAAAACATCCAGCAGCGCCTGGTGCGCCATGCCAACAGCTGCTATTTCACGATGGTGGCCGTCGATGCCAACCGCAAGCCCGTGGCCGTGCCGCCGCTGGTGCTCGAGACGCCGGAGCAGCACGCGCGCTTCGAGCAAGCCAAGCTGCGCAAGTTGTCGCGCCAGAAAGTGTCGAAGAAATAAATGCGGCGGACATGAAAAAGCGGCCACCAGAGTGATCTGGTGGCCGCTTTTTATTGCCTGCCGCCTATTGGCGGCGGTGCGCCGTGATTAACGGTCGCCATAGCTGCGGCGTGCGCCGTCGGTGCTGCGCGGGTTGGAACCCTTGTAGCCGCCGCCGGTGCTCGGTGCGCCGTCTTTGCGTGGTGCGCCGGGCTTGCTGAACGTGCGTTGCGCTGGCTTCGCGCCGCCACGGTTGTCGCCTGGTTTCCAGCCGCCTGGACGGGCGCTCGAACGTGGTGCCGACGCCGTTTTCTTCGGCTCGAAACCTTCGATGACATTGACCGGGATCAATTGCTTGGTGAAGCGTTCGATGCGCTTGACGTTCATGCCTTCAGCGTGGTTCACCAGCGAGATGGCCAGGCCATTGCGGCCAGCGCGGCCGGTACGGCCGATGCGGTGGACGTAGTCTTCCGGGAACTTCGGCAGATCGTAGTTGAACACGTGGGTGATCGTTGGCACGTCGATACCGCGGGCGGCAACGTCGGTGGCAACCAGCACTTTGACCTGGCCGCGGCGCATGCCGTCCAGGGTGCGGTTACGCGCGCCCTGATGCATGTCGCCGTGCAAGGCGGCAGCCGAGAAACCGGCGATGTTCAGACGGTCGGCGATGGTGTCGGCGTCACGCTTGGTAGCGGTGAACACAACAGCCTGGTCCAGCGTTTCGTCGCGCAGCAGGTGGTCCAGCAGGCGATTCTTGTGCGACAGATCGTCGACGAAGTGGACGCGCTGGGTGATGTTTTCATGCTTGTTCGACGAACCGGCGATCTGGATGACCAGCGGGTTTTTCGTGATGCGGCGCGCCATGTTGCCAACGACGCCGTCCAGCGTTGCCGAGAACAGCATGGTTTGACGGCCTTCTGGCGTCGCTTCCACGATCTTTTCGATGTCGTCGATGAAACCCATGTCCAGCATGCGGTCGGCTTCGTCCAGCACCAGGATTTCCAGTTGCGAGAAGTCGATCTTGCCCGAGTCCATGTGGTCGATCAGACGGCCAGGCGTGGCGACGAGAATCTCGGGATTCTTGGCCAGCAATTGCATCTGTTTAGGGTAAGGCATGCCGCCCAGGATCGACACAGCCTTGATGCGGCGGATGCCGGTGCTGTATTTGTCGGTGTTGGTGGTCACTTGCAGGGCCAGTTCGCGCGTTGGCGTCAGCACCAGCATTTTTGGTTGGGCAGCCTTGAAACGTGGACGCTCGCCGCGGGCGCGCGATGCTTGCATTTCCTGGTTCGGCGTCTTGCCGGCGGTGCTTTGTTCGGCGCTGGCCAGTTTGTGCAACGACGGCAGCATGAATGCTGCGGTCTTGCCCGAACCGGTCTGCGACGAGACCAGCAGGTCACGGCCTTCGATCGCGGCTGGAATCGCTTGCGACTGTACCGCGGTTGGCGCGGTGTAGCCCGATTCGGTCAGAGCGGCGATGATGGACGGATGCAGGCCTAAGGATTCAAATGTCATTCTTTTCTTTCGTAAAAATCAGCGTTCTTGCAAAAAGCAGAACGCAAAATAGCAACGCCAACCAAAACGAAATGACTCAACTAGAAAGAAATTTCGGCACAAAAGCTTTGCGCCGGGACGGTGTCAGGTGCGACACACAAGGCGGGAGGGCTTTATAAGCGGCATCCTGTGGATGCGCTAAGGCTTGCGAAGCTGCTAAGTTTGTAGTGCAGTACTGCGGTGTTGCCATCGCTTCAAGGGAACATATTGCAGCGCACAACGACACTATATCGTATTTGATGCCGTTTTGCACGGGCTAAATGGGAAGAAACGAAAGTCCTACCACGTTTTGCTCATGTTTCCTATGTGAAATAAGTAGGAATACGTAGATTTTGCCCGGTTAATTGAGCATGGCCACGATGTCGGCGGGCAGCGGCGGCGCCTGTCGCGTTTCCCTGGCCAGATTGATTTGCCGGGTTACCTGCGCCAGTTCGACCAGGCTGCGCTTGAGCCGATACGTGCCCTTGGCATGCAGCCACGCCAGCACATCGGCCAGGTGCCAGATGGTGGCGCTGCCCTCATGCACGGGCACAGGGAAGCTGTGGCGGTATTTGCTCATCAGTTTATGCAGGTTTTGCCGGGACAGGCCCAGCACCTGCGCCACGTCGGTCAGGCCCACGAGGTCGGGCGAGGCCTCGACCAGCACCGCCTCGGGCACGATGGCTTTGACGTCGGCCAGGGCGCTGAGCAGTGCTTCCCTGGCATTGCTGGCCTCGCGCGTGAATTCCAGCGCCAGGCGTCCCGCTTGGCCGATGCCGGCCAGGGCATCGTCGCAGCCGCCGCTGCCCAGGCGTTCGGCAAGCGCGCCAAGGTCGTGTTCGTGGTCGGGCAGTCGGTACTTGAGCGTAAAGATGTAATCCATGATGGCTATCCCCTGGACTTGCGTTGCATGCAGTCGTGCATCAGCTTATTCAACGTGCAGTTATCGACCACGCGCAAGATCGCGCGCGCGTGGTTGCCCGGATTTTTCGGCGTGCGCCAGATGCAGGCGATGCAAAATTCGCCGCAGCGGCAGCCGCCGTCATTGTAGGGGCAATATATTTTCCCCCAGGCATGGCTGCCGCCCATTTCCACTCTCCAGCCCTGGCTTTCCGCGTGGCGCGGCGCCGCTTCGATTTCTTTCTTCGGGTGCGAGGAGCGCGCCATGTGATGTCTCGAATGTATGTCAACATCTTTCGGTTGTCATGTGACAGCCGAAAGATATCGGCCATCACCGCATCACTCTACTTCGGGATTGACGGCCATCACTTGCGAAAAACCGCCATCGACGTAGGTAATCTCGCCCGTGATGCCCGAGGCCAGGTCGGACAACAAAAAGGCGGCCGTGTTGCCCACTTCCTCGATGGTGACGTTGCGCCGCAGCGGGGCGTGTTCGGCCACAAAGCCCAGCAGTTTGCTGAAATCCTTGATGCCGGACGCGGCCAGGGTCTTGATGGGGCCGGCGGAGATGCCGTTGGCGCGGATGCCGCGCGGGCCCAGCGATTCGGCCAGGTAGCGCACGGACGCTTCCAGCGAGGCCTTGGCCAGGCCCATGGTGTTGTAATAGGGCACGGCGCGCATGGCACCCAGGTAGGTCAGGGTCAGGACCGAAGCGCCCGGATGCAGCAGGGGCAGGGCGGCCTTGGCCATGGCAGGAAAACTGTAGGCGGAAATATCGTGCGCGATGCGGAAGCTGTCGCGCGACAGGCCGTCGAGGAAGTCGCCGGCGATCGCCTCGCGCGGCGCGAAGCCGATGGCGTGGACCAGGCCATCCAAATGTTCCCAATGCTGCGCCAGGTCGCTGAAGACGGCGCTGATCTGTTCATCGCTGGAAACGTCGCAGTCGAATACCAGTTCGCTGCCGAATTCTGCCGCAAATTCCGTGATGCGCTCCTTGAAGCGTTCGCCCACATAGGTGAAGGCGAGGGTGGCGCCTTCACGGTGGCAAGCCTTGGCGATGCCATAGGCAATCGAACGGTTCGACAGCAGGCCCGTGATGAGGATTTTTTTGCCTTGCAAGAAAGCCATGGCGACTCCTGTCTGGATGGGTGGGCGGATGTGCAACCGGCCGCGACAGCAAAGCTGTGGCGGCCGGTGAGGTGCGTCAATACAACTCAGGCGATCAGTGGCGCGCTTTTGCCCGGCTGTTGCCGCCGCCGCGCTGGATGCGCGGTTTCACCAGGGAAATTGGCGCGGCTCGCACCTTGCCACCCTTGGCGGCGCGGCGCAATGCCTTGGCGGCCCGTTCCGGACGGTCCGCTTCCAGCAGCATGGTGGCGCTGTCGGCGATTTCCTGGGTGATGTCCTTGTTCATCGTGGCCGAGGTTTTCGGCACGAGGATGGTGGAGCCGGCGCGCAGGCTGGTGCGCTGGGGAATATTGTTGGCCTGGCGCAGCACGTCGGCAGTGGTGCCGAATTTCGATGCCAGGGTTTCGATGCGTTCGCGCGCATTGGTGATCTTGTGCGTGGTCCAGCTCGACAAGGCATGGCCCCATTGCGCCAGGTTGGTGGTGAACTTGGCGGCGTTTTCCTGCGGCAACAGAATCTTGGTCTTTTCGCCGCCGATGATGACGGGGCGGTTAAATTGCGGATTCAAGGCCTTGAATTCATCCATCGACAGCTCGGCCAGCTGGGCGGCGACGGTGATGTCGATGTCGCTGGTCTTGTCGATGGCCGTGAAGTATGGCTGGTTGTCGACCACGGGCAGGGTCAGGCCGAACTGGGCCGGATTGGCGATGATGTTTTTCACCGCCTGCAGTTTCGGCACGTAATTGCGCGTTTCGGCCGGCATCAGGTCGGCCAGGCTTTCGAAGTCGGTCGGCTTGCCCAGCGCCTGGTTTTTCTTGATGGCGCGCTGCACCGAGCCTTCGCCCCAGTTGTAGGCGGCCAGCGCCAGTTGCCAGTCGCCAAACATGTCATACAGGCGTTGCAGGTAGGTCAATGCCGCATCGGTCGAGGTCAGCACGCCGCGGCGTTCGTCCTTGAACATGTTTTGCTTGAGGTTGAAGTCACGCCCCGTGGCGGGCACGAATTGCCACATGCCGGCTGCATTGGCGCTGGAGAATGCTTGCGGGTTGAAGGCGGACTCGATGAACGGCAGCAAGGCCAGTTCCGTCGGCATGCCGCGCTTTTCCAGTTCCTGCACCACGTGGAAGATGTAGCGCGAGGCGCGCGCCGTAGTGCGGGCGATGTAGTCGGGGCGGGTGGCGTACCAGTTGACGTGGTTCGCTACCAGCTGGTTGTTGATGTCGGGAATCGCATAACCGCTGCGGATGCGGCCCCAGACGTCGGCTTCGCGCAGCGGATCGGAATTGTCGCTGAGATTTTTCAGCAGACGGTCGGTCTTTTGCAGGCGGTTGTCGAGGGTGGGGAGTTTCGCCGTGACCTGGGCGGTCATCGGGATCAGGGCAGGTGTGGTTGCAGCGACTGGCGCGTTATCGCTCTCAACACCGGCTTCGTACGCCTGGCTGAGGGCGGGCGCAAGCGCCAGGGCCAACGCCGCCAGGACGGTAGATTTAAAGGAGTTTTCGTGCATAGTGTTCCATTGTTGTCGTCGGAGAAACATCGGACAGACCCATGATCAAGCTGCGAGTGTACGTATATCCACATGCAGGAGTCAAGAATTATGTCAGCATGATGACAGGAAATAAGCGGCAATAAGTGGGAAACGGCAGGGTTTCCATTCACAAATGCTGTCATTATTGCAAATTTAATTTGCCCAATGCGTGATTCGGCCGCTGTTATAGCATACATGGCGATGAGGCTGGCGCAAGCCTGGCAGCCGTCCGGTATGAGACTGCGCAAAGAGTGCGTACAATTTGGCTTTGGCCGGCCATTCGGCTGCCGGCCGCCTTATTGATAGAGAGTCTTGCATATGAACACCCCGCCGCGTCACGATGACGACAACGCCGTCATCATCGCCAATACCGTTGCCTGGCTGGAAAAGGCCGTGATCGGCCTGAACCTGTGCCCGTTTGCCAAGGCCGTGCACGTCAAGAAGCAGATCCGCTATGTGGTGTGCGAATCGGGCAATCCGGAAGATCTGCTGGCGATGCTGATGGACGAGCTGCAAACCCTGGCCGACACGGATCCCGAGCAGATTGATACGACCTTGCTGATCCATCCGTATACGCTGAACGATTTCCTCGACTACAACGAGTTCCTCGATGTGGCCGACGCGGCCGTGGAAGACATGCACCTGGCCGGCGAACTGCAAGTGGCCAGTTTCCACCCGAACTATCAGTTCGCCGAAACGTTCGAGGACGACATCAGCAACTACACCAACCGCTCGCCCTACCCAACCCTGCACCTGCTGCGCGAAGACAGCATAGCGCGCGCCGTCGAGGCGTTCCCGGAAGCGTCGGAAATTTTTGACAAGAATATTGCCACCCTGGAAGCGCTGGGCACCGAAGGCTGGGAAAAGCTCGGCTTGCCGAAGGTGTCCTGATGGCTGACAAGGAATTGCCGCCGCGTCCCGATACGCCCTGCGTGGCCGTGTGCTCGACGACCTTCGATGAAATCTGCCGCGGCTGCGGCCGCAGCGTGGTGGAAGTGGCCCACTGGGTGTCGATGACGGATGAGGAGAAGGAAGTGGTGTGGGTGCGGATTCTTTCTCAAGGGTATCCGCGCCGGAATACCTGATTTAACCCAACGGCAAGGGCTGGGGGCAGACCCCCTCACATGTCAGCGATGACTTTTGTGTGAGTGGCATTGAGGGTCTGACCCCGGTACTGTTGACGCTAACGATTAGTAACTACCAATAAAATCCTTTTTACCCACTTCGATGCCATTGTGGCGCAGGATGTCGTACGCCGTCGTCGCGTGGAAGAAGAAGTGCGGCAGCGCGTAGTGGAACAGGTAGGTCTGGCCCGTGAAGTGCTTGGTCTTTTCGCCGCTGCCGGTAGTGATGGCGCGCGTTTCGCTGCCGTCGATGTCCGCTTGTGGCAGGCTTTCCAGGAAGGCGATGGTTTTCACGATGCGCGCTTTCAGTTCTGCAAAGCTCTGTTCGCTGTCTTCATACGGCGGCACGGCCACGCCGGCCAGGCGCGCGCCGCAGCCCTTGGCGAAGTCGGTGGCGATCTGGATCTGGCGCACGAATGGCAGCATGTCCGGGAACAGGCGGAATTGCAGCAGGGCGTTCGGGTCGATTTTCTTGTCTTGCGCATGCGTTTCCGCCTTGTCCAGGATGGCGGCCAGGCTGCCCAGGATCTGTTTGAAGACGGGGATCGACGCGGAGTAGATGGAGAAGGTCATGGTGGTTCCTCTAGGTAAAGTGGCGCGATGATAGCAAGCTGCGCGTTTTTCTGCTGGCGCCGGCCGGGCGCGCCGGCCCGCGTGTGGTTTTTCAACCCTGTCTATATGACATGAGGGAGTCGCTGGCGCGTGTTTATTGGTGACTTTTCCCGCTTTTTCCATGCATAATTGCTCCTGATAAAGTTTCTTCCCGCCTGACCACCCGATTCCCCTGTAAAGTCAATGATCGCCCGCCTGATCCCTGTTGCCCTCTTGCCGCATGTTTAATTCACCTTATCAGCGCCTGCGCGCCAGCCTGCGTGTGCTGTACGGCTCGTCGATCTATGGCGCCTTGCTGCTGGTGGTGTTTGGCGGTCTGGTCGTTCCCGCCACCTTCGGCAGCTATGTGCTGGTCGGCGTGCACGAGCGAGAGTCGGCGCGCACCAGCCTGAACGAGGCCTTGCAGCGCAATGCCGACATCCTGGCGCTGGGCATGCAGGAGTCGCTGTGGAACATGAATGCGGAATCGGCCCATTCGCTGGTCGAATCGGTGATGCGCGACCGTTCCGTGCTGCTGGTGAAGGTGCTGGGGCAGGGCGACACGGAATTCATCCGCCTGCAGGCGCCGCAGCGGCCCGTGGGCAATCTGTACCGCGCCGGGCGCGACATCCTCGTGCGCGGCGAACGCATCGGCCACGTCGTCGTCGAGATGGACGATGCGCGCAGCCAGCAGGAGTTGCGCGAAAAGCAGATGTCCTATCTTTTCGTGCTGGGTGCGCAGCTGGCCGTGTCGATGGCGCTGATCGTGCTGTTCCTGAACCGCCGCCTGCTCAAACCCCTGCGCCGCCTGACGCGCTTTTCCGACCGCCTGTCGCACGGGGATTTCGACACGCCCCTGGCCTCGCACAGCAATGACGAGCTGGGTCGCCTGACGGCCCAGCTCGAACAAATGCGCGCGGCCATCGGCCAGCTGTTCGAGGATGTGGGCCAGCGCGAAGAACGTTTCCGCACCATCGTCACGCAGGTGCCGGGCGCCGTCTTCCGCTACCGGCCCGACGGCCCCATCGACTTCGTCAGCGATGCCATTGAAGACATCGCCGGCTATTCGGCGCGCCAGTTCATGCGCGGCAGCACGCATGCCTGGGCCGACCTGATCTGTCCGGAAGACCGCCGCGAGCACCGCCGCGCCGTGCGCCAGGCGGTGGCCGAGGTGCGGCCGTATGCGCTGGAATACCGCATCATCGACGCTTTCGGCATCGAGCGCTGGGTGGCCGAGAACGGCCAGCCGCAGGCGGGCGAGCAGGGCGTCATCTGGGTCGATGGCATCATTGCCGACATCAGCCAGCGCAAGCACCACGAGATGCGCATCGAAGCGCTGCTGACGGAGCAGAGCGCGATTCTCGACAATGTGATGTTCGGCGTGATGTTCGTGCGCCACCGCCGCATCATTTCCGTCAACCGCCGCTGCGAGGAACTGTTCGGCTACGGCCATGCCGAGATGACGGGCCGTTCTACCGCCATCGTGTTCATGACCTCGTATGACTTCGAGGCGGCCGGCGAGCGCCAGTATCCTGCCCTGGCCACGGGCGGCGATTTCAGCGAGGAGCGCCAGTACCGGCGCCGCGACGGCAGCCTGTTCTGGGCGCTGGTCAGCGGCTGCGCGCTCGATCCGCTGCGCCCCAACGAAGGCAGCATCTGGGTGTATGCGGACATCACGGCGCGCAAGGAAGCCGAGGAAAAACTGCGCCTGTCGGCCACCGTGCTCGAACATATCGCCGATGGCGTGATGGTGGTCGATGCCAGCGGCATCATCGTCACCGTCAATCCCGCCTTCACGCAGATCACCGGTTATGCCGAAGTTGAAGCGGTGGGCCAGCATTCTTCGCTGACACGCTCGGCGCGCCACGACGCGGCGTTCTATGAGGCCATGTGGAACGAATTGAAGGCCAGCGGTTTCTGGCGCGGCGAAATCTGGCACCAGCGCAAGAACGGCGAGGTCTACCTGGAATGGCTGACCATCAGCGCCGTGCGCGACACGCACGCCACCACCACCCATTACGTGGGCGTGTTCAGCGACATCACGCTGATCAGGGAATCGCAGGAAAAGCTCGACCACATGGCCCACCACGATCCGCTGACGGCGCTGCCGAACCGCCTGCTGTTCCACGACCGCCTGCAGCATGCCTTGCTGCGCGCCGCGCGCGACGGCGAGCAACTGGCCGTGCTGTTCATCGACCTGGACCGATTCAAGAACGTCAATGACACCCTGGGCCACCATGTCGGCGACGAATTGCTGCAAAAGGTGGCCGGCCAGCTCGCGGCCCGCCTGCGCGAAGGCGATACCCTGGCGCGCCTGGGCGGCGACGAGTTCATCGTGCTGCTTGAACGCGTCGACGGCGAGTACGGCGCCACGCAGGTGGCGGAAAAGCTGATGACCATGTTCGACCAGCCATTTACGGTGGCCGGCCATGAACTGTTCGTCACCTGCAGCGTGGGCATCAGCCTGTATCCGGACGATGCGCTGGACTTGAACATGTTGATCCGCAACGCCGACGTGGCCATGTACCAGGCCAAGGCGCGCGGGCGCAATGGCTACCGCTTCTATGCGCCGTCGATGACGGGCGAGGGCGTCGAGCGGCTGCGCCTGGAAACCTTCCTGCGCCGCTCGATCGAGAAAAACGAGATGTTCCTGAATTACCAGCCGCAGGTGGAAATCGACACGGGCCGCCTGGTCGGCGTCGAGGCGCTGGTGCGCTGGAATCATCCGGAACTGGGCCTGGTGCCGCCGGCGCGCTTCATCCCGCTGGCCGAAGACAGCGGTTTCATCAACCAGTTGGGCAAATGGGTGCTCGACGAAGCGTGCCGCCAGATGATGCGCTGGCAGGCGCAGGGCTTGCATGTGCCGAAGATGGCCGTGAATCTGTCCGTAAAGCAGTTCGAGCGGGGCAGCATCGCCGGCATGGTGGCCGCCATCCTGAAGGAAACGGGCCTCGAGCCGCAGCGTCTGCAGCTGGAAGTGACGGAGTCGGTGATCATGAACACGGGCGACGCGCTCGGCTTCATCAACGACTTGCACGCCATCGGCGTGGGCCTGGCCATCGACGATTTCGGCACCGGTTATTCCTCGCTCGCGTATCTGAAGCAGCTGCCCGTGCAGACGCTGAAGATCGACCGCTCCTTCATCAAGGATATTTCGACCGACGTCAATGACGAAGCGATCGCGATTGCCATCATCCAGCTGGGCAAGAGCATGCACTTGTCGGTGATCGCCGAAGGCGTGGAGACCGAAGAGCAGGCCGCCTTCCTGCTGCGCCATGGCTGCAAACTCGCGCAAGGCTATTTTTATAGCCGTCCGGTGCTGGCGCAGGATATGCTGGAGCGCTGGATCGATGACTAATTAAATAGGGGAGTTCTCATGAGCGGACAACACACCACGTCGCGCCGGCGTTTCCTGCTCGGCGGCCTGGGCCTCGGCGTGGCCGGCGTGGGCGCCCTGGTGCTGGGCTGGGGCGTGCTGCCGCCGCGCCAGCGCCTGCATGGCAGCGCCCCGCTGCCCCTGCAGGATGGCGCCGTGGCACTGAACGGCTGGCTGGCCATAGGCACGGACGGCACGGTGACCCTGGCCATGCCGCGCAGTGAGATGGGGCAGGGCGTGCATACGGCCCTGCCGATGCTGGTGGCCGAGGAGCTCGACGTGCCTTTGAACAGCGTGAAGCTGATGCAGGCGCCCATGGATAAAATCTTCGGTAATGTCGCCATGCTCAAGGACAGCCTGCCGTTCCACCCGGACGACCAGGGCCGCGTAAAGGCGCTGGCCCAGTGGACGGTGGCCAAGGCGGCGCGCGAACTGGGCGTGATCGTCACGGGCGGTTCGTCGAGCGTGAAGGATGGCTGGGGCCCTATGCGCGAAGCGGGCGCGTCGGCGCGCGCCATGCTGGTGGGTGCCGCCGCCGCGTTGTGGCAGGTGCCGGCTGCGCAGTGCCGCACGGAAAATGGCGAAGTGCTGCACCCGGACGGACGGCGCGCCAGCTACGCCAGCCTGGCGCAGCGCGCCGCCGCCATCGATCCGGGCACGCCCGTGCTGAAGCTGCCCAGGGATTTCAAACTGATCGGCCAGCCGGCGCCGCGCCGCGATACGCCATCCAAAGTGAATGGCAGCGCGCGTTTCGGTATCGATGCGCGTCCGCCCGGCATGCTGTATGCGGCCCTGCATCTGCCGCCGCGCCTGGGCGATACCCTGGCCGCGTTCGATGCGGCCCCCGTGCGGGCCATGCCTGGCGTGACAAAAGTGCTGGACCTGACGCCGCACCTGGCGCAGCGCAGCGTCTCGTGTGCCGCCGTGGTGGCCGACACCTGGTGGCGCGCGAAACAGGCGGCCGCCGCCTTGCCGACGCAGTGGAAGGCGGGCCCGCAGGCGAATTTGTCCAGCGCCGGCGTGTATGCGCAGTTTGCCCGCCTGCTCGATAGCGAAGCCGGTTATGCGTATCACGCCAGCGGCGAGGTGGAAAGCAAGGCCGTGCAGGGCATGCGGCAGGTCAGTGCGGAGTACCGCGCCCCGTTCCTCGCGCACGCCGCCATGGAACCCGTCAACTGCACCGCGCAGGTGAAAAATGGCAAGGTGATGCTGTGGGTCTCGACGCAGGCGCCCGGCATCGCCGTCGACGTGGCGGCGAAAGTGGCCGGCGTCGATGCGAAGGATGTGACGATCGAAGTGCTGCTGCTCGGTGGCGGTTTCGGCCGCCGCCTGGAAGTGGATATGATCGCCCAGGCCGTCGCCATCGCGCTGCAGTGCGGCGGCGCGCCCGTGCAGCTGGTGTGGACGCGCGAACAGGATACGCAGCACGATATGTACCGTCCCGCCGCGCTGGCCCGCTTTGCGGCCCGCCTCGATGAGCACGGCCGCATCGCTTCCTGGGACAATAAATCCGTCAGCGGCTCCATCACGCACCAGTTTTTGCAGCGCAATTTCGGCTTGCCCGGTGCGGGACCGGACAAGACCACGGCCGAAGGCGAATTCGACATGCCGTATGAAATCGCCAACCAGCGCATCGCCCACGTGATCGCCGACAGCCCCGTGCCGATCGGCTATTGGCGCTCGGTGGGCCACTCGCACAACGCCTTTTTCAAGGAAAGCTTTATCGACGAACTGGCGCACGCGGCGGGGCAGGACGGCATCGCCTTCCGCCGTGCCATGCTGCGCAAGCATCCGCGCCACCTGGCCGTGCTCGACGCGGCCGTCGCCAGGGCGGGCAGTCCTCCGCCCGGCCATGCGCACGGCGTGGCCCTGCACCAGTCGTTTGGCAGCATCGTGGCGCAAGTGGCGCAGGTGTCCGTGGAAAACGGAGAAATCCGCGTGCAGCGCGTGGTGTGCGCCATCGATTGCGGCATCGCCGTCAATCCGAACATCATCGCCCAGCAGATGGAATCGGCCGTGCTGTTCGGTCTGTCGGCGGCGTTGGGCGGCGAAATCACCTTCAAGGAGGGGAAGGCCGAGCAGGCTAATTTCCACGACTATCCCGTGCTGCGCATGGGGCAAGCGCCCGAGGTGGAAACCGTCATCATCGCCAGCGCCGAACACCCGGAAGGCGTGGGCGAACCCGGTACGCCACCGATTGCGCCGGCCGTGGCCAACGCCGTGTTCAGTTTGACGGGGAAAAGGCTGCGCAGCCTGCCGCTGCGCCTGGCCTGATATTTATTACGCCAGGGTGGCGGCGAGCAGGTTGCGCAGATTGCAGTCGCGCTGCCAGTCGCGCCGCTCCTGCGTGCTGCTGGCCAGCGCCGCCAGTTCATCCCCGCTGAGGGCCTGCTGCGCCTGCACCATGCGGTGCGCCAGGCCGCCGTCGGGCAGCACCGTGCCGAAGAAGGCCACGTTGTCCTCGCGCTGGATCAAGAGGGTGGGGAAGTTGTCGATGTCGAGGTCGCCCACCACGTCGGCCTGGTCTTCGATGTCGACCCAGACGAAGACGGTGTCCGGATGGCGCGCGGCCAGTTCCTCGAACGTGGCGCGGTAGCTGCCGCAGGTGCCGCACCACAGCGCGCACAGGCAAGCCACCGTCCAGCGCGGGCCGGCCAGGGCTGCCGCGACGTCGGCGCGGTTATCGGTCGTGAGGGTCAGGCTGTGCATGCTCGTATCTGATTAGTAGGCGGATGGGCGCGGGGCGCCCGATGCGCGTATTCTACCGCGCCCGGCCACCACAGTCCCGAGAATGCATGCGCTTGTTTATGGGTGTTTTTTGATGCAATCCACCTTTCTGGTGGATAATGCGGGTTATTGCGCGCTGATTACGCTGGTCCATGCTGTTTCCTGGCCCCGCAGCCTGACCCCCTCCAGTCTGTTTTCATGCCCTGCCCGGTGTCAGCGCCACCGCCTTTGTTTATTTTTATTATGGAATTAGCCAGCTTATGTTGAGTTACCGCCACGCCTTTCACGCGGGTAATCACGCCGATGTGTTGAAGCATTATGTGCAGATTCAGTTGTTGCAATATCTGAATCAAAAAGATACCGCCTATAGTTATATCGATACCCACTCCGGCGCGGGCGTGTATGCGCTCGACGGTGGTTATGCCTCGAAAAATGCCGAGTACGAAACGGGCATCGCCCCCCTGTGGGACCGCACGGACCTGCCGGCTTCGCTGGCCGAGTACATGAAGCTGATCAAGGAAATGAATCCGAGCGGCAAGATGCGCTACTACCCGGGCTCGCCGTATTGCGCCGACAAGGTCAGCCGCGAGCAAGACCGTTTGCGCCTGTTCGAGCTGCATCCCGCCGATGCCAAGATTCTGGCTGACAACTTCCGCAAGGTCGAGGCGCATGCGCTGGCCCAGGGCGAGCGTCCGACCGTGCGCGGCAAGCGCGTGCTCATCACCAAGGCCGACGGCTTCCAGAGCCTGAAAGCCCTGCTGCCGCCGCCATCGCGCCGCGCGCTGGTGCTGATCGACCCGCCCTATGAAGACAAGATGGATTACCGCAAGGTCAAGGACACCCTGGCCGACGCCCTCGTGCGCTTTCCGTCCGGTATGTATGCTGTCTGGTACCCGGTGCTGCAGCGCATGGAATCGCGCCAGTTCGCCGACAAGCTGAAGCAATTGCCCAGCTCGGACTGGCTGCACGTTACCCTGACGGTCAACACGCCGTCGCCGGATGGTTTCGGCTTGCACAGCAGCGGCATGTTCATCCTGAACCCACCGTATACGCTGGAGCCGATGTTGCGCGAAGTCATGCCGTACCTGGTGAAGGTATTGGGCCGCGACGATGGCGCCAAGTTCGTATTGGAAACGGGCAAGGGCGGGCAGAAGAATACCGGAACCCGTCGGGTGTAGTGATTGTCGTAGTGGAATAAAGTAAAACGCCACGGATAATATGTCCGTGGCGTTTGTCGTTTACTGTCCCAGCAGCAAGAACACGGTCGGCTTCTTGTGGAAGTCCGGCGCTTTGCCGGCGGCCAATTGTTTCTTCCATTGCCCGCCATTCCACGTCTGCACGCTTTCCGTGTCCAGGCTCAGGTCGGTGGCGACGCAGATCAGGGTCGACGGCGCGCATTGCGCCACCAGCGCTTCGAGCATGGCGGCGTTGCGGTAGGGCGTTTCGATGAACAGTTGGGTCTGCTTTTCAGTGCGCGAACGCACTTCCAGTTCCTTGATGCGCTTGGCGCGCAAGGCCGCGTCCGTGGGCAGGTAGCCGTTGAAGGCGAAGCTCTGGCCGTTCAAGCCGCTGGCCATCACGGCCAGCAGGATCGACGACGGTCCCACCAGCGGGCGCACTTTAATGCCGTGCTGATGCGCCAGGCGTACCAGGTCGGCGCCCGGGTCGGCCACGGCGGGCACGCCCGCTTCCGACACGAGGCCCGCATCGCGGCCCGCCAGCAGGGGTGCCAGCAAGCCGGCCAGCGCTTGCGCCGGGGTATTTACGTTGAGTTCTGAAATCGTGATTTCCTGCAGCGGCTTGGCCAGCGGGTGCCGGTTGCCGATCAGTTTCAGGAAGGCGCGCGCCGTCTTGGCATTTTCCGCGACGAAATAATCGAGCTGCGAGGTGATGTGCCGCACCTGTTCGGGGATGAGGTGGGCCAGCGGATCGATTGCGCCTTCGGACAGGCCAAGGTGGTTGGGGATCAGGTACAGGGTGCCGGTCATATTCTTCTTGTCGGTAATTTAAATGGTAAAAAACGTGACGCCCGCCTTGCGCAGCATGCCCGTCAGGGCGATCAGCGGCAAGCCGGTGAGGGCGGTGGGGTCAACGCTGTCGATGCGTTCGAGCAGGGCGATGCCCAGGCCTTCGTTCTTGGCGCTGCCGGCGCAATCGTACGGTTGCTCGATGCGCAAGTAGGCGTCCAGTTCGGCATCGGGCAAGTCGCGCACGGTGACGCGGGTTTGGATATCTTCCACTTGCGCCACGGCGGGCGAGTGGCGTCCGTCGAGCAGGCACAGGGCCGTATGAAACACGGTCTGGCGCCCGCGCATGGTTTGCAGTTGCAGCAGGGCATTCGCGTGGTTTCCGGGCTTGCCGATCTGCGCGCCGTCCAGGGTGGCGACCTGGTCGGAGCCGATGACGAGGCTGCCGGGATGGCGGTCGAGCACGGCCTGCGCTTTCGCTTGCGCCAGGCGCAGGGCCGTGGCGCTGGGACTTTCGCCGGGCAGGGGGCTTTCGTCGAGATCGGGCACGGCCACCTCGAAAGGCAGCCGCAGGCGTTCCAGGAGTTCTTTGCGGTAAGTCGAACTCGATGCAAGAATCAAGCGCGATGGGGCGGAAGTTGGTATCATTCGGTAGTCGATGGCGGCCGGCATGGCCGCGCTAGTCGGTGTCAGCGGAATTTCACGGAAATTCCAGGGCGCGAAGCCCATAACTGAGGCTCCATGCGGCATGACGGTGTTGATGAAGTTGTCATGTTTATGGCAGTGATTGCGTCAAAAAAGATGCTTAGGCTTTGACTCCGTGCTAAAAACCCTGTTATTATCGCAGGTTTTCCGGGGAAATTTTCTACCAATGAATGCTTTTGTGATCGACGCCTTTGATTTTTGTCGTATCAGCGGGAGCCGCGAGGGTGTAACTCCTGTCGCTGAAATGACCCGGTTGACCAAGGATTGTGCAGATAGTTCCGGCGAGATCGCCTGGAAGATCGTCGGCGGCACCAGCAAGCTGGGCTACCCACAACTGACCTTGTCGGTCAACGGCACCGTTCAGCTGGTTTGCCAGCGCTGCCTGACTCCGTATGCATACGCGATTGATTCGACGACCACTCTGATGCTGGGCAAGGATGACGAGCACGCGGACGAGATCGAAGAAGTCATCAACGATGAAACGATCGACGTGATCGTCGGCAGCCGCAGCATGGATGCCGCGGCCCTGATCGAAGATGAAGCCTTGCTGGCTCTGCCGCAGGTACCCAAACACGACGTCTGCCCCGATACGGCGCAGCTCGATGCTCTCAAGACTGAAAAGCAGTCGCCGTTTGCGGCACTGAAAAACTTGAAGCCAGAATAAGTTAAGAGAATAAGTTAAGTAGTAGTGGTAGTTTGTAGGGGGCCTCAAAAACCGTAGCGAGCGGTCCAATATCGTCTTGAGTAGCGCAAGCGTACGGAAGTACGCTGAGCAACGCCGAGGCGATAGTGGGACGCGCAGTAGGTTTGTGAGGTCCCGTTTAGAGAACGTGTCAAACGCGTGTTGTAATCGAGTATGGCAA
Source organism: Janthinobacterium sp. JF4 (assembly GCF_059617925.1). Classification (NCBI taxonomy): domain Bacteria; kingdom Pseudomonadati; phylum Pseudomonadota; class Betaproteobacteria; order Burkholderiales; family Oxalobacteraceae; genus Janthinobacterium; species Janthinobacterium sp. JF4. The sequence goes on along the minus strand of NZ_JCAQAV010000024.1, from coordinate 19,700 downwards.
GTGTAGTGAAATGTAATTGTAATAAACGATGTCGGTCCGGGCTATTTTCGGGTAGTCTTTGCCGCTGGGATACTCGATTCGCATGTATTTGCCAATCGATTGTGCTAAAATTTTAGAACTTATGTATTAGGAGTCATCATGGCAGTTCAACAGAACAAGAAAACCCCTTCCAAGCGCGGCATGCACCGTTCGCACGACTTCCTGGTCGCGCCGCAATTGAGCGTCGAGCCAGTTACCGGCGAAACACACCTGCGTCACCATATCAGCCCTAACGGCTTCTATCGTGGCCGTAAAGTGTTGAAGACCAAAAACGACGAGTAATCGACGTTTTTGTTGGGTAAGATGAAAGCGGTGTTGCGTGGTTATTCGGCGTGGCGCCGCTTCTTCTTTTTTATCGGCTGCAATTCATCTTGCGCACCCGTCATTTTGAATCAAGCTTGCTCAGGCGGTGCATGACATGCTGCGCCCTGCATATGCTCCAGTCCGATTCACATCTTGCCGCACGCCCGCAGCGGTATTGAATCAACACAAATGACAATCAAAATTTCTATCGACTGCATGGGCGGAGATCACGGTCCCTCAGTCACTATCCCCGCAGCAATTTCCTTCGTAAAACATGAGCCTGAAGCCGAACTGATCCTTGTTGGATTGGAAGACGTGATCCGTGCCGAACTGAAAAAACATAAAGCCGACACGCATCCGCGCCTGTCGGTATTGCATGCCTCCGAACAAGTTACCATGGACGATCCCCTGGAAGTGGCCCTGCGCCGCAAGAAGGATTCGTCCATGCGCGTGGCCATCGAACAGGTCAAGAGTGGCGTGGCGCAAGCCTCCGTTTCCGCCGGCAATACGGCAGCCCTGATGGCCGTGTCGCGCTACGTATTGAAAACCATGTCCGGCGTCGATCGCCCGGCCATCTGCAGCATCTTGCCGAATCAAAAGAACGGCCCCACCTACATGCTGGATCTGGGCGCCAACGTCGATTGCGAACCGCATCACTTGCACCAGTTCGCCATCATGGGGTCCGTGCTGGTGTCCGCCATGGAAGGCATCGCGCGCCCGACGATCGGCTTGCTGAATGTGGGCACGGAAGATATCAAGGGCAATGAAGTGGTGAAGCTCACTTCGAAGCTGCTGCAGGCCGACCACGAGCGTGGCGCGCTGAACTTCTACGGCAACGTGGAAGGCAACGATATCTTCAAAGGCACGACCGATATCGTCGTCTGCGACGGTTTTGTCGGCAATGTCACGCTGAAAGCCATCGAAGGCCTGGCGCGCCTCATGAAAGACGTGCTCACTTCCGAATTCAAGCGCAATCCGATTACCATGCTGGGCGCGCTGATCGCCCGCGGGGCCCTGAAAGCCATCGGCAACCGTTTGAATCCATCGCGTTACAACGGCGCCAGCCTGCTGGGCTTGCGTGGCCTCGTCTTCAAGAGCCATGGCAGCGCCGATGCCTATTCGTTTGAATGGGCCTTGCGCCGCGCCTTTGATGCGGCAAAAAATGACGTGCAAGCACACTTGGCCAGCCTGATCGCCGAGCTGATGCCGCGCACGCCAGTACCGGAAGAACCTACATCAACAAGCTCTACCATTTAGTGGACGGGTATTTGCATGACTGTTTTTAGCAAAACTTACAGCAAAATTATCGGTACCGGCAGCTACTTGCCGGAGAAGCGCGTCACCAACCAGGATTTGACCGAGCAGCTCGCCGCCAAGGGCATCGAGACCTCGGATGAATGGATCGTGTCGCGCAGCGGCATTTCGGCGCGCCATTACGCGGCGCCGACGCAAAATTCCTCGGACCTGGGCGTGGAAGCGGCCAAAAAGGCCCTGGAAATGGCCGGCCTGAACGGCAACGACCTGGACCTGATCATCGTCGCCAGCTCGACCCCCGATTTCTTCGGCAGCTTCCCCAGCACCGCCTGCATCGTGCAAAGCAAGCTGGGCATCACGAATAACTGCGCCGCCGTCGACGTGCAAGCCGTCTGCAGCGGCTTCGTGTATGCGGTCGCCACGGCCGACAGCTTCATCCAGTCGGGCATGCATAAAAACGTGCTGGTGATCGGCGCCGAAGTGTTTTCGCGCATCCTCAATTTCGACGACCGTGGCACTTGCGTGCTGTTCGGCGACGGCGCCGGCGCCATCGTCATGACTGCCTCCAAGGAGCCGGGCATCCTGGCCACCAAGCTGCACGCGGACGGCCGCCACTCGAACATCCTCAGCGTGCCGGGCAGCCTGGCTGGCGGCGCGCTGGACGGCAGCGCCTTCCTCTACATGGATGGCCCGGCCGTGTTCAAGCTGGCCGTCTCCGTGCTGGAAAAGGTCGCGCACGAAGCATTGGCGCATGCCAACATGACGGCGGATCAGATCGACTGGCTGATCCCGCACCAGGCGAACATCCGCATCATGAACAGCACGGCCAAGAAGCTCGGCTTGCCGCTGGAGAAGATGGTCGTCACCGTCGACCAGCATGGCAACACTTCGGCCGCCTCGATCCCGCTGGCGCTCGACATCGCCGTGCGCGATGGCCGTGTCAAGAAGGGCGACAACGTCATGATGGAAGGCGTGGGCGGCGGCTTTACCTGGGGCGCCGTGCTGGCGCGCATGTAATCCCGCAACACTATTAAAAAAACGGAGTCGACATGACACAATTTGCATTTGTTTTCCCAGGTCAAGGCTCGCAAGCGATTGCGATGCTCGACGGTTTCGCCGGCAACCCGGTGGTTGCGCAGACCGTCGCCGAAGCGTCGGACGCCCTGCAATTCGACCTGGGCAAGCTGATCGCCGAAGGTCCGAAGGAGGAACTGGATCTGACCACCAACACGCAACCGGTGATGCTGACGGCGGCCGTGGCCTTCTACCGCGCCTGGCTGGCGGCCGGCGGCCCCGTGCCGACGGTCGTGGCCGGTCACAGTCTCGGTGAATACTCGGCGCTGGTCGCCGCCGGCGTCATTTCGTTCAAGGATGCCGTGCCGCTCGTGCGTTTCCGCGCGCAAGCCATGCAGGAAGCCGTGCCCGTGGGGCAGGGCACGATGGCTGTCGTGCTGGGTCTGTCGGATGACGACGTGCGCGCCGCCTGTGCGGAAGCGGCGGCGGAAAACCCGGCCCTGGTGGTCGAGCCCGTCAATTTCAATGCGCCTGCGCAAGTCGTCATCGCCGGCCATACGGCGGCTGTCGAGCGCGCCTGCGAACTGGCCAAGGCCAAGGGCGCCAAGCGCGCCATGAAGCTGCCCGTCTCGGCGCCATTCCACTCGTCGCTGCTGAAACCGGCATCGGACCGCTTGCGCGAGTACATGGCCGGCTTGACGTTCGCCGCGCCGCAAATCGCCCTGATCAACAACGTCGACGTGGCCATCGTCAACGACGTCGCCGGCATCAAGGATGCGCTGGTACGCCAGGCAGCGAGCCCAGTGCGCTGGGTGGAAACCATGCAAAAGGTCGCTCTTGACGGCATCACGCAAGTGATCGAATGCGGTCCGGGCAAGGTCCTGATGGGCCTGGCCAAGCGCATCGATCCGGTGCTGGTGGGCGACGCCATCGTCGACCAGGCATCGCTGGATCGCATTTTGACGCAGCTCAAATAAACATCAGATCGCGGCAGCTTGCCTGCCGCGGTTGCTCTTAAGGATACTCATGAATTTAGCAAATCAAGTCGTGCTGGTCACGGGCGCCTCGCGCGGCATCGGCCGCGCCATCGCCACCGAACTGGGCAAGCAGGGCGCCACCGTGGTCGGCACCGCCACCTCGGAAAGCGGCGCGCAAGCGATCACCGCTTATCTGGCCGCCGAAGGCGTGGCCGGCAAGGGTCTGGTCCTGAATGTGACCGATGCGGCGCGCTGCGCGCAAGTCGTCGATGAAGTGCAGAAAACCTACGGCAGCCTGTCGATCCTGGTCAACAATGCGGGCATCACGCAAGACCAGCTGGCCATGCGCATGAAGGACGAAGAGTGGGATAGCGTCATTTCCACGAACCTGTCGGCCGTCGGCCGCCTGTCGCGCGCCGTGCTGCGCGGCATGATGAAAGCCAAAACTGGGCGTATCATTAATATCACGTCGGTGGTGGCCTCGTCGGGTAATCCGGGGCAAATGAATTACGCGGCGGCCAAGGCTGGCGTGGAAGGCATGAGCCGTGCTCTGGCGCGCGAAATCGGCAGCCGCAACATTACCGTGAACTGCATCGCCCCGGGTTTCATCGATACCGACATGACCAAGGCGCTGAGCGAAGAGCAGCACGCGGCTCTGTTGACGCAAATTCCCCTGTCCCGCCTGGGCAAGCCGGAAGACGTGGCAGCGGCCGTGGCCTTTTTGGCCTCGCCGCAAGCGGCGTATATCACGGGCACGACCCTGCACGTGAACGGTGGAATGTATATGAATTGATGTGAAAGGTAGACGGGACGGGTGTTTGTGGCATGATTCAAGGGCCGTTTTGTCTATAATCGCATCTTTTAGCAGCAGCTTCGGTTGAATTAGCAGCAGACACCGAAATTAGTATTCGGACGCGCAAACCTGATAAAATGCGCGCACTTTCCGTAACACACACTTTGGAGCCATAACATGTCGGATATCGAACAACGCGTTAAGAAAATCGTCGCTGAGCAACTGGGCGTTGCAGAAGCAGACATCAAAATCGAATCCTCCTTCGTCGACGATCTCGGCGCCGATTCCCTGGACACCGTGGAACTGGTCATGGCCCTGGAAGACGAATTCGAAATGGAAATCCCTGACGAACAAGCTGAAAAAATCACCACCGTGCAACAGGCGATCGACTACGCCACTGCACACGTCAAGGCCTAAGCCTGTCTGACCGACTTCAGGAGAATCGCTTGAGCCGTTCTAAAAACCGTCGTGTTGTTGTCACCGGCCTGGGCTGCGTTTCACCTGTCGGCAATACTATTGCCGAGGCGTGGGGCGCAATCATTGAAGGTAAATCCGGCATTGCCACGATTACCAAGTTCGATGCACTGCCATTCACCACGCATTTTGCTGGTGAAGTCAAAGGTTTCAATATCGAAGAGTACATCTCCGGTAAGGAAGCCCGCCATATGGATACCTTTATCCATTACGGCATGGCTGCAGGCATCCAGGCGATGCAGGACTCCGGCCTGGAAGTAAGCGAAGAAAACGCCGAGCGTATCGGCGTGATCATCGGTTCCGGTATCGGTGGCTTGCCGCTGATCGAAGACACCAAGTCCGAGTACGAAAAGCGCGGTCCGCGCCGTATCTCGCCATTTTTCGTGCCTGCCTCGATCATTAACATGATCTCTGGCAACCTTTCGATCAAATATGGTCTGAAGGGCCCGAACCTGGCGATCGTTACAGCGTGTACCACCGGTTTGCACAGCATCGGTGCCGCCGCGCGCATGATCGAGTACGGCGATGCCGACGTCATGATTGCCGGTGGTGCTGAATCGACCGTGTCGCCACTGGGCCTGGGCGGTTTCGCTTCGGCGCGTGCCTTGTCTACCCGCAACGATGATCCGGCAACGGCATCGCGTCCGTGGGATACCGACCGCGACGGCTTCGTGCTGGGCGAGGGCGCTGGCGTCATGGTGCTGGAAGAGTACGAGCACGCGGTGGCCCGTGGTGCCAAGATCTATGCCGAAGTGCATGGTTTCGGGATGAGCGCAGATGCTTATCACATGACCTCGCCGCTGGAAGATGGTAGCGGCGGCAGCAAATCGGTGATCGCGGCCCTTAACAACGCTGGCTTGAACGCGGATCAGATTCAGTACCTGAACGCGCACGGCACGTCGACCCCGCAAGGCGACGTGGCGGAAGTGATGGGCATCAAGCGTACCTTCGGTGATCACGCCAAGAGTCTGGTCGTCAACTCGACCAAGTCGATGACGGGCCATTTGCTGGGCGGCGCGGGCGGTCTGGAAGCGGTGTTTACGGTCCTGGCATTGCACCATCAGGTGTCGCCACCGACCATCAACATCTTCAACCAGGATCCGGCGTGCGATCTCGATTTCTGTGCCAACACGGCGCGTGATATGAAGATCGATTATGCAGTGAAGAATTCGTTCGGCTTCGGCGGTACGAATGGCACGCTGATTTTCGGCAAAGCGAAATAAGCAGGAACTTTCAAGCGCTCGCTACGGTCAAACCGTAGTGAGCGCTGATTCGGCGCCAACGCTCGTTGGCGCCTGAATTTGCCCGGCATAGTGCCGGCGCGCCTTTTTTTTCCCATGAAGTATGTCGATCGCGGTAGCGGCTGTCATTCGCTCGCCTGTCTGTTTGCGCCTGTTGCAAGCGGTGCTGGGACTGTGCGCGGTGCTGGCCGCCTGGCCCTTGAGCGGTGCGTGGCGTGTTGCTGCCGTGTCCGGTCAGCTGGTGGGCGGCTACGCGCTGGGCTGGAGTGGTGCGCTGCTGAGTGCGGCTGGTGGCGTGTTTTTTCTGGCTTTGCTGCGCCGGCGCAGAAAGCCGCAGGCGCTTGATATTTCGCCGGTTGGCCAGTTGCGGCTGGCGGTATATCTGGAGCATGGCGAGCTACCAGAGGCTATTGCCAACGCGGTAGCGGAGCCGGCCGGGCCGGGGCCTGTGGTGGTGCCGGGGTTGCGCCTGTTGCCGGGCTCGACCTTGTGGCCGTCACTGCTGGTGCTGTGCCTGGCCGATGCCGCCGGCCGGCGCACGGATGTGCTGGTGCAGCGCGGCAGCAGTTGCGCCGCCTTCCGCCCGCTGGCCGTGGCTTGCCGGGCCATCGCGGCGCGGAACAGGGAAGAATAAAAGTGGGACGAACACTGAACTTCTTGCAGCGGGCCAACTCTATATCCATACAGGCGCCCACGCTGCATGCCACCAGGGACATTGGGCGTGAGGACAGAGCGCGAGTATGATCAGTTACTGGTCGAGCGGGTACAGGCTGGCGACAAACGGGCATTCGACGTGCTGGTATCGAAATATCAGCGCCGCTTGATGCGCCTCGTGTCGCGCCTTGTGCATGACCCGGCGGAGGCCGAAGATGTGGTGCAGGAAACCTTTATCAAGGCTTACCGGGCGCTGCGCCATTTTCGCGGCGAGGCCGCTTTTTATACCTGGTTGTATCGCATCGGCATCAATACGGCCAAGAATTATCTCGTCACGCAGGGGCGGCGCGCCGCCACGTCCAGCGATGCCGACGCCGAGCAGGCGGAGTCCTTTGATGACGGCAATAAATTGCGCGACAACAATACGCCCGAATCGGTGCTGGCCAGCAAGCAGATTGCAGCCACCGTCAATGCGGCCATGGATGTGCTGCCCATCGAATTGCGCACGGCTATCGTACTGCGCGAGATCGAGGGCCTCAGCTATGAAGAGATATCGGAGATCATGGCGTGCCCCATCGGCACCGTGCGCAGCCGCATTTTCCGTGCGCGCGAAGTGATTGCGGAGAAATTGAAACCGTTGTTGGACATGCCGATTGACAAGCGCTGGTAATCTGGAGAGTATGAGGTTGGCATGGCTGCGTCCGGTTTCCGCAACTATCCTCTTGAAATGGCAGGACCCATCATGGATACGCATACACGATTGCACGAGACTATTTCCGCGCTGGCCGATGGCGAGCTGGCGGCGAGCGAACTCGAACTGGCTTTTGCCGCCCTCGACACAGATGAGGGCCGCCAGGCCTGGGAGGCGTATCGCCATATCGGTGACGTGCTGCGCTCGGAGCAGTGCGGCCACGCACTGAGCGCCCAATTCGGTGCGCGCCTGGCCGGCCGCCTGGCCGTCGAGCCGGCACCTGGGGAGCCGGCTGTCCATGTCGGGCCGCTACCACCGCTGTCCGCTGCTATCGTGCCGCCAGGCGCGGCCGAACCGCTGGAGGCGGGGCCGCTGGCGCAGCGCTAGTTGCCGCGTTTTCCATCTTATGCCAGGCTTAACGCCCTCTTTGCCCTCTTGACATTGGCCTTCGGTACGATTGACACTGTGCGCAGGCAATGTCTTGCTTTTGCGATATATTGTTGCTGCCATGCGCGCTATCAGGTGGGCCTGCCCCTGGGATTCCGTCATGACGGTCAATCATGCACGCAGGCAGTCGCCAGATCCGCGTTTTGATCCGTTTATATACTCGAAAAGATCCTTTCCATGAAAAAAAACATGTGTGCTGCCAGCAAGGCGTTTTCAGTGAAGACGCTTTCCGCCTTATTGTTCGGTACGGCTGGCGTCTTCCTTGCTCCTGCCATGCTGGGCCTGGCGCCACAGGCGCACGCCGCCGTGCCGGCCGTGAAATTGCCTGATTTCTCGGACCTGGTCGACGCCGTCGGCCCGGCTGTGGTGAATATCCGCACCACCGAGCGCCTGAGAATGGGCGGCACCGGTGTCGGCGCCGGTGGCCAGGACGAGCAGGAAATGCAGGAATTCCTGCGCCGCTTCTTTGGCGGCGCCATGCCGACGCCGCGCCAGCAGGGGCCACGCGGTGGCCGCCGTGCCGTGCCGCAGGAGCAGGAAGTGCAGCGCGGCGTCGGTTCCGGCTTCATCATCTCAAACGATGGCTACGTGCTGAGCAATGCCCACGTGGTCGATGGCGCCGACGAGGTGTACGTGACCCTGACGGACAAGCGCGAATTCAAGGCCAAGGTGATCGGTGCCGATGCGCGCACCGACGTTGCCTTGCTGAAAATCGAGGGCGGCAATCTGCCGCGCCTGACCATCGGCGACTCGAACAAGATTCGCGTGGGCGAGTGGGTCATCGCCATCGGCTCGCCGTTCAACCTGGAAAATACGGTCACCGCCGGCATCATTTCCGCCAAATCGCGCGACACGGGAGACTACTTGCCGCTGATCCAGAGCGACGTGGCCGTCAATCCCGGCAACTCCGGCGGTCCCTTGATCAATATGCGCGGCGAGGTAATCGGCATCAATTCTCAGATCGCCACCTTGTCCGGTGCCTACAATGGCATTTCGTTTGCCGTGCCCATCGATGAAGCCATGCGCGTGGGCGAACAGCTGAAAAAGACGGGCAAGGTGGTGCGCGGCCGGATCGGCGTGCAGATCGGCGAAGTGAGCAAGGACGTGGCAGAATCGCTGGGCTTGCCGAATGCCAAGGGGGCGCAAGTGTCGATGGTGGAGCCGGGCGGTCCGGCCGACAAGGCGGGCATCAAGCCGGGCGACATCATCCTGAAATTCAATGGTGCGGCAATCGAGCGCTCCTCCGACCTGCCGCGCCTGGTAGGCGGCGCCGCCGTCAACGGCAAGTCCACGGTGACCGTCTGGCGCAAGGGCGCGCAGCAGGATATTCCCGTCACCGTCGTCGAGCTGGAAAGCGAGAAAACGGCGAAGAAGGGCGCCAGGGAGCCGGAAGCGCAAGCCGTCAATGCATTGGGACTGAAGGTCAGCGACGTGCCGGCCGCGAAGAAGCTGGAATTGAGAATCGATGCGGGCGTGCAAGTGGACGAGGCGGATGGCGTGGCGGCCCTGGCCGGCCTGCAGCCTGGCGACGTGATTTTGCAATTGAATAATGTTGCTGTGAAAGACGCCAGGCAGTTCAATGCCCTGGTCGCCAAGCTCGATCCGAAAAAGTCGTCGGCCGTGCTGGTGCGCCGTGGCGACGTGGCGCAATTCGTTTCGCTGCGTCCGTCGGCGAAGTAACTTTTAACTGCCGGGGTCGGTCCCTTCGGGATCGGAATTCAAGCCACAGGCTTGAATTCCCCCGTCGGGTCCGACCCCGGATCTCCGCTGCCAACCACCGACGTATGCACTTCACCCTGTATTCCCGCAGTTACTGCCACCTTTGCCAGGATATGCTCGACGCCTTGCTCCTGCTGCAGCCGCCTGACAAACCGTTCACCGTGGACGTGATCGACATCGATGCGTCGTCCGACGCCTCGCTGCTGGCCCGTTTCGATGAGCTGGTGCCGGTGCTGTTCGGCGACCTGGCGCAGCCGGAGCTGTGTCACTATTTCCTCGACGAAGCGGCTGTACGGCGCCGCCTGATGTAGCTTAAATACCAATATTGACACTGCATTGCACCATTCTGGTGCCGAAAACAGCCGAAAATGTCACCTTGCCCCGGTGCCGGCCTCATAAGACGGGCTTTCTACTCTGAAATCCGGTAAAATGGGGAGGTCGAAAAAGCTACTGTCCGAGGCAGCAGCTTCTGTCGCTTCAAAAGCGCTCGCCTGGGCATGCAGATGTCCTGCTCGGGGCGCTTTTTTTCATCATGAGTGGGGCGCCCGGTTTTGGCCCTGTTTGGCCCGGACATGACCCCCCTGATTCCTGTTAAAGCAGTGTCGTCAACTTCGCACTTATATTAGTTAATGAACAACATACGCAATTTCTCCATCATCGCCCATATTGACCACGGTAAATCGACCCTGGCTGACCGCATCATTCAATTGTGCGGCGGCTTGTCCGACCGCGAGATGGAGGCGCAGGTGCTCGATTCGATGGATCTGGAGCGCGAGCGCGGCATTACCATCAAGGCGCAAACGGCGGCCCTGCACTACAAGGCGCGCGATGGCCAGATCTACAACCTGAACCTGATCGATACGCCTGGCCACGTCGACTTCAGCTATGAAGTGTCGCGCTCGCTGTCGGCGTGCGAAGGCGCGCTGCTGGTCGTCGATGCGTCGCAAGGCGTGGAAGCGCAAACGGTGGCCAACTGCTACACGGCGCTGGACCTGGGCGTGGAAGTGGTGCCCGTCCTGAACAAGATCGACTTGCCGAACGCGGACCCGCCGAACGCCATTGCCGAGATCGAAGACGTGATCGGCATCGACGCGGCCGACGCCGTGCATTGCTCGGCCAAGACGGGCTTCGGCGTGCTGGACGTGCTCGAGCAACTGATCGTCAAGGTGCCGCCACCGAAGGGCGACCCCGATGCGCCGCTGCAGGCGCTGATCGTCGACTCCTGGTATGACGCCTATGTGGGCGTGGTCATGCTGGTGCGCGTGGTCAACGGTACCCTGAAACCGAAAGACAAGATCCGCCTGATGGCCACCGATTCGGTGCAGCTGGTGGAAGACATCGGCGTGTTCTCGCCCCGTTCGCAATCCCTGCCGCAATTGTCGGCAGGCCAGGTGGGCTTCATCATCGCCGGCATCAAGGAATTGAAGGCGGCGAAAGTGGGCGATACCGTGACGCTGGTCAGCCGTCCTGCCGCCGCGCCATTGCCCGGCTTCAAGGAAGTGCAGCCGCAAGTGTTTGCCGGCCTGTTCCCGGTGGAAGCGAACCAGTACGACGCGCTGCGCGACTCGCTGGAAAAGCTGAAACTGAACGATGCGGCCCTGATGTACGAGCCGGAAGTGTCGCAGGCGCTGGGCTTCGGCTTCCGCTGCGGCTTCCTGGGCTTGCTGCACATGGAAATTGTGCAGGAGCGCCTCGAACGCGAATTCGACATGGACCTGATCACCACGGCACCCACCGTGGTGTACGAAGTGATCCAGCGCGACGGCACCATGATCAACGTCGACAATCCGTCGAAGATGCCCGATCCGTCGCGCATCGAGGAAGTGCGCGAGCCTATCGTCACGGTCAATCTGTACATGCCGCAGGAATACGTCGGTTCCGTGATCACCCTGTGTATCGGCAAGCGCGGCATCCAGATGGACATGAGCTACCACGGCCGCCAGGTCAAGCTCGTGTATGAAATGCCGATGGCCGAGATCGTGCTGGACTTCTTCGACCGCCTGAAATCGACGTCGCGCGGCTATGCCTCGATGGATTACGAGTTCAAGGAATACCGCGCGGCTGACGTGGTCAAGGTCGACATGCTGATCAACAGCGAAAAAGTCGATGCGTTGGCCATCATCGTCCACCGTTCGAACAGCCAGTACCGTGGCCGCCAGGTGGCCGCCAAGATGCGCGAACTGATCCCGCGCCAGATGTTCGACGTGGCCATCCAGGCGACCATCGGCGCGAACATCATTTCGCGCGAGAACGTGAAAGCCTTGCGCAAGAACGTGCTGGCCAAGTGCTATGGCGGCGACATCAGCCGCAAGAAAAAATTGCTGGAAAAACAAAAAGCGGGTAAGAAACGCATGAAGCAAGTGGGTTCCGTGGAGATCCCGCAAGAGGCATTCCTGGCAATTTTACAAGTGGATGGTTAATCAATGAACCTGCAAGTGATTTTAGGAAATTTCGCTTTAATCCTGTTCGTGCTGATGGTGTTGACGGGCCTGGTCTGGTGCCTGGATGTGTTTTATCTGTCCAAGCAGCGCCGCAAGGCGGCCGACCGCGCGCTGTTTGATTTCGATGCGCGCCAGTCCAAGCTGGCCGCCGAAGGCATCAAGTCCGATGCGGGCGGCAGCCGCGCCACCATCGAGGCGGCGCTGTTGCGCCAGCCGACCTGGGTCGAGTATTCGGGCAGCTTTTTCCCCGTCATCGCCCTCGTGTTCTGCCTGCGCTCGTTCCTGTACGAGCCGTTCAAGATCCCGTCGAGCTCGATGGTGCCAACCTTGCTGGTGGGTGATCTGATTCTGGTGAACAAGTTTACGTATGGTATTCGTTTGCCGATCGTCAACAAGCGCATCATTGAAGTCAACGATCCGCAGCGCGGCGACGTGATGGTGTTCAAGTATCCGAAAGATATGTCGCAAGACTACATCAAGCGCGTGATCGGCGTGCCCGGTGATAAAATCACCTATGAAAACAAGCGCTTGACGGTCAACGGCAAGGCAGTGGCGTACACCCCGCTGGACGACTACTTGGACGATGAAAGCACGGTCTACCACAAGCAACTGGAAGAAAACCTGACGGGCGTGAGCCACCGCATCCTCAACGACGAGCCCGCTCCCACGTTGAACTTGCGTGAAGTGAAGGATTTCCCGCACAAGGAGGCGTGCAACTACAACGAAGACGGTTTTACGTGTGTGGTGCCGCAAGGCAATTACTTCATGATGGGCGATAACCGCGACAATAGCGCGGACAGCCGCTACTGGGGCTTCGTGCCGAACGAGAATATCGTCGGCAAGGCTTTCCTGGTGTGGATGAACTTCAGCAATCCGAAACGCGTGGGCGGCATACACTAAGCCGGCCTGGTCTGTAATGGGCCAACCATGGCCGCCGCGCCGTTTCCCGCGCGGCGGCCAGCCGAATTACTCAGATGATACAGAAACAATAATGAATCTTCAGCTATTGCAAACCCGTTTAGGCTATACGTTCCAGGATGCTGGCCTGTTGCAGCAAGCCTTGACGCACCGTAGCCACAGCAGTTTGCATAACGAGCGGCTGGAATTCCTCGGCGACTCTATCCTCAACTGCGTGGTCGCTTCCATCCTGTACGAACGTTTCAAGTCCATCGACGAGGGCGACCTGTCGCGCCTGCGCGCCAATTTGGTGAAACAGCAGTCGCTGTATGAAATCGCGCAAAAGCTGGAATTGTCGCAATTTTTGCGCCTGGGCGAAGGCGAACTGAAGTCGGGCGGTTTCCGCCGTCCATCGATCCTCGCCGACACGCTGGAAGCCTTGCTGGGCGCGATTTTCCTCGACACGGGCTTCGACGCCGCCAGCACGGTGATCCGCGCGTTCTATATTCCCATCCTCGACTCGGTCGATCCGCAAACCCTGGGCAAGGATGCCAAGACCCTGCTGCAGGAGTTTTTGCAGAGCAAGAAAATTTCGCTGCCACAGTACAACGTGGTGGCCACCCACGGCGCCGCCCACAGCCAGGAATTCGAGATCGAATGCCTGGTGCCGAAATTGAACATCCAGGTCTACGGCCGTGGCGGAAGCCGCCGCGCCGGTGAGCAAGCCGCCGCCAAACTGGCGCTGGACGTGGCCGAGCAGGCGCTGTTGAAGTCGCCTGCCGCCAGCCGCAAGCCGAAACCGCGCGCCGCCCAGCTCAAGCTGGCCGGCATTGCCACCATCCAGAGCGACGACGCGCAAGCTCCTGCAGCCCCGGCGATCGCCGCTCACACTAAACAGAATCGACACTAGCATGACAGCCACCAAAATGCCCGACAACTTCCGCTGCGGCTATATCGCCATCGTGGGCCGCCCGAACGTGGGCAAATCGACCCTGATGAACGTGCTGATCGGCGCGAAGGTCAGCATCACTTCGCGCAAGGCGCAAACCACGCGCCACCGCATCACGGGCATCCAGACGGTGCCGGACGCGCAATTCATCTACGTCGATACGCCTGGCTTCCAGACGCGCCATTCGAACGCGCTGAACAAGACGCTCAACAAGACCGTGACGAACACCCTGATTTCCTCGGACGTGATTTTGTACGTGATCGAGGCGGGCACGTTCGGCCCGGCCGACCAGCAAGTGATGGATTTGCTGCCGAAGGAAGTGCCATGCATCCTCGTGATCAATAAATCGGACCGCGTCAAGGACAAGGCCGTGCTGCTGCCGTTCGCGCAAAAGATCGCCGCCATGCGCGACTTCGCCGCCATCGTGCCTGTCTCGGCCAAGCTGCACTTCCAGCTGGAAGGCTTGCAGAACGAAATCAAGCGCTTCTTGCCGGAAAACCAGCCCATCTTTGGCCCGGACGACATCACGGACCGCAGCGAGAAATTCCTCGCCTCGGAAATCGTGCGCGAAAAACTGTTCCGCTTTGTCGGCGACGAATTGCCGTACACGAGCACCGTGCTGATCGAGAAATTCGAGCAGGAGGGCGATTTGCGCCGCGTGTTTGCCGCCATCCTGGTCGAGCGCGATACGCATAAATCCATGATCATCGGCAACAAGGGCGCGCGCCTGAAGGAAGTCTCCACCCAGGCCCGCCTGGATATGGAAAAGCTGTTCGGCGGCCCCGTGTACCTGGAAATCTGGGTCAAGGTCAAGTCGGGCTGGGCCGACAACGAGGCGGGCTTGCGCGCCTACGGCTACGAGTAATCCGCAAACCGGGGGCGACGCTACACGCATGAGCACCACCACGCCAGCGCAGCCTGACATCGCGCCAGCCTCGCCTGCTGCATCTGCCGCATCTGCACCTGTCCCCGCGCCGGTGGCCATCGCGCCGCCGGCCGCACCTTCCGCAGCACCCCGGCGCAGCCGTCCGCCCGCGCGCGACGGTCGCATCACGGGCCAGCCAGCCTTCGTGCTGCACAGCTATCCGCATAAAGAAACCAGCCTCATCGTCGACGTGTTTACGCGCGAGTATGGCCGCATCGCGCTCGTCGCCAAGGGCGCCAAGCGGCCCCATTCGCAGTTGCGTGGCGTGCTGCAGACGTTCCAGCCGCTGCAGGCGGGCTGGACGGGCAAGTCCGAGCTGCGCATTTTGACGGGCGCGGAATGGGTGGGCGGCATGTTGCCGCTGGAAAAGACGGCCTTGCTGTGCGGCTTTTATTTGAACGAATTGCTGGTCAAATTGCTCGCGCGCGACGACCCGCATCCCGTCCTGTTCGACCACTACGTTGCCACCTTGAATCAACTGGCGCACAATGAGCCGCCGCCCATCGTGCTGCGCAAGTTCGAGCGCGCCCTGCTCAAGGAAACGGGCGTGGCGGCCGACCTGACGCGCTGCACGGGCACGCGCCAGGCTGTCGAGGCGGGGCAGGTGTACGTGGTCGATCCGGAACGGGGGCCGCGCCCGGCCCGCGCGGCCGACGCCTGGCCGAAGATCACGGGCAAGACCCTGCTCGACATGGAGCGCGAAGATTATCTTGACGTGGCCACGCAGGCGCAAAGCAAGCTGCTGATGCGCTTTTTGCTGGCCCATCAACTGGGTGGCGCCACCTTGAATACGCGCCAGATATTGATCGATTTAATGCAGCTGTAGTTGTTGATTGACTGCGGCACACTATGGATACCATTTTATGAGCTTTTTGCAGCCTTCCGGCCCCGTCATCGACCTGGGCGTCAATATCGACCACGTGGCGACCTTGCGCAATGCGCGCGGCACCGCGTATCCGGACCCGATCCGCGCGGCCCTGCTGGCCGAGCAGGCCGGCGCCGACGCCATCACCCTGCATCTGCGCGAAGACCGCCGCCACATCAAGGATGCGGACGTGATCGCCATCGCACCGCAATTACTGACGCGCATGAACCTGGAAGCGGCTGTCACTGCCGAGATGATCGATTTCGCCTGCCGCATCAAGCCGGCCGATGTCTGCCTGGTGCCGGAAAAGCGCACGGAAGTGACGACCGAAGGGGGGCTGGACGTGGTGCGCTACTTCAAGGAAGTGCAGGCGGCGGTGCAGCAATTGCAAGGCGAGGGCATTCGCGTGAGCCTGTTCATCGATGCGGACGAGCAGCAGATCGCCGCCGCCGCCGAACTCGGCGCGCCCGTGATCGAGCTGCACACGGGGCGCTATGCCGATGCGCAAGGTGCCAAGCAATTGATGGAGCTCGAGCGCATCAAGGCGGGCGTGCTGTTTGGCGTGGGCCGCGGCTTGAAAGTCAATGCGGGCCACGGCTTGCATTACACCAACGTGCAAGCCATCGCCGCCATTCCCGATATCGCTGAATTGAACATCGGCCACGCCATCGTCGCGCATGCCGTGTTTGTCGGCTGGGAAAACGCCGTGCGCGAAATGAAGGCCATCATGGTGGCCACGCGCCTGGGCCACAGGGCCTGACAGAGGAGCAGGGCATGATCTACGGCATCGGCACCGATATCTGCAAGATCCCCCGCGTCGAGGCGGCTCTGGCGCGCCACGGCGAGCGTTTCGCGAAAAAGATACTGGGGCCGCAGGAGCTGGAGAAATTCCGCGCCCGCAGCGCCAGGAACGCCGTGCGCGGCGTGCGCTTCCTGGCCACGCGCTTCGCGGCCAAGGAAGCGTTTTCCAAGGCCATCGGCCTGGGCTTGCGCATGCCGATGACCTGGCCCGCCGCGCAAATGCTGAACCACCCCAGCGGCAAGCCGATGATCGTCTGCAGCGGCGTGCTGGCGGAGTTCATGGAGCAGCACCGCCTGAGCGCGCAAGTGACCATCAGCGACGAAGAAGACTATGCGGTCGCGTTCGTGATCGTGGAGCAGGCTGAGTAGCAATGAGATGCCGGGATCAGTCTTTTCGATCGGAATGCGCCCCACTGGGACGTATTCCCCCGGCGGGTCTGACCCCATTTAAGAGCCAGCAATGACTGAAGTAATACCCGACCTTAATTCCGCGGACACGCCGCCCGACCCGCGCGCGCAGGTGCTGGCCACCGTCGCCAAGCTGCCGAATTTGCCCGGCGTGTACCGCTATTTCGACGCCGCCGACAAGGTGCTGTATGTCGGCAAGGCGCGCGACCTGAAAAAGCGCGTCTCCAGCTACTTCCAGAAAAACCTGGCCAGCCCCCGCATCGCCATGATGGTCGAGCGCATCGCGCGCCTGGAAACGACGGTCACGCACAGCGAAGCGGAAGCATTGATCCTGGAAAACAACCTGATCAAGGCGCTGCAGCCGCGCTACAACATCCTGTTCCGCGACGACAAGTCGTATCCGTATCTGAAGATCACGAATGGCGACGCGCCGCGCATGGTGTATTACCGGGGCGCGGTGGACAAGAAAAACCAGTATTTCGGGCCGTTCCCCAGTTCCTGGGCCGTCAAGGAATCGATGCAGATCCTGCAGAAGGTGTTCCTGATCCGCACTTGCGAGGACAGCGTGTATGCGAACCGCACGCGTCCCTGCCTGCTGCATCAGATCGGCCGCTGCAGCGCGCCGTGCGTCGACCTGATCAGCAAGGAAGACTACAAGAACGACGTGGAAAACGCGGCGCGCTTCCTGCGCGGGCGCCAGAGCGAAGTGCTGGCCGACCTGGAAAAGAAGATGCACGCATTCGCCGCCGAGCTGAAATTCGAGCAGGCCGTGGTGGTGCGCAACCAGATCGCCTCGCTGTCGCGCGTGCTGCACCAGCAAAGCATGGAAACGACGGGCGACGCCGACGTCGACATCCTCGCCGTGCTGGTGCAGGGCGGACGCGCCTGCGTCAACCTGGCCATGGTGCGCGGCGGGCGCCACCTGGGCGACCGCGCCTACTTCCCCAGCCAGCTCAGCGATGCGGCGGCGATTGCCGAAGAACCGATCGAAGTGGAAGTGCTGGCGGCCTTCCTGGCGCAGCACTACACGGAAAAATTCATCCCCGGCACCCTGATCCTGAATATCGAATTCGACCAGCCGGCCCTGATGGTGGCGCTGATGGAGCAGTGCGGTCACCGCATCAACCTGATCTTCCAGCCGCAGGGGCAGCGCCGTCAGTGGCTGGAGCTGGCGCAGAAGGGCGCCGAGATTTCGCTGGCGCGATTGTTGTCCGAGCAGGGTTCGCAGCAGTCGCGCACGCGCGCGCTGGCCGAAGCGCTGCGCCTGGAAACGGAAGACCTCGACAGCCTGCGCGTGGAGTGTTTCGACATCAGCCACACGCAGGGCGAGGCAACGCAGGCCTCGTGCGTGGTGTTCCACCACCACGCCATGCAGAACGGCGAATACCGGCGCTACAACATCAACGACATCACGCCCGGCGACGATTACGCGGCCATGCGTCAGGTGCTGATGCGCCGCTATGAGAAAGTCGCGAATGGCGATGGCGTGATGCCGGACGTGGTCTTGATCGACGGCGGCAAGGGACAGATCGAAATGGCGCGCCAGGTGTTCGCCGAGCTGGGGCTCGATATCAGCCTGATAGTCGGCGTGGCCAAGGGGGAAGGGCGCAAGGTGGGTCTGGAAACCCTGCTGTTCGTCGATGGCCGCGCGGCGCAGGAACTGGGCAAGGAATCGGCGGCGCTGATGCTGATCGCGCAGATCCGCGACGAGGCGCACCGCTTCGCCATCACGGGCATGCGTGCCAAGCGGGCCAAGACGCGCCAGACCTCGCGCCTGGAAGAGATCGAAGGGATAGGCGCCAAGCGCCGCCAGAAGCTGCTGTCGCGCTTTGGCGGCTTGCGCGGCGTGGTCGATGCCAGCGTCGAAGACCTGATGTCGGTGGAGGGGATTTCCACGCAACTCGCGGAAGAAATCTACAGGCAGCTGCATTAATGGATAGGTGGCCTGGTCCGGCGCTGCGGCAAGCGGACTAGGATAATACCCCGGGGCCATGTAGACTAGTGACGCTTTCTTCACCCTTTCTTCATATTCAATTTACCCGTCGGCCGATTGCACCCTTATGCCTTTTAATATTCCCATCCTTCTGACGTGGCTGCGCGTGGCCCTGATACCGCTCGTCGTCGGCGTGTTTTATTTGCCGCCGTCGATGTTGCTGCATGGCGACCAGAACCTGGTTGCCACCCTGGTCTTCATTGTTGCGGCCGTCACCGACTGGTTCGATGGTTTCCTCGCGCGGCGCTGGAACCAGACCTCGGCCTTTGGCGCCTTCCTCGACCCGGTCGCCGACAAGCTGATGGTGGCGGGCGCCTTGCTGGTGCTGGTGCAGCTGGACAGAGTCAATGCCGTGCTGGCCTTCATCATCATCGGCCGCGAAATCACGATTTCCGCATTGCGCGAATGGATGGCGCAGATCGGCGCATCGAAATCGGTGGCCGTCAGCTCGATCGGCAAGATCAAGACGGCCGCGCAAATGACGGCCATTCCCCTGCTGCTGTACCACGAAGTGATCTTTGGCGCGATCGATACCCATGTGTGGGGCGAAAAGCTGCTGTGGATCGCCTGCGTGCTGACGGTGTGGTCGATGTTCTATTACTTGCGCCTGGCATGGCCCTTGATCAAGGAAAAGGCCGGCAACTTGCATTGAAAGGGGGCGTACCCTTCGGGTCCGACCCCAAATATTTTGCAAAAGACCAGATATTGCCCGTTGACAGCCCCTGTAATCCCTCTATAATGCTGGCCTGTTGTTGATGACGCGGGAGTAGCTCAGTTGGTAGAGCGCAACCTTGCCAAGGTTGAGGTCGAGAGTT